>JAZLDK010000001.1:0-6874 GCA_045614725.1 Candidatus Enterousia sp.
AAAGGAATACGCGATTTGTCCGTTGCGGAAATGTCCGATTATCTTGAATGGTTGAAACAATTCGCCGCCGAAAACCTGTATGTTTACATTGAAGACCCAAAAACAATTTGACATGGAACAAGAATTGATTGAAAACAAGGCAAGGGAAATTGCGTTGACGCTTGTAGGAAGCGACCAAAACCCCGAACCAATAATTGAGGCATTGAAAGAAATGGCCAAATGGCAAAAAGAAAAAATCGTCCAATTTTGTCGCGACGAACAAATGAATAATTTTTTGTCTGATAATTATGAATTTGTGGGGAAATACAGGGTATTTGCATATAACAGAGTTATTTCCTATCTTGAAAATTACACCAATCAAAACAATGCGAAATGAAAAAGATTGACGAAACGAAATTTGATAGTTACGTTATTGTCCGCAATGGAAGTAAAATAACGCTTTTCAGTCTGTCAACCGTGTTGAAGGCATGGAAGGAATACGGCCCGGGTTCGTCGTTGTACGGAAACCGCAAAGACGGCAAAACCGAACTTATTGAATCGAAATAACCTATAAGTGAAGCGATATGACGATTAATGATGTTTTGATATTTGACACCGAAACGACCGGTATTCCGGGGCGTTCCGCGCAATGGGAAACCGATTACATGGATTTCCCGCATATAGTTTCGATTGCCTGGGTCAACCAATTCAAACAGGAATCGCACATCATTCGCCCGGATGGTTGGGAAATACCCGAAGATACCGTTGCCGTACACGGAATTACAACGGAGTATGCCAAGGAACACGGCGAACCGTTCGCCATTGTCATTGACAAGTTCATCGAAGATTGCTTGGAAACTCCGTTGATTTGCGCCCACAACATCCATTTTGACACGTCAATTGTCAAAGCGAACATTTTGCGTGAATTGGGCCGTGAATACTACGATGCCAACCGCGTCGAAGATGCCTTGTTCAAGGGCAAGCGAATTGACACGATGCGTTCGGCAATGGCATGGGTTGATGCGCGGATGGCCAACGGCCGGGTAAAGTTCCCGCGTTTGGAAGAATTGTATTCGCGATGCTTTCCCGGCGAATCTTTTCCCGCGCACGATGCGTTGGAAGATGTGAAAGCCGTGGCCCGTTGCTTGCCCGTGTTGGTCGAACGTGGAATTGTTGAACTTAAAGTAAAGGAATACCCCGAACCGGTCGTTGATGCTGAAAGCGCGGAAAAGAAAATCAATCAATTGATGGGCAATATTCCGTGCGAAAAGGAACCAATCGCGAAAACGCACGGAAACGGCCCAAATTTCGACTTGAATAAAGAAAACGATAATTTACCCGTCCAACAGACAGAAACGCGGGAAAACGCAAATTCCGGGAAAATAACCGGTGTTGCGGCCGCCCTGTTGGAACAAAACGATTTCTGAATATGTTTACTTTAATCAGAAAAATCCAAGCCAAAATATACGGCGTTCCTTTTCGGAAGAAAGAATGGTATAATTTCCAAGCGATGATTCCAAAGGAATGTCAAAAAGAAGCACCACATATTGAAATTTTTGACAAGGATGGAAATTACATTGATTGTCCGGGTATTGGCGGGATTGTTACTTATGTGTTGAAAGGCGTAAAATACAAATACAAGATTGTTGGTTTTAAGAATGATTCAAGAAACCGTGATTGGCTTTATGATACCGATTACATAAACCCCGTTATTGAATTTGTTTGTAAAATAAAATAATATGGCAAAGACAGAAGAAAAACGGAACGTTCTTTCGTTCCACAACACGCCGGCATTCTACGTGGAATATATGAAGAATTGGTTGGCGCACCAACGCAAGGCCAAGGCCAACCCGGCCGAACTTGCGATTGTTGAAGATTTGAAACAATTGGTCGAAATCGCCGTTGGCGTTCTTGACCCCGTACCGGCGGCCCCGGAAAACAATAAATAAAAAGCGATATGGAAGAAAAGACGATTCCGACCGAAAAGAATTTCAATCTTTCCAAGGTCAAACTAAACCCGAACGGCGGGTTGCAAGCCGAATACCAGGTTGCGGAAACCATCGGCGGCGAAGCATCATTGACGGATTATAGCGCAAGCGTATCGCGCGACATTCATCCCGATTTGCAAGGATTGTTCGACGATTTGCGGCCAATCGTGGCCCGCGTTTTCAACATCACGTCGTTTTTGACGCTTATGGAATCCGACGAAATGAAATTGACGGAAACCAAAAAAGCCGTGGCCCGGAATTTCGCCGAAGAACTGATTGACAAAATCGAAGTACGTGGCGTGTCATGGAGCGGAAGCGACGATAACATCGGCGTTGTCATCACGTCCGTGTTCGAAACTCCGAATGGCCTTAAAACGTGCATCAACACGCCGCGTATCAAGGTCGCACAAATTTCGTTCGGTTTTGAGGAAGAATTGGAACAGATATGCGACGAAATCAAATCGGAAGTGTATCAGTTCCTTTTCAACGGCAAACAGGCGCAATTATCCTTGTTTGGCAACGAAAACGGAGCCGACCCCGACAAATTACCCGTTGATGCAATGTAAATGGAACCAATTGTAATTGACACCCGTGAATTGTATGATTATGCCCGGCAACACGGTTACGAACCATTGATTGACCGGCGTTTCGCGCTTGACATACAATTACGGGTGGCATTACAACGGGAGTTGTTCGGGACGGGCCACACGCCGCAAGAAAACGAAAAGTTTTATCGTTGGTGTTGGGCCAATATGCCGCATATATGCGAAGAAACGATGCGTCCGTTACGGCATTTTTCCGCGACATATGTAAGCCACATTCTTACACGCGGCGCACATCCGGAAATGGCACATGACCCGCGTAACGTCAACATCCTTTGTTTCGAAATGCACAACAAGTGGGAAAACGGCAACCGGGAAAGTATGCGGATATATCGTTCGAACATGGAACGAATTGGGAAATTAAGGGAAGATTACCTATCTTTGACGTAATAAGATTATGGAAAATATTGTACGAACAGAAAAAGAAATTGACATGATGTTGAATCGTTGCGTTGACAACATTGACGAAGGAACATCAGAATCCCCGGGAATGTCATACGAACAAGGCATCATTGCCGCGTATGAATGGTTAACAGGACAAACGAACGATTATCCGTTTGACTGATGAAGGATTACGGCGAATTGGTACGGCGTTCGATACGCAAGGATTTTGCAAGGGCGAATTTCAAGAAGGCCGGACGCGCTCCGTTTGTCCCGCATCCTGTAAACACTAAACGCGTCGTATCCGTGAACGAAAGATGCGAATATTACCGGTTCCGGACATTCTTTGTCGGACGGTTGGTTCGGTTGTTGGAACAATCTTCGACGGGCGTGTGGGTGGAATTTGTACGCGATGACGAACGCGTGAAACTGAATGCGGCCGCCGGATGGAGCGACAACAAAAAAAGATACCTTTTGCAAGGTGCGAAATTTGATGATTAACTAATTAAACGAATAGACATGAATAAAATCATCCTCAAAGGAAACGTGGGGCAAGACCCAAAAATTACGGATTTCCAAGATGGCGGCAAGGTCGCACAATTTTCGTTGGCCACAACCGAACGCGGATATACGACCAAAGACGGCCGGGAAATCCCCGAAACAACCGATTGGCACAATATCGTTGTGAATCGTACCGGCTTGGCCGGGGTTGTCGAACAATACGTCAAGAAGGGAACGCCGTTGCTGATTGTCGGCAAAGTGAAAACCAGGTCGTACGAAGACAACGCCGGACAAACGCGATATATTACCGAAGTGTACGTTGAAGAATTGGAATTGCTTGGCCAAAAGCGCGACGATGCACCAGCACCGGTTCCGTTTAAAAACGATTCGCCCTTTTAAATTTGGAAGCCATGCAAATAGACAAGAAAGATTATAACCCGGACATCCACGATGTTTACAAGGCATTGACCGTCAAACAACCGTACGCCAATTTGTTGACGCAAACCGAATACAGGGACGAAGATGGCGTTTATCATGCCACAAAGACAATCGAAGTTCGTTCCCGGAACATTACGTACCGGGGTGACATACTGATATGCGCGTCGGCAAAACCCACATTGCCCGGAATGCTTTCCGGCGTTACTTGCGGGTTTGTGGAATTGTACGACACGAAACCCGTTGAGGATTTCACGCCCGAAGATTGGGCCGCAACCTGTATCCCCGAAAAAGACCGCCCGAAAAAGGGGTGGGGATGGTTGATGCGCCGCCCGCGACCTGTAATTGAAATGCCCGTAAAGGGCCAATTGGGATTGTACGACATCGTCGTTCCCAAAGGCGATATTACCGAATATCCGATGGCAATGGCATTCGGCCCGGACGGATGGGATATTGTGCAACGTAAAATTCATTGATATGGAAGATTGGCAAAGGAAATTGACCGCGTTTGACGCGGCATTGTGCCGGATGGTCGAATCCGTGACAGGGCATGAATGCGAACCGACCGATGCCGGGGAAAGTTACATTATCGAAGCATCGTACGCAGAAAAGAACGACCCGCAAATCATTTTGGCAATATGGGACGCAATCGAAGGCCGTGCCGGGAACCGATTGGTAAAGATTGCCGATTGCCCGGAAAGGCAATGTTTGCAAGTCGAAATCAAATACTATTCGGAGCGACCCCAGGAAGCCGCGTTCATTCCGAAAATTGAAAATGAAGAATAATTGATTATCTTTGCGGCAAAACAAAATATCTATGGCAAACGTTAAAGGGAAAAACGAACGGCCGCAGGCCATTTACGTACAGGCACAAATTGAGTATCGTCGGTTATCAGAATTGAAACCGAATCCGAAAAACCCGCGTAAATCAACCAAAGAGGCGGTTGAAAAACTTGCGGAATCAATAAAAAACAATCCTACATTTTTCGAAGTGCGTCCAATCCTGTTATCTGACAGGACGGGCGAATTGGTTATAATCGGCGGCGAACGCCGTTCGGAGGCAGCCAAGTTGTTGGGATTGATTTTTGTTCCGACAATATTGATGCACGGCCTTACAGAAGCACAAGAAGATGAAATACTGATAAAGGACAACACCCATGCTGGCGTTTGGGACGAACAAAAATTACAATCTTGGGGAAAAGAAAAATTACAGGGTTGGAATGTTGACGGCGTGAAATGGCCGAAGGAACAACTGAAAGTGAAAGAAGATGACTTCGACCCGGACAAAAAGGTAAAATCCCGTGTCAAGTTCGGCGATATATGGCAATTGGGCCGACATCGTTTGATGTGTGGCGATAGCACGAAACGCGCTGATGTTGAACAACTTACAGGGGGGGGCAATTTTAGACATCAGTATAACAGACCCGCCGTATGGCATTGATATTGTAAAACATACGGGAAAGATAGGCGGCGATAAACCCGCAACGTTCGGAAAGGTAGTTGGGGAAGGGTTGGGAATCATTGATGCAACCGTTTATCATGCAATCAAAGGGGATGAAACAACGGAAACTGCAAAACAGAGTTATAAAATAATGAAAGATATTACCAAACATCAAATAATATTCGGTGGCAACTATTTCACGGACTTTTTGCCGCCAAAGGCTTGTTGGGTAATTTGGGATAAAGTAAACGGCGATTCAGTATTTGCAGATTGCGAATTGGCGTGGACTTCATTTGACAAAGGCGCAAAATTGTTTCCGTGGTTATGGAACGGAATGGCAAGACAGGGCGACCGCAAAACAGAGGGTACAAAAAGAGTTCATCCGACACAAAAACCCGTTGGGTTATTCGTGAAGATAATAAACGAATTCACGCAAGCCGGACAAACAATATTGGATTTGTTTGCGGGTTCCGGGCCGATAGTGATTGCCGCCGAACAAACGGAACGTGTTGCGCTGATGATGGAATATGAACCGTTTTATTGCGATGTGATAATTGACCGATGGGAACAATTCACAGGTAAAAAGGCGATTAAAACAAACTGATATGGCAAAGTATAATTCCAAGACGGTACAAAAGATTTGCCAATACATTGTACAGGGCGAAACGAACGAACACGCTGCGGAATTGGCGGGGATTCACAAGGACACATTTTACACCTGGATGAAAACTAAACCCGACTTTTCCGATGCGGTCAAAAATGCCAAAGAAGAATATCAGAAATGGTTACACAATGACATATTGGCCGATGCCGAACGTTCATTGAAAGTGTTGGTAAACGGGACGGAATACGAAGAAATCAAAACAGAATACGAAAACGATTCCGACGGAAACCCGCGTATCAAGAAACAAACACGCGTAACGAAAAAAGTTATGCCAAACCCGACGGCAGTTATTTTCGCCCTTGTTAACCGCGACCCGGAGCATTGGCAGAACCGAATCAACAACGAAATATCCGGCAAGGTCGAAACCGAAACCAAACAGAACATTTCTTTGGCCAACGTGCCGGACGAACTGTTGGGTCAATTGATTAACGCGATTAATGGTAAATAACAATGGGTTCAATACTGATAACGACAATCGTGATGTGCCTTGTCCTTGGAATCATTTTGACGGGCATATTTTCCGACGCAGATAACAAGGATAAAAACGATTTCAACAACGATTTTTCTTTGTGATGGCCGGGTTTAGCCAAATAGACGAAGCGCAAGAAGGGGATACGATTGTTTTGTGCCTGGGCAAAGAATTGACGGACGAACAATACGAACGCGTTTTGCAATCCGTTATTGCGTTCATGAATGCCCGTTGGCCCAACCCGGCCACCATCGGCGAAGAATCGAACTAATAACCCCGGCAAATTGCCGGCAAATGAAAAAATGCCATTTAAATGCGATTTAAGCGCGTTCGGCACACGGATGAACAAATTACACGTTTGACGAATCGAAATGCGTTAAACGGCAAATTCAAGCAAAATAATGGATATTGAAG
>JAZLDK010000002.1:0-8093 GCA_045614725.1 Candidatus Enterousia sp.
CAAATGGCATTATCAAAGGATTAAAACAATGCTGGAAATAAAAAACATGTCGGTATCTTATGGCGACAAAGAACTACTAAAAAACATTAATTTGCGCATCCGTGATGGCGCGCGCCACCTGTTGGCGGGGCACAATGGTTCCGGCAAATCCACATTGGTTCAAACCATCGCAGGCAATCCGGAATACACCATTACATCCGGCAATATATTCTTTGACGATCGCGATATAACAAATGAAAATACAACCACGCGCGCGTTGCTTGGCATATTCTTGGGCGCGCAAAATGTTCCGGAAATACCGGGGCTTTCGGTCACCAGTTTTCTTAAACATTCCTGTATCGCGCACACACAATTTCAAACCGGCCGTGATTTGTCCATGGGCGAATTTTTAACAAGGCTTGAAGATGCACGCAAACAATTAGACATCCCGCAACAATGGCTAAATCGCAGCATGAATGTCGGCTTTTCTGGTGGCGAACGCAAAAAACTGATGCTGTTGCAGTTATTAATGACGCGCCCAAGACTGGCAATTTTGGACGAACCAGATTCCGGCGCAGACATCGCAACCCAACAATTAATTGCAACAACAATTAACGGCATGACCGACACAACATTTTTATTCATCAGCCACCAAAAGAATTTTACAGACCTGGTTTCACCAACCGATATAACAACTTTATCGAACGGTGAAATTATGATAAAATAACTATCATCTTAATAAGGACAAGGAGAGCCACAATGAAAACACCAACACAATCAACACTATCCAAGTGGATATTATGGGCACCACTTAAATTCGCCGCATTCACATTTATTGCATGCTTTATTGCATTGCTTATATCCTATGGACTGGGACATTTTATGACCATCGCCGGCACCCAGATAACAACCACCATACTCACAATGCTTGCTTTAATCAGTGGCGTTATATTCCTGATTAAAAAATTACCCGACACAAAAATGAGCAAATTCAACTTTATATCATTATATAACCTGCAACTTGTGACGGCGGGCATCGCATCTGTTCTGTTTACTCTAATTATTCAGTCTTTGCCCTTATCGCAAATGCTGATGACAAAAAATTTAAATATTTTAATCGCGCTATTTATATCGACACTTATCATTGGATACCTTTACTTATTTGGTGTATCAATATCTAACCTATACGCATCATATATGCGCGCACGCGAACTTGGGATTTCGCGTTGGAAAATCATTTGCAGTTTTCCATTCGGATTCTCAATGTTATGGACAGCCGGATATCTGTTAAATACCAAAGAGGCAAAAAAACAAGAACACATTGTTAAGTCGCCATGGTATTTGCGCATCATGAATTGGACGGTTTCAAAACAGGCGAACACCATAAGTGCATTCATAATAATAACTTGCATTTCAGCACTGTTCTATGGACTAAATTCTATACCATACACATTTATCGGTGCACTAATATTCGGCATATGGGCAACTATCGTCGGCCAAAAGAAAATGATAGAAAACATTGGTCGCGGCTATGCAACCATGGCAATTATATTGAACTTTGCTCTTATCATAGCATTTGTAATTGCAATACAAAAAATCATGATATCTGCATAATTAACCGACACTAGGGGGGGATAACACAATATGAACAAAGTATTTTCTTTTGTAATTTTAACCTTGCTTTTATGGCTGGGCCGTTCGATATTTATCCCCCTGTTGGTTGCTACTTTTTTGTGGTACCTGATTAACGCAATCGCGGACTATTGCCGGAAAATTTTTCCATTTACCACCCCAAAAACACGCGCCCAAAAAATTTGGTCACATATATTCGACTGGGTTGCGAACCTTATGTCACTGGCATCAATTGGTGGCCTGATTTATTTATTTTCAACCCAGGTCCGCCCAATGTTCACGGAACTGATGTCATCCCTGCCCGCGATTCAGAACAAGTTAACAGAACTTGGCACATATCTTTCGGGGTCGATTGGCATTAAATTTGATTCCAGCATGATACCAAACATCACCAAGATTGCCGCAAACATAGGTTCATCCCTTGCGGGAATTGCGGCATCAATGGGTATGGTTTTTGTCTATATGATATTCATGTTTATCGAACAAAGCACATTTGATAAAAAGTTGACTGCATTGTTTCCAAACAAACGCCAATCCAAGAAATCCAGTTATATATTAACCAGCATCGACCGCAACATGAAAAAGTACCTGTTTGTAAAGACAACTATTTCCGCGATAACAGGTATTGCATCGTATTTCTGGCTTCAATTCCTGGGCGTAGAATTCGCCGGCATATGGGCATTTATTGTATTTATAACCAGTTATATTCCCACAATCGGCGCGATTGTCGCGTGTGGCCTGCCAATCCTTTACTCACTTGCGAGTGCTGGTTCGTTGCAACAACCATTGCTGGTTGCAGTCGGCTTAATTGCGCTTCAGATAATATTTGGCAACATCCTTGAACCAAAATTAACGGGCAAGACATTAAACCTGTCCACGCTGGCCATATTAATTAATTTGGTATTCTGGGGAATGATTTGGGGTATCGCGGGCATGTTCTTTAGTGTTCCCATGTTGGTCGCCATATATATCATCACCGCCCAATTTGATTCCACACGATGGATTGCAATATTACTTTCCGCGGACGGGAATATACCGGACAAAAGCGACGAATAAAAAACGCGCTATACGCATAAAAATCGGGCTTTTTTTCAGGCCCGATTTATTAATGCAATTGCGTTTTCCAATATGACCCGCGCGGATTCAGAATCCAATTTTTTCTTTAAATCACGAACACGCACACGCCCCATATTTTCCTGGGCAACATGCGATGTTAAGTTTTCCTCTATCAACCCGATTGGCAAATCGGTTAATCCCGACAAGCGTTCAACAAAAGCACGCACCATTTTTGTTGTATCACTATCACTTCCGTCCGCATGTAATGGCAATCCGACGATTATTGCCGTTGCCCCTTCGTCTGTCACAATTTTTTCGACCAATTCCGCATGATTTTCCGCACCATGTGGCAAAACAATCGCATCCCGCGCAAAAATAAATTCACGCGATGGGTCCGAAATCGCAACCCCAATACGGCGTTGTCCCCAATCGATACCAACTATGCGCCCAGTGCGTGGAAAAGCCTTGAAATCTGGTAAAATCATTGTATAATTCCTTTACTTTGTAAATATAGGATTGAAAATGGCATTTAGCAAGCAACAATTACAAAAATTCGCAGACCTGATTAAGATTGAAATTTCCGACGAAAAACTGGCTGAAATGAATATTGATTCCGTGGTTGAATGGCTGGATAAATTACAAAAAATCGACACAACGGGTGTTGAACCACTGTTAAACCCTGTGGAACACGAATTACCGCGTCGCGACGATATCGTCACAGACGGCAATATTCGCGACTTGGTTTTGGCCAACACACCTGATAACGCCGGCACATCCCGCGGCTATTTCGCCGTACCCAAGGTCATGGACGGAGAATAACATGCCACAAGCCAAACAGTTAATTGCTGTTAATTTTGTAGAATACATACCATATGAAAGTATCCCCGATCATATAAAAACATTGGGGTACATTTCTGATACAGATGCGCAAAAACTTATGGATGCATTTAACACAACCAAAGTTGCACCAAACGCATGCATAAAAACACTAAGCATGGAACTAACCGACAAGGTAAACTTTGGCCAAATGCCGGCGGGCGCACATCGCTATCGTTCATTGGATATTGACAGCTTGTTTTATTGTGACACAACCCCACAATGTGCCAGTGCATCAAAAACACAAAAATGGAACGATGCAAAAAAACTAAAATGTTGTGCAAACAATCTGGGTAATGGCAAATGCTGTGACGAATTTATAAAAAACACATTGGGCGTAATACTGTTCCCAAAACACTATGCGAAACAAAAATAAAAGAAGAGCGAAATGATTAACCTGACATTAACCGAAGCATTACAAAAATTAAATAACGGCGAAATCAGTGCCGTGGAATTAACACGCGCGTATCTGGAACGCATTGAAAAATATGGTACGGATTTGAATTGCTATATCACGACCACCCCCGAACGCGCGATGGCCGATGCTGCGGCATCAGATGCACGACGCGCCGCCGGCGATGCTTTACCACTGGACGGCGCACCAATCGCGATGAAGGATTTATTTGCTACACGCGGCATTCGTACAACCGCCGCTTCACGCATGCTGGAAAATTTTATCCCAGAATATGAATCAACAGTGTCACAAAAATTAATTGATGCCGGAACGGTCCTGTTGGGCAAGGCAAATCTGGATGAATTCGCAATGGGAACTTTCAGCAAGACCAGTTTCTTTGGCGCACCAATCAATCCATGGCAAATGGACAAGCAATTAACCGCCGGCGGTTCATCGGGCGGCTCAACATCCGCCGTTGCATCCGGATTGGCAATTGCCGCAACCGGTACAGACACCGGTGGTTCTATCCGTTTTCCGGCCGCCATTACCGGTATGGTTGGCATGAAACCAACATATGGCCTATGTTCCCGTTGGGGCTGTGTTGCATTTGCGTCCAGTCTGGACACACCGGGTCCAATTGCACGCACAGTTGACGACACAGCATTATTATTGTCCGCCATGGCGGGTCACGATACCAAGGATTCAACATCATGCAAACAAGGCTTTGCATGCAACAAACCATTGGATCCAATTTTGGGCGAAGGCAAGAAATTACGCATCGGCATTATTCGCGAATTTATGGATGTAAAAATTTCAGACGACATGAAATCTTTGTTTGAAAAACGCATATCCGACTTGAAATCCATGGGGGCAGAAATAGTAGAAGTTTCCATACCAAATATCTTGGATGCATTGGCGGCATATTACATCATCGCCCCGGCCGAGGCTTCATCAAATCTGGCGCGTTATGACGGCATGCGCTATGGCCTGCGGGTTGAAGGCAGCGACATATACGACACATTCAAAAAATCACGCGCGGCGGGCTTTGGCGACGAAGTAAAACGCCGTATGATTATTGGCACAGCAGTTTTATCCAGCGAATCGTATGATGTATATTTCATGCAGGCCGCACGCGTTCGTCGCATGATTGCGGACAGTTTTAATTCCGCATTTGCGCAATGCGACTTAATAGTATGTCCATCATCTGCCGGCACGGCCATGCCATTGAATGCGGGACTGTCACCATTGGAATTCTATGCACTTGATTTATTCACGGTTGCGATGAACCTGGCCGGTGTTCCAGCATGCAGCGTACCATGCGGTCTGGCATCTAATGGCCTGCCATTGGGTATGCAGGTTGTTGGCACACGCTTTGACGACATGCGCGTTTTGCAATTGGCCAAACATATTGAAACCGCGGCTGCAATTGACAACCGCCCAACAACAATAATGGGGAAGTAAGAAAATAAAAAAATTCGACCAAAACGGTCGAAAGAAAGGATTCTGGTGGCTAGGGACGGAATCGAACCGCCGACACAGGGATTTTCAGTCCCTTGCTCTACCAACTGAGCTACCTAGCCAACTGCGGAACAGATAATAGGATACGAAAAACAAAAAAGCAAGGGAAAAAGATAAAATGTTTACAATAAAAGGCAAAACTTGTGATTGGGAATTGGTAATCGGTCTGGAAACACACATCCAAGTGTTATCCAAGTCCAAGGTATTCAGTGGTGCATCTGCGGACTATAACCCAAGTGTCGCCCCTAATACCCAGGTTTCAATGGTCGATGCGGCCATGCCTGGAATGTTGCCAGTATTAAATGAACACTGTGTCGAACAGGTTATCAAAATGGGACTTGGACTGAACGCAGAAATTTCCCGTTGCAGTCGCTTTGCCCGCAAACAATACTTTTACCCTGACCTGCCCCAAGGATACCAGATTTCTCAGCCCGCGGACGAGGCTCCAATTGTTGGCCACGGCTGGGTTGAAATTATGGGCGATGACGGCAAGCCTAAAAAGATTTTAATTGAACGCGCGCATCTGGAACAGGACGCGGGCAAATTAAAACACGATGTTCATCCAACAAAATCTTTTGCAGACTATAACCGCACGGGTGTTGGCCTGTTGGAAATTGTCACTTTCCTGGATACAAAAAATCCAGAAAACAATTCATACATTTCTTCACCGGACGAAGCCGAACGCTATCTGCGCGAAATTCGCGAAATTGCACGCGCACTGGGCGTTTCCAAGGCAAACATGGAAGAAGGTTCAATGCGTGCAGACGTAAATGTTTCGGTGCGTCCTGTTGGCGACACAAAATTCCGCACCCGCACAGAAACCAAGAACATGGTGTCATTCAAGTTCATAAAAACAGCAATTGAATACGAGGCGCGCCGTCAAATTGAAATCTATGAAAATGGCGGAACGGTTTCCCAGGACACAATGCACTTTAACCAAGGTGAAGGCACAACAAGTGTTGCACGCAGCAAAGAAGATGCGCTTGACTATCGTTATTTCCCTGACCCGGACTTATTACCACTGGTAATCAGCGACGAAACAATCGAACGCATTCGCGCCACAATGCCGGAATTGCCATCTGCAACACGCGCGCGCTATACGCATGATTTCGGCCTTTCTGAATATGATGCTGCACGCCTGACCGAAAGTACGGATATATCACATTGGTTTGATACCGCCGTTGCGGGCGATGCAAAACGCGCCAAGGCAATTGCAAACTGGATGATATCCGAACTGTTTGCGCATCCTGAAAACTGGGATGAAAAGAACGAAAAATCTGGTATCGTTGATGAAATGCGCATCATTACCCCATCTGATTTATCAGAATTGGTTGACATGATTGCGGCTTCTGAAATCAACGGCAAACAGGCCAAAGAAATATTTATAAAAATGCTGGATGGCGAATCGGGTGCACCACGCGACATTGCCGATAAATATGGCATGAAGCAAATCACAGACACCAGTGCAATTGAATCGGCCGTCGATGCCGTAATCGCCGCAAATCCTGCCCAGGTTGAACAATATAAATCCGGCAAGGTCGGGCTGCTTGGCTTCTTTGTTGGCGGTGTTATGAAGGCAACCGGAGGCAAGGCAAATCCGGCGGTGGTAAACGAAATCCTGCGCAACAAATTGGCATAACGAATGACAAGTATCCAGGATTTTGCAGTTGAACTAGTAACAATAACAGGACAAGACGTGTATTCATTACTACATCTTTTAAGAACTCTTTCAACCGACAACGCGCGTGCGGAAACGCGCAATATGGAACGTCACTATGCGCAAAAACACGCATGGAAAAAATCAAATGTCCAGTACCGACAAATGCAGAAAAAATTTATAAAACACAAATAAAAAAAGGAAGAAAAATGAGCACAAAAACAAAGAAAATCGAAGTCATCACAGCACATGTTGATCCAATTTTTGGAACAACATATACAACCACACCTGTACCTGTTGCAGAAGATTGTGCAACCGCTGGTAAAGCATACCAAGAAGCATTGAACCGTTCTTCCAAAATCAAGGCAAAAGTTCAACAAACACAAAGAACAAAAAACAAATAAGACAAAAAAATGAAAAAATTCTTTATCCAAACTTTTGGCTGTCAGATGAATGTTTACGATGGTTGGCGAATCGCCGCCATGCTTGAACACCATGGTATGACCCAGACCGACAATGTCGCAGATGCCGATATAATTATTCTGAACACCTGTGCGGTTCGTGCCAAGGCGACGGATAAAGTTTTTTCAGCACTGGGGCGCATTCGTCGTGCAAAAAAGTCCGACGCGCTTTTTGGTATCGTTGGTTGCGTTGCGCGTGAATCGGGTGCGGATGCATTTCGTCGCATCCCCGATTTGAATTTCGTTTTAGGCCCACAAAGTTATCATAAACTGCCACAAATTTTACAGGACCCAGATTCCAGATTACTTGATATAAATCTGGGCGGATTGGAAAAGTTCGATGAACTGCCCAGGATGGAACGTAGTCCCCGTGTCGCATATATTCCGATTCAAGAAGGCTGCAACCATGTATGCACATATTGTATCGTGCCATACACACGCGGTCCGGAATTATCGCGGTCATTTGAATCATGCATGCGCGATACATTGCACGCTGCAAAAACCGGCGCAATTGAAATTT
>JAZLDK010000003.1:0-1259 GCA_045614725.1 Candidatus Enterousia sp.
AAATTGGGCCGAACAAGAAATCGCCCCCTTCATACCATCAACTGGTGTTGCATCCGCCGTCACATCCCCCCCCTGACAGAAATACCCCGCCGGACATCCGGTTTTAACAGTTTCGGTTGTCATATCAATATACTGATTCGGTGCCAGTGACAAATAACATGATGTTGCAGCGGTCGCACCAGCATATGATTTTGGATACAAACCGTCATTCACGCTGGCGCATGTTGTTGGGGCTGACGCACCCGCAGGACAGAACGAATCCGCAGGACACTGTGTCAAACCAACATCAGCAGTGGTTGACGGTATCAAATCACCACCGTCACAGTAATTACCCGCCTTACAAGCTGTACAAACACCGGTACCCTTGGCTATGTATTCGCCCTGATTACAGGTCAGCATTCCGGCACCACCCCATGAAGTTGGGATATAGGCCAAATTATCAATATTGGTACCGGTATAGGTTTTCCATGTTGTGCCCGTCATCGGCCATATTTCATGCAGGAACTGACCACCCTTGTCCGCGGACATTTTCGCCGCCGGCCCCGTCAGGGATGTACAACCATTAAATGTCTGATAGAACATGTTATCTGGCAATTTCGTCACACCATACAATCCATCAAACAGGCCAACTGGTATGCTGGTCAGGCCCGTACAGCCAGCGAATGTACCGTCGAACATCCATTTCATCGCACCAGACACGCCACTGAACAACCCTGCCGGTATTTCCGTCAGGCCCGTACAGCCAGAGAATGTGCCGTAAAACATATAATCCGCCGCGCCAGTCACACCATCAAACAATTCCGCCGGTATTTCCGTCAGGTTGGTATTATTCGCAAATGCAGACCAGAACCCAGGCTGACTGCCATCCGCCAGTGTTGGGAATATCGCACCCAAACTGCCATCAATCGCGGCAAGATTACTGTTGCTATTGAACGAAATCGCCGCCACAGATGAATAATATCCCGTTGCCAAGCCGCCCAATTTAACTGTGTATGCACCGGCCGTTGCATATGTGTGTGATATTGATTCAATGCCGGTTTCTGCATTTATTATCGATTCAACATTACCATCACCCCAATCAACCACAAAGGTACCCTTTGCACCAATCACAAAGCTAAAGCTTGATGTGTTTGCTGTGGTTGTGGCGGTAAACTTATACCCACCAAAGCAGTCCGCGCCGCTGGTCAATCCGGTTGCATTACCACTGGTATAGCCCGCTGGGCATGTCATCGATTCGGTCGATCCGGCCACACAATACG
>JAZLDK010000004.1:0-1089 GCA_045614725.1 Candidatus Enterousia sp.
GCTTGCGCGTGATGCAATCGGGGTTGAAAAGCGTATTCAATTCGGTGTTGAGTACGTCAAGAATTGGGCGGAATCCCTTTCAATCGGCTTGCCTTGGCACGTTGAAACGAAAATGCAGTATAACGAGAATCGCCCGAAAAGGCACAATAAGGGTTATTAACAAAGCAAATGCAATGCAATTGCATAACAAATGAATCCAAATTTATGGTGCGGTATATTGTTATTTGCAAAGATGAATCGGCATTCTATTCGGATATGTTCGACCCGGAAAACCATTGGTCAAGAAACATCAAATGCGTGATTGACCTTGCGACCGACCGCATAACCTTTGATGGCGATTCGTGGATTGAGGTTGAAAAAGACCACCTTTGAATCATTTTTATTCACTTAATACAAACAAAACAATGTTACAGTTAGAAGCAATCGGAAATCTTGGCAATGATGCCGAAATTAAGGAGTTTGGCGGCAAGAAGTATGTTTCAATGAACGTCGCACATTCGGAAAAGCGCAAAGATGGAAGCGACAACACCGTTTGGGTGTCCGTTCTTTGGTATGGTGAGGGTGGCGGATTGTTTCAATACCTGAAAAAAGGCACAAAGGTGTTCTTGCGTGGTCGCCTTGTTCCAAAAGCATACTTGGACAAGAACAACCAAGTTCAATGCGCGGTGAATATGTACGCCAACGAAGTGAACCTTTGTGGTGGCAAGTCGGAAAACAACGGCAACACAGCTTCGACAGCCGCGCCAAGTATTGAGCCAACACCGACATCGGGTGAAGATGATTTGCCATTTTAAGCCCTGATGCCTTATGAATTACCGAGTGAGGAAAGAAGCCATCGTCGCTTCAATGGAAGTGGTGATGGACGAACAGGCGCAACCGCAATATGTGCCGACATCGTACACGTTTCAATACGCGGTTCAGGTAAAAGGCTTTTTGAGGTGGCACACGATCAAGACGTTTTCAAAGATCCGTGCCGCCGCCAAGTTTTTACGATCATTAAAAGAAAAATTGACCGATGAAGTTTGACAATATCATTGCCATAGACCCGGACAAGGAAAAATCGGGCGTGGCGTTCCTGAAACCGTCCAC
>JAZLDK010000005.1:0-5969 GCA_045614725.1 Candidatus Enterousia sp.
GCTAACAATTCGCGTAAAAACGTAATTTTTGTTTTAATAGTTGGCATTATTTTCCTTTTGTAATGACGTCTTTTTACCATACAACAGGAAAAAAATCTAAACAACAGTTATTTTTTTAGGAAAAAAATATGTGCAAAAAGAATACGTGTATGTACAAAAGTGTTGAAAAATATATGCTTTCAGCGTTTCCAGTGCCCTTTTTATACATTGGTTGGCGTAAAAAGAGTATAAAACAAAACATAAAAACCTAGTCTATAATTCCTTCGTGTCCAACAACAAACAAGATCAAGGAGTTTTAAAATGACACACGCAGATGTTTGGTTCGCTATTGATTCATTCGCTAAAGATCACAATGTATCCTGTTCAGGACTTGCGAAACGTAGCGGATTAGACGCAACAACGTTTAACAAAAGCAAACGTTGGTCTAAATACGGGCAACCACGTTGGCCTTCTACAAACAGTATTGCAAAGATATTGGAAAGCACAGGAGCCAGCTTATATGACTTTACAAAATATTTTTCTACACCTTCATCTTCGGCACAACAAGCTATATAAAAGTACAGACAAAAACAAAAATCGTCCGTTTGGACGGTTTTTTATTGTACGTCCCATGTGGGTGCACACTCAACATAAAAATCAAAAAGGCAGGGAAACAAAAGAAAAAAACGCACCGCTTGGTGCGTTTCTAAACGGGTAGCCTTTGTCGGGCAGCGGTATAATTGTATATCAAGGGCTTTTATTATCCGTTGTTTATTAGATGTTCGTATTGACAATAAATAAATTTGTGTTATATTACGTGCGATATGATTGATAAAGATGAAGTAATTTTGATTGGCCAGAATAACAATGCGGACAAACCCGGCTTTGCCCAGCGTTTTCGTGAACGATTGGTATATCCATTTCAGAAAAAGCGTTTTTATGCCCAATGGGAAAATGCACCGATGGATATGCGTTTTCGTCTGACGAACAAGTGCGACGAAAATTGTGCGCGCTGTTTTGAGTGTTCGGGCCCCGGCAATCCATTAAACGCTGTGCCCGTTGATGACATTGTGTTCTATGGAAATCATGACCATGTGCATTTTTCTGATATTTATATGACTGGTGGTGAATGGTCGCTGATATATGATATTCATCCACACTATATGCGTCATATATTTGAAAAACTTGATTTATCAAAGTCAGATGAATATATTTTACAAACGAATGCGCGTTGGATAAACGGGGCGCATCGCGAAGAAATACTTGGGGACATAAAGTATATTCAATCGCAGTTGAACAAAGATAATCGGGTATTAAAATTGGATATGTCTGTGGACAGATATCGCAGCACCCGCAGCATTGATTGTGTGCGTGATGTGATTGCCACGGTTGCATCAGACCCTGGATTTAAGAACACCAAGATTCGCCTAATGTCATGCGCCTTGGACGCACACATGTCGAACGAACGCGTTTTGATACCAGATTTTTTTGCAGCGCGCGGCATAGAATTAAAATTTGAAAACCGTTCATGGTTTAATCCGTTTTTCCAGGTGTGCTATGCCAACAACACACGCATTGTGATTCACGAAGAAGGACCCACGATGCGTATCGGTCGTGCGAAACAAAATAACATAGGCTATAAAATTTATTATCCGCAATTACAATGTGGTGGTTTGCAACCCGAACGCACATTGATGGAATTGTCATTGCGTGAAGACGGTATGATAAAATGGCATAACTGGTACGACTGGGATATAATGGTGCCGTATAAAGACGCAGATGGGCAATATAAGTCGTTGCCACAAATTCGCGCTGAATTGGTCGATATGGTGTGGCCACGTCTGTTGCGCCATAATATAAAAAATACTGTTTTGAATTTGTTGCCTGTATATGGTTTATTTCGTCAAATATATATCAACAAGCAAATGCAAAAAACGTACAAAGAAAACAGAAGGCAATTTGTGCACTATGCTGTTCCAATAAAAGAACTATAGTTATTCGCATCACACTTGTCATGCACATAGTATTTTGATAAAAATGTGGTATAATGCGTAAGATAATCAAAGGAAAATGTATGACAAATCCTATAAAAAAATTACCAAAAATCATCAAAACTGCACGTCTGGAAATGCGGCAGTTGGAAGTTACGCCTAAAAATGCCCAGTTGGTTTTTGATGCAGTGAAAAATGAAGACCCAGCAGACTTTTATTATAATCAAATTGGTAATACAAATCTGATTCCGATTAGTGCAGATGAAATGTTAAAGCAAATGCAGGTAGAGGCAAAATACACCACCGAAAACGGTGTGAATTATTATGTCTTTCATGATGGAAAATTAATCGGGTATCGCCGAATGTTCTTTCATGATGATGCAACCAAGACATTACAGATGTCTGCAGTTTGGCTGGTTCGTTCTGCGTGGGGGCATGGATTTGCACGCGAAACATCAGACGCAATAGAGAAAATTGCTTTTGAAACACTGGGGGCAAATCGTATCACGCGCCAATGCAGTGCCGACAATATCCGCAGTGCAAATTCTATCCGTTCGTCCGGGTTTCATTTGGACGGAATTGCACGACAGGGTGGCGTTTATCCAGACAATAAACTGTATGATAATATGATGTGGTCAAAATTGAAGTCAGAATACAATAAATAAACACCGCCCAATCGGGCGGATTTTTTTGTGCATCACAGTTTTTTTATTCTTGATTCTGTAAGGAAATAATATTTATAACGGGTGTTTCGTATGGATGGATATCTTTTATTGCAGATAATGTCTTGTCTAAGTTTTCAGACAAAATGCGAACTTCGACTTTTAATTCTGATTCCTGGCTAATCTCATTTTGTTTTCCAGAATATGGAGTTGCGCCATCTAACGGTCGCCATGTACCAATAACCTCGCTGTAAGACAGGCAAGAATCATAATTTCCAATATGTCCGGCATCAACACTTTGCAAGGCGGCTTGTAATTGAACAAGGTGTGTTTTTGGGATAAAAATTTCCAGTTTGTAAAAAGTCATCCTCACCCCCTATTTCGGCATGTCTGATTTGTTTTGAACTGTAATGCCTGTATCAAAAAATTCAACAAATTCCCACTTACCATCATCTAATACAAAATGAAAGCATTGGCAGTTTTTGATTTCGCCCATCTTTTCACCGCACGCATAGCACAACGCACGTGTCACACCACCATGCGATGCAATGGCAATATTGGTGTGGGTGTCTTTTGCAATAATATCATCAAGGCATGATTTTATACGATTGAAGTTATCGTTGATTCTTTTTTGAATTTCATCCCCATCGCCGTACCAGAATCCAAATGTCGTTTCAATCAATCTGTCGTCAGTTATGATTTCAATGTCGGGATTATTTACAGCGATTTCTGCGGTCTGAATTGCGCGTTTTAGTGGGCTGGAATATACGACTTCAATATTTTTATCCGACAAATATTCACCCAGTTTTTTTGCTTGTGCAATACCATCCGTGGTCAAGTATGCTTCAACGCGACTACCGTATGTTGCGCCGGCCTTGTTTTCATTTGTCTGCCCATGTCTGAAAAAGTAAAAATTTCGTTTCATTTCTTGTTTCCTTTGCTAAATACAATCAGGTGCAATATAATGCCATTCAGCAACAATGTAATCCCATTAAATAATACCATCTGGAATGAGTTTAAGTATATGCCGTACAGTATCCATAATGCACACCCAATGCAATATATGGTGTATGTCAACCAAGAAAGCCCGGATACATTTCGTGTTCTGATTGATTTTATTGTTTGGGGCAAAAATGCGATTGTTGTACAAAAACCACACGCATAGCCCAAAAATTCTCCAATGATTTGATTCATGATTTTATTCCTTTATTTTACCAAGATTATACCACACTGCATCACACTTTGCATCACAGTTTTGGGTGTTTTGGGGTCGTGGGGCGGGATTGGGTTGGAATTGCGTGTCCCAGTAAAAATAAAAACAGTCCGCCCCGCGCGACTTCGCCACCTGACACAAACCCCAACAGGGCAAAGAAATCCAAAGAAAAAACGCACCAAATGGTGCGTTTTGAAACTGGTGCCGGTTGTCGGACTTGAACCAACGACCTACTGATTACAAATCAGCCGCTCTACCAGCTGAGCTAAACCGGCAATGCCCCACAATTATACATATATGAAATATAAACGCAAGTAAAAAAATCAGAAATTTACACACATCTTTATTGACATTTTGTATTTTTTGTACTATAATCATAATTGAAATTAAACAAACTCGAGGAGAACAATCATGATTTTATTTTTTAACAAGCAGTTTCGTGCAGAAAATAGTCTGATTAACGATTTGGCAAAAAAAATCAAAAAATCAAAGATCTTGGAATGCAAAACACAGGGCAATACAGAAATATATACACTGGATAATATAACCGTGTCGTTTGATATTTTAAATCATAAATTAGTTGTCGCAGAAAAAAAGACTGGTGAACATGTTCTGGATATGAGCTGTGACTTCGTCCAAACTTTTTCAGAAGCAGATGAATTGCAAAACGCTCGCTTCCATATGTTTTCAAGACTGCTGGAAGTTGCACGTAAAACATATGAAAAAAATGCCGAAAAAGCAAAAAAATTGTCGATAGCTGCCGAAGAATTGCGAAAAAAACAAGCGCTATTCGATATAGCACAGAGAGATGAGAAAGCCGTCAATGAGGCAATCGCAGCTGCAAGAAAGCGTATAAAAAGTTTATAGTTCAACGGGCATTAAGCCCGTTTTTGTTATAAAATTCCTTGCCTTTGTGTTTATTTAAGGCAAAATATAGCTATGACTAAGAAATTACCAGAACTTTTGGCGCCGGCTGGTACGCTGGACGCGTTTCGGACCGCCATACTGTATGGCGCGGATGCAATTTATGCGGGTCTGCCCGGGTTTTCGATGCGGGCGCGGGCCAAGATTGATGTCGAAGGCGTAAAGACCGGTATAGAATTGGCGCACGCCGCGGGCAAGAAAGTCTATCTGGCGTTCAATTTGTTTGCGCATGACCATGAATATGCAAACATGCCCCGTGTGGCCGAGGTGATTAAATACTTGGCCCCTGATGCGCTGATTGTGTCGGATCCGGGGATTGTTATGTGGGTGCGGGAAAACTTTCCTGATATGCCAATTCATATCTCGACCCAGGCGAATATTTGCTCGGCAAAAACTGTTAAATTCTGGCAAAATGCGGGGGCAAAACTGTGCGTCCTTGCGCGCGAGGTTTCGCACGCCGAATTCAAAAACATCCGTGCGGCGTGTCCGGATATAGGGCTTGAAATCTTTGTCCATGGTGCGATGTGCATGTCTTATTCGGGGCGGTGTTTGCTGTCTAACTTTATCACGGGGCGACCGGCAAATCGCGGGGCGTGTGCGCAACTATGCCGTTGGAAGTACGATGTTATCCTGCGCGAACGCGAAAGCGGTGTTGAAATGCCAATCACCGAAGACGAACGTGGCGCATATATTATGAATTCCAAGGATTTGTGCCTGATGCCGCGTTTGGCCGAGGTTGTATCCGCAAACCCAGACAGCCTTAAAATCGAAGGGCGCAATCGGTCCGAATACTATGTGGGCAGTGTGGTTCACGCGTATCGATGCGCATTGGATGCCTATGCGGCGAATCCAGAAAATTTTGACCCGGCACCTTTTATGGAAAATCTGGACCGGTTGGAAACGCGCGGATATACAACGGCGTTCTTTGACGGGCCCGTACCACCGTCGGCGCACAACTATGAAACCACGCGCAGCACATCGGACTGGCATGCGGCGGGTGTGATTACCGCGGCCGATGATGAAAATATCACATTCGAATTGCGCAACGAAACACGCGTAGGCGACGAAATCACATTTATTTTGCCGAACACCATGGACAAGGTTTCGGTTAAATTGGAACGTTTAATCAATGCCAAGACCGGCGAAGCGGTTGAAAAAATGGCCGCCGGCATGGGCAACAGTATTTTGATTCCGCGCGTA
>JAZLDK010000006.1:0-5078 GCA_045614725.1 Candidatus Enterousia sp.
CATGCGCGACTTTTGCCATCGGTGGACAAAGTGCGGCGCAAAATTACACCGTCGCCACAATCGATATCAAATTCGGATAATATGTCACACACACTGTGTGGCGCATGGTCAAATTCTGCCGTGACCGATGCGCCCTGGCAACCATGACGAATCAACCCAACATCAGAACGCGCGCCCAGCGCCAGTGACAACGCATCCATCAATATACTTTTACCCGCGCCCGTTTCACCGGTCAGGATATTTAACCCATGCCCGAATTCAAGATTCAGTTTTTCAATTAATACAATATTTGAAATATTTAAACCAACTAGCATGTTCGAATTATAGCTGTAATTGCACCGCAATTTCAAGGGCTTTATGCAACAGATTCAACTTCGAAATCATGGGTCCAAAGTATGTGGCCGCGGACCATGTAATCCGGATACAGGCGCGCCAGCAATGCCATATATTCACGAACCTGGGCCATGTATTTGTCATAAAAAACGGTTTTATCGGTGTCTGTTTTGTAATCCAGAATATCAACCGTTTTGGCGGTATCATCGATACGCAACCTGTCGATACGGCGACTTACAAATCGGTTGTATATGGTGCCCGCAACTGGAACCTCGGTTCGCGACAGATTGTCAAAAAGCCTGGCCAGAGTGTCGTTTTGCCGAATGCGCGCAATCAGTTCCGCATCGCCAGTCGCGGTTGAATCCGAAATCATTATGCGCTGTAATTTTTGGTGCATATGCCGCCCCGCATTTGTTGCGTGGGTCACGCGCTGGGCATTGCTTAAAATATCATTTAATATCGTCATTTGTAATCCTGATATAGTCTTGGGTGCCGTCAGATGCCAAAACGCGCCACAGGTGGCTGTGCCACGACATTTCGCCGGCATTTTTATGCGGGGTAAATCCATATATGTACAATTCGTCACGCGCACGCGTCATTGCCACATAAAGCAGACGATAATATTCCGCAATACGAATGCGCATCAATGCACTTGATGCATCCGCACGTGCGGCACTGGTATCTTCGCGCGCCGCCCACAGCCATACCGGCCAATCACCACCAGAAATCGGCAGAATCTTTTCCGGTTTTGGTGTGCGAACCGTATCAATCAAAAAGACAACAGGCGCTTCCAGCCCCTTGCTGCCGTGAACGGTGACAACACGAACGCCACTTGACGCATCCATGTCGCGCTTGATTTCACTGCCACCGGTAATAAACCATTTAAGGAAATGGCGCAATGTGCCGGTCTGGGTACGCTCGTATGCCAAACAAATTGTCATAAATTCTTCCAGCGGGTCAACTATTTGTTCACCCAGTGCCGCAATCATATTTTCACGAACGGAATCATTGCTTAAAACACTGTCAAAAAATGAATATGGGGCCAACTGGCCAGACCACATCAGATACTGGGTAAGTCGCGAATAAATATCTGGATGATGCTGTGCCAGCAATTCATAAATCGTTATGTTTTTCGCATCCAGTGTTTCGCGTTTTCGGGTCAAATTTATATCATTTCTGATTTTGCAAACATTAAAAATATCGGCTTGATTCATACGAAAAACAGGACTTCTTAATACGCAGCATAAACTATAATCATCCGACACATCAATACACCAACGAACCAGATTTAGCATATCTGCAACCGCGGGAAATTGTGGCAAAACAATACGATCACTGCCCGCGACGGCAATACCCCGCCGCTTTAATGCGGCGACCAAGGGCGATGCCATTGGATTGCGCTGCTGTACCAGCACCATAATATCAGATGCGTGATACCCCCCGCCATCAACAATCGATTTAATCTTGTCCGCAACGTCATCTATGTAGTCAATAACTGTTTTGTTCGTTTCCTGTTTGGAAAACAAACGATGCAATTCAACCGCGCCCGGAGCAGATTCCCTGAAACACTTATGCGTATTGTTTACAAAACCCGTCTGTGCAACAACTAACGCGTCCGAAAAGAAACGGTCAACCGTATGCAAAATGGGCGCAGTCGAACGAAAACTTTGGGTTAACGGAACCTCGCGTATGGTGCGAAGATTTTGTTGAATATGTTGTCCGATATCGGCACGACTGTCCGCGAACGCCGCGGGATCCGCGCCCTGGAAACCATATATAGACTGTTTGGTGTCGCCCACCACAAACAAGGAATGTGGCATCGCCGCAGCATCACCATCGGTAAAGAAATCACCCGCCATCATGCGCAAAATATCCCACTGCAACGGCGATGTATCCTGCGCTTCGTCCACCAGAATGTGTGACAACGACAAATCCAGCTGGTTCAAAACCCATCCCATTGTTGCAGGCGACGAAAACAATTTGCGCGTGTATAAAATCAAATCCTCAAAATCCAACAAATTTCGTGCACGTTTAAGGTCACGATATATGCCCGCAAATGCCGCAGACAAATCAAATAATGCAACCGTATCATCAAAAACCATTTGGTTTGATTTTGTCTGATTTAATTCATAAACGCGGTGCGCCTCGTCCAATAAATAATCTTTTTTTGTCACAACGGATTTTATGTTGCCATCAGCCTTTAAGTATGCAGTTTTATATTCTTCAAAATCCACAGTCGTATCAATATATTGTTGCGTTAAGTTAATAATTTGATTTATATACGCCACCGGCTTTTTTGTGCTATTTTGCTCAAATTTGGCCATTCCCAGTATTTTTTCAAGATTTTTGATATCAAAATCAAGATTTTTATCCGTGCCAATATTTAAGAATTTCTTAATCGTTTCAATAAAGTATTCGCGATACTTAACAAAATCATTTATCGCAAAGAAGTGCTTGTACTGGGCACTTAAAATCCCCATCAAATCCGACATATATGTTTCGGACACACGCCCCACTATATGTTCAAACGCATCATGCACCCGCGATGCCTCATCGGGCGTTTTTATAAGTTTATCAAACGCATCTTGAAGTAATACGCGCTGGGCCGAGTCGGACACCAATGTCCAGGATGGAGACAGTCCTGCTTCCAATGGAAAGCGATGCAGGATTTCTTCACAAAAACCATGAATTGTTTTTATCTTCATAATTTCCGGATTATCAATGAACCGAAAAAAGATTGAACGAGCATGCGCAATATCGTCATCGGTTGCCGGATTATTTATCGCAATACCCGACAATAATTCGCGCAATTCCGCATCAGATGACATCGCCCATTTGCGCAGTGCAGCCAATATACGATTACGCATTTCGCCCGCCCCCGCATTGGTATAGGTCAAACACAATATCCCCGACCGCAGACAATCGTCACTGCGGAATAATATGCGCAACAATCGCTGAACCAATACACTGGTTTTTCCGGTGCCGGCATTCGCCTGAACCCAGACATTTTCCAGCGGATTTGCGGCAATATCCTGTTCCGGTGAAAGAGTGTGTTTTTTTGCCATTTCTGCCCTTGCTTTATTGATAGGATTTTAGTATAAATCCAAAAGAACTGCAAGGATATATAAAGCATAGACAAGCTTAGGGGGAAAGAATGGATATTACACAGATATTGTTGATTGGTGGTGCGACTTTGGGGGGACTGTTGTTTGTGACACTGATGGTGTTGTTTTTTGTGTCACGAAAATCCCAGAAAATTATGAATTCGCTGTTGAATATAATGTTGCAACCCGAACGCGCCAAGGTTGTGGATGCCACGCGCGTGTTAAGCACCATTCTGGCCGATGAAATCAACAAGATCGAACAAAGTTTTCAGTCCATGCGCGATACATTAAATACGCAAATTGCGTATGCAAACGAACTTAAACAGGCACTTAGCACCCAAAACGACCAATTGGTCGCGCTGGCGGATGAAGCAACCAAGAAACTGGCGATAATGTCTGGCCGTCTGGACAATACTGTCGAAGGGCTGGGCCAGGTTGTAAATTCTCAATCATGGAGTGATGTTGAAAATGCCACAGACCGTTTCAGCAACACGGTTGATAATTTATTGGCAAAAATCGATGACACCACACAAAATACCGCAAAGCAAACCGGTCAGATCCAATCGCAAATCGATGCCTGGATTGAGAGCAGCAAGACACTGTCCGATGGGCTGACCGCCGAGTTTGATAAAAACACCAACCATATGCAAACCATCACCGCAGAATCTGAAACAATGCAGGGCAAATTATCAGAATTGGCCAAATCTGTGAACGACGGGTTTAATACCGTAAAATCAACCGCCGCGGACTATGAAGAGTTGATGAGCAAGAATAACAAATTGCTGGACGGTCACCTGAACCGATTGGATGTATTTTCAAAGCAATCCAAAAAGCAATTAACCAGCCAAATGAACACATTAACAAATACCGCAAATGTGGTCGGCGGTCAGGTGCGATTGGCGGAATCATCCATCGACAAGCAATTACGCAAATTAACCGAAGTTGTTGAAACACTTATGGCCACTGCAACATCCACAGAATCATCTGTGCGCGGGATATCGGGCGAACTGGCATCACTGACCAACAGTTTTGACAGCGAAATCAAAGAATTTGCAACCGGCGTTGTTTCGGAACTAAAAACCGTGTCCGGCGTTGCGAATGTGACACTTGAAAACACCAAGACAGCGGCAAATGCGTTCTCGGAATCGGTCAAGGCAATGGCGACCGGTGTGCGAGAAACATTGATTGAAATGAATACGGCACATACCCAATTATCGGGTCAATCGGCAAATCTGATTAAGATGTCAAACGACACGACCGCACAACTGCAGCCGCTGTCCGCGCTGATTGAAAAATATTATTCTGCCCTGCCCGATTTGTCGCGCGGCAGTGTCGAGGCCAGCGAAACGCTTGAAAAAATCGTCACCAGTTTGAACGAAAAACTGAACCTGATGAAGAGCACTGTTGCCGAATCCACAACCGCAGTGTCTGAATCTGCAATCAAGTTGGAAGATTTGGCGGGCGCATCACGCCAGCAAATGATTGATTTAATGTCTGACTATGCCAAGGCCGTTAATACCATGCAGACACTTAACAAACAAATGATGGTGGCACGCGCAACGGCACCAATGGATGCGATTAAAACCGCGCCCGCGGAATCATATGGTCGCGTAAGCAGCCAGGACTTTGTTGCACAAAGCG
>JAZLDK010000007.1:0-29691 GCA_045614725.1 Candidatus Enterousia sp.
TGTTGATAAAAATATTTTCGCTGCAATATAATCTGTAAACAGGAGGCACAAACACTATGTTTACAATTACGCAATTTCCACTGCCATATGCAACGGATGCTTTGACACCATATATATCACAAGAAACACTGCAAACACACCATGGCAAGCATGTCGCAACATATATTGATAATCTGAATAAATTAATTGATGGGACAAAGTATCAAGAAGTCGCACTGACAGACATTATTAAACAAAGTGCGGATACGCCCGCAGATAAAAAAATATTTAATAATGCCGCACAGATTTATAATCACGACTTCTTTTTTCATGGAATGTGCCCAGATTGCAGCACCACAATCCCACAAGAAATAATTGACAAGTTTGGTGGCGCAGATAAATTCAAAGCACAATTCAAGGATTCCGCCAGTGGCCTGTTTGGCAGTGGATATACATGGCTGGTGCGCGATGGTGACGACCTTAGAATTATAAACACCAGTAATGCAGACACACCAATTGCGCATAATATGAAGCCGATATTAACGCTGGATGTGTGGGAACATTCGTACTATTTAGATTATAAAAATAAACGCGCCGATTTTATAGATGCGTTTCTGGACCATCTGGTAAATTGGGACTTTGTTGCAGAAAACCTGAAAAATTAATCCCCATTTGTATGGGGATTTTTTAATGTGCATTCATTAAACGAATATCATCAAATTCGGAATATCGATTAAACATTGCGCGCGCAAAAGGACACATGGTTATAACCTTGCGATGCTGTGAACGGGCCAGAGCCGCGGCCTGGCGTACCAACGACAAACCAATGTGACGATTGCGAAAGCCGTCGTCCACGGCGGTATAGTCAATTATCATTTTATCAATTCCAACACGCACATAGGTTATTTGACCAATGCGCTGACCGTGAAAACGCGCCTCAATCCCCAAGGGGTCGGTTGATAAAAAGTATTCAACTTCATCATTCATTATAATAACAAATATATCAAACCAAACGCGATTTGTGTATATGACAGTATTCAAAATAAAAATCCCCAAACGGGGATTTTTATTTTATGGCATCAAAGTTTGCCCTTATTATTTTTCCGCTGCGCCGCAGTGCCGCGGTTTCGGTCGTATCCATTTTCGGATTCAGTGTTGCAACCACACCCGATGCGCCAACAATTCGTGGCAACGACATGGCCAGCGCCTTGTTCCCAATTCCGGACACGGTGCTGACGGTTAAAATTCTGCGTTCGTCATTTACAATACAGCGAACCAAATCCGCCACCGCCGCCGCAATACCATCCCATGTGGCACCACGACCACGAATTATTTCATATGCCGCGTTGTGGACGCGATGCTCGATAGTGCGACGCGTTGATGCCGGCAGGGATATCTTGGTCTGGCGACAAAAATCATTAAGTGGCACCGCACCAATCGATGCCGAAGACCAGTTAATCATACTGCTGTCCCCGTGTTCGCCCAAGACATATGCATTGATGGACTGGGTCGATACAGATAACTGGCGCGACAATATCGCACGCAGGCGCGCCGAATCCAACATTGTACCCGTTCCAATAACACGCGACGCGGGCAATTTTGATAAATTCTGGGCAACCATAACCATTACATCCAATGGATTAGTGACGATAATTAACTTTACATTTTTGGCATCAACATTCGCCATTACACGCGGAACAATATCAGATATAACCGCGACATTTGCATGTAATAAATCAGTGCGTGTTTCGCCAACCTTTTGATTTGCGCCGGCGGCGATTATGACTATTTCGCTGCCACGAATTGCACGATAATTATTTACCGCGGTTATTTTAACATCGTATGAAAACGCGGATGCATGTCCTAAATCTTCGGCGGCGGCACGCGCGCGAACACCATCGCGATCAAACAAAACTATTTCATGTGCAAGACCCGTATTCTTGACCGCGGTCGCAACGGCCGCACCCACAGAACCAATACCAATGATTGAGATTTTCATATACTCTCCCCCTTTTTTATATCATGTGTATTATATCACAAAAATTTCTAATATGATATGGGATTATAAAAACACCGGCGATTGCCGGTGTTTGTAATTACCATAACTTAACTCGTTTTGTCGGGTCCAGATACATCGCATTGTCCGGGGCAATATTAAACGCATCGTACCACGCATTTATATGTGGCAAAATTCCGTTCACGCGATTCTTGCCCAAGGAATGTTCGTCTATCTTGGTCAGGCGCAATTCTTCGTCGGCACGAATATTCTGGGCCCATACACCCGCGTACGCGATAAAGAATCGATGGTCCGCGGTCAGATTCGCCGCCACGCCCGATGGGGTGCCAAAATTTTTGTACGCATCAAACGCAATTGTCACACCACCATAATCTGCCAAATTTTCACCCAGTGTAAATGTGCCATTAGCATGAACTTCGTCATTAATTTTAATGTTATCAAAGTATTTACGCATAACATCCGCGCGTTCTTCAAAACCACGCGCATCGGATTCGGTCCACCAATCTTTCATATTGCCGTCACGGTCAAAGTGACGACCAGAATCATCAAATCCATGTGTCATTTCATGGCCAATAACCGCGCCAATCGCGCCATAGTTAAATGCATCATCGGCCGACATGTCAAAGAACGGATACTGCAATATCCCCGCAGGGAAACAAATCTCGTTCGCGGACGGGTCATAATATGCGTTAACTTCGTGTGCATTCATGTACCATATGGTTGGGTCTTTTTTCTGGCCTATTTTGTTAATCCAGAACGCGTCTTCGAATTGTGATACGCGCACCATATTTTCCCACAAAGAATCGTCCGCTATTTCCAGTTTAGAATAATCGCGCCATTTATCCGGGAATCCAATTTTTGCCTTGAACGATGATAATTTTTCCAGTGCTTTTTCCTTGGTATCGGTCGACATCCAATCCAAACCTTCGATACGCAATGCATATGCGCGTTGCAAATTTTTTACCAATGTCTGCATACGCTTTTTGGCATCGGTTGAAAAATATTTTTCAACATAAAGGCGACCGATTTCTTCGCCAAGTGAATCGTCCAGCATATAGACCGCGCGCTTCCAACGGGGTTTGGGTTCCTTTTGACCCGCCATTGTACGATTATAGAAATCGAATGCTATGTCATAGGTTTTGTCATCCAGCAATCCTGTTGCAGAATTTACCAGACGATATTTCAAATAGGTTTTGATTAATTCAAAATCAGTATCATTCATTATCGCAACAGATTCAATGATTGCTTCGGGTTGCGCAACATTTACAAAACGCGCCGTATCGGCACCACGCGCAGTCAAATACGCATCCCAGTCAAAGCCCGAAATTTTTTCACGCAATTGTTCAATCGACATCTTGTGATAATTCGCATGCGGGTCACGCAATTTTTCCTTGGTGTAAAAAGATTTTGCCATGCGTTCTTCCAGTGCATAAAGTTTTTTCACATCAACGGGAATACCAAAATGTTTCATCTGGGCGGCAATATAATCTTGGTATTTTTTGCGAACCTGAACTGATTTTGCATCCGTATCAAAATAGTAATCACGCGAAAGACCAATGCCAGACTGCCCCAAATTATACAGGTAATGTTCACTGTCCATTTCATCCAGCGCAACACCGTCACCAAAAAACGCAGACGAAAATGCATGCATACGACCCAGATATTTTTCCAGCCCCTGTCGTGTCAGGCCGTCTATTTCATCAAGGTATGGTTTTAATGGCGCAACACCGTCCGCATTCAATTTTTCGGCGTTCATCGCCACGGAATAAAGTTTTCCAATCTTGCCATCGTCATGTTCCGCGATTTCACGCGTGCGTTCCAAATTCGTGTTACGCAAAACATCAAACGCACCATAACGCGAATAATCATCTGGAATCGGATTTGATACGCGCCACCCCAATGTCGCATAATCGTAAAAGTTTTCGCCAACACTAATATTAGTATCCATGTTTTCCAGTTTGATTCCAGCGTTCAATGTTTTCTCCCTTGTTAAATTACGTGCACAAATTATTGTTGCAACCACTGCAACAATGCCAACAATATTCCAAAACTTACTTTCCATTTCATTTCACCAAGTTTACAAGTACTTCGTCCAAAACCAGCATACCCGATTTTGTCGTGGCAATGCAATCCGATTGCACACCAACCAATGTTGGATGCGACCGCACCCAGTCCATATCAATAACCTTTTTTACGACCTGTGTCAACCGGCATCCGCGAACGGTACGCAGCCCGGTGATAACACATTCAATCGCACGATTTTCCAATGACATTTTTTCAAATCGCGCGTTATTTCCCAACTGTTCATACCAGTCGCCGTCGAATAAAACGCGACCGGCCGCCCCCTGCCCCACACCGATATATGGCGCACCATCCCACACATTCAGGTTGTGACGACATTCATTGCCGGGCGTGCAATAGTTTGAAACCTCGTACCGGGGCAGACGCAACACTTCGCCAATTGTGATGTACATCTGGGCCATTGTTTCATTATCTGGCATGGACAGATTCATTTTCCCAAATGGCGTATCTGGTTCAACGGTTAATTCATACAAAGAACAGTGTGTCAGTCCCAGCCCATTAATCTGTGTGCAGATATCCGCAACATCGTGCACCGTTTCATCGGGCAGGCCATAAATAAAATCCGCCGACACGCGCAATCTGCGCTTCTGGGCGGCTGCCAATAAACGCAGCGCATCATCGGCACTGTGGCGACGGCCCAGAAACTTTAATTTATCGTCACTAAGGCTTTGAACGCCAATCGACAAACGATTTACCCCAAGTGATATAAAATCATTCATTTTTGATTCATCCAGTGTGCCAGGGTTGGATTCCAGGGTGACCTCGGCATCTGGCAACAGGTTAAAGTTTGTCGATATTGATGCCATAATGCGTTCGAAAACATCAACCGGCATCAAAGACGGCGTGCCCCCACCAAAAAACACAGTCGGAACATCAATCCGCCCCATTTTTTGCGACCAAAAAGCCAGTTCTGCACAAATTTTATCCGCATATGCCGCCCAATCCGGATTAGCGCATGCGTGCGAATAAAATGCACAATAATTGCACTTGGACATGCAAAACGGAACATGAACATAGATATTATGGGCAACTTGATTCATCATTCAACCATTTTACAAACCTTTTTTTCATGCGCAAGGTAAAATCGCTTTTATGGTTCGATTTTTTGTGATATAATAGTTGCACGGAAGGTTTATGAGAAAAACTTGTATTTCAATTTTATCGGGGATTTTTGCGCCGTTGGTGGCATTGGCCGCGAACGAGGGTGTGCCTGTATACTATCAAACCAAAACGACCCAGAATGCTAATCAGGCCGCTTTTGCCCAGTATCAAAAGCAGGGTTATACCAAATATGTTGGCAAAACTGGCAATAAACAAGTTATTGGTTCAAAAACATATACATACCAGACACCACGCGCGGTTCAACCAACATTTACCGGCACTATGACCGCAAATGGTATCGCGATGCCCACAGATTCCGAAAAGGGCACATCGATTTATGCGGGGTATGCACGCAGATTCGCGGACTTTGAATTTGAAACAGGGGTGAATTCAATCCTTGAATGGGACGACATGATTTGGAACGAAATCCGTGTGGGTGCACGTCATAATTTTAGCCTGCGCGATTTTGATTTGTCGCTTTATGGTGAATATGCATACGGCGATATGTCACATGGCGGTCTGTCCATGGATTATGACCTTAAACCATATGATACAGCATATCCAGACTATGGAATATTTACAATTTCCATGGGTGACCAATCGGGGCGCAGCAATCATTTTCGCTTTGGCCTGTCGGCACATCATATTTGGGATATTGGCGGATGGAAATTATCACCGACCATCGGGTATGAAATTTTCAAGCACAACCTTGAAATGTCCAATCACTATTATCCAAATCCGGGAATTTACCTGCCACTGATGACCCAGGGTGGCCAATATGTGTTTGGTGACGAACTGGGGAACTATTATTCTGTACCAATCGGGGTCGAAGCACCCGAAGAATGGTATCAGGTATGTATGGGACCAGAAGATATCAAGATTGTCACAAACACATCATCTGGATACTTTAACGGATTCGAAATATTGGGCAACGACCTGTTTACGGGTGACTATGAACTTAGTATGGGCGATGTTCCATGGGGCGTATCCGGTGGTGAATGTGTCATCATTGGTGGGGACGGCCCGGTCGTGGTCGAGGGTACAACACACATATACAACACAACTTGGTCCGGATTCTATATCGGTTTGGAAATTGAAAAGCAAATGACATTAAAGGATAAACTGCGCCTTTATATGCAATTCGGTTTACCCAAATATTCATCCGAAGGTATATGGCCAAATCGTACAGACTGGCAACAGAACCCAAGTTTCTTGGACGAAGGCAGCAATGGCGCATATTCGTATGCCGCGGAAATGGAATATAACTATAAAGTGTCCGACCGCATGCAATTATCATTAAAGGTTGATACAAACCTGTTCCATGTTGGGAATATACCGGGTAAATTATATATTGCTGAATATTCGGACTATGTAATTGATGAAAACGGACAATATGTTATGCAGGAAGTGACCGAGGTCGTAAATGGCACAACATATACATACTATGTACCGGTCTTGGAAACGGTTCCGGCACGCACCGAACATGTAAGTGATTCACTTAAACGCGCCACATGGCAGTCGTTTGGTATCCACATCGGTTTGAAATACGCATTTTAATCAAAGGATATTGTATGAAAACTATGTCCATGGTGCGGTTGCTGACCGCGCTGGTCTTAATCCCAAATATTGCAAACGCAGAACGCGGTGCATTCGATGTGGATCGCTGGTACACACTGATGGACAGTGTCAGTACCCGCGCCAGCAATGAAAAAATATCAAATGACACTATTCAATCCACAATTCGCGGGGTGGCTTTTATTCCGGCAATCGTAAAAAGCGATAAAAACCAAGCCGAATTTAAATTGACACTGGATGAATATCTTAGAAAAACAGTCAACCCAACCAGAATCAGCAAAGGAAAAAAAATGCGCGCACTTTATCCAACACTGCTGGGGCGCGTGGATGCGAAGTATGGTCTGCCACCGCATGTAATATTGGCCTTTTGGGGCATGGAATCAAACTATGGCGCGGTCAAGGCGCGGCACAAGTTAACCGATGCGTTCTTTACACTGATGTACGACGGACGGCGCGAAACTTTTTTCACCAACCAATTAATTGCACTGATGAAAATCGCGGATAAAAACAAACTGGACATAAACGATATCGGTGGTTCTTGGGCCGGTGCAATGGGGCATTTCCAGTTTATACCAACAACACTGGCACAATATGCTGCGGACGGTAATGCCGATGGTCGCATCGATATAATCAACAGTGTGGGCGATGCCATGTTCAGCGCAGGTAATTACCTGAATAAACTGGGGTGGAATAAAAACGAGCGTATTGTACGCCGTGTCGTGCTGCCCGCGGACTTTGATATTGGTATGCTGGACGGAAAAACAAAACTGACATTGCCACAATGGGCCGCAATGGGGGTTATGAACCCAGATGGGACCCCGATACCGCGCAATGAAATGACGGCGGGACTGGTCGCGGATGTGGCCTCAATCGAACAGATGCGCGCCAGTGCGACGGATGCCACCAATCCAGATGCCGATATGGCACCCATGCCCGTGATAAATGCATATCTGACCTATCCTAACTTCTATCGTATCAAGAAATGGAACAATTCTAATTGGTATGCCATTGCGATTGCCGAATTGGCCGACCAATTAAAATAAAATCATTGATAACGACGCTTTTCTTTGATATTCTTCCCAATATAGATATATAAAGGATTAATTTATGGCGATTAAGGTTCGTGACTTTGAAGTCCGTTTAACACGTAATAAAGATGAACGAAAACAGGTGCGGCAACTGCGATACAAAGTGTTCGTAGAAGAAGAAGGCGCAGGCGTTTCCGAGGAACAAAAGGCACTGGGTGAAGAATACGATTCCTATGACAGATATGCCGAATATATGGCCGTGTTTCATCAGGGACGCGTTGTTGGAACATATCGCATAATCGACAGAAATGCCGCCGAAAAAATGGGCGGGTTCTATACCGAAAATGAATTCAATATTTCCAAAATAAAAAAATATCATGGTAATATCGCAGAAATGTCACGCGCGTGCGTTGACCCGACATATCGCGAAAACGCACTGGTTATGCGTTTGTTGTGGGCGGGGCTGGGCGAAATGATTATGCGCCGTAAAATCGAGGTTTTATTCGGGGTCGCTTCGTGGGTTGGCACAAAACCGGCCAAGTCCGCACAGGCGATTTCATATCTGTACTATAACCACCTGACACCGATGCGTTTACGCGCAACCGTATTGCCGGAAAAATTCGCCGAGGGCGTTAATCCAAAACTGGCACGCATGAATATTTTGCCACGCGAATTCGTTGACGAAGCCGATGCAAAACAAGAAATGACACCACTGATTAAGGGATACCTGCGATTGGGCGCAACATTCGGCAAGGGTGTGTTTGTGGATACGCCATTTAATTCGTATGATGTGTTTGTTATGATTGAAACACGCAAGATGAGCGCGACATATCAAAAGCACTTCTTGGGCCGCGAAAATGCGTTGGGCGACCCAACCGATGACAGGGAAAATATTATCAAAACAGTTGGCAAAATTATAACTTTGCCGGTGGTTGGCCCGTTCAAGGTTGTGCGCGCGTTTGTGGACTTCCTGTTGCGTGAAGATGCGGACGACGCAGAATACATCGAAGATGCCGACAAAGAAGAAACTGAAGAGTAAATATCTATGTCAAAATTACGCAAACAAAATATTTTCAATACAACAACCGCGGCCATTAAGTTTGTAATTTTCTGGATGTTGGTTGTGTTGCAGATTCCAATACTTGTTCTGATACCATGTAAAAAATGGGCGGTTAAATATATGCGCGTTTTTATGTGGCTGATTACCAAGTTGGGCGGAATCAAAATTATTGTACATGGGAAACTGTCGGACAAGCGGCCGCTGATGGTTGTTTCAAATCATATTTCGGTGTTTGAAATTGTGACATTTCCGATTGCCTTTGGTGGCAGTTTTATTGCAAAAAAAGAAATGGAAAATTGGCCACTGGTTGGATGGGTCGCGCGCAAGTTTGGCGTAATCTTTGTTGACCGCCGTCCGTCACACGCACGCGATGCGTTGGCCGTTGTACAAAAGACCGTACAAACCGTTAAATACCCCATGATTTTGTTCCCAGAAGGAACAACAACAAACGGCGCATATGTAAAACCATTCAAAAGCACCTTGTTCAATTTCGTGGAAAATTCAAATGTGACTGTTCAGCCGATGGCAATGCACTATAGATATCGTGATGGCACACCAATTGATGAACAGACAATGGCCGACCATTTTGCGTACTTTGATAACAAAAAAATGGAAACGGGGCCACTGTGCAAACGCGAACGCAGCGCGTTTGGCCAGGTTTTTCATATCATGATGCTGGGCGGATTTACGGTTGAAATAACATTACTGCCGCCACCACCCCTGGCGGGGTTGAACAGAAAGCAGATTGCCGAAGTACTGCAAAAACAAGTTTCGGATAAATATATGGAATTAAAAGACAAAAAATAAAAATAAGAGATACAGAAAATGAGAGTTGAAAATTTATGCGTAAAACGCTTGATTGGTGAAGCAGCGGGCGCGACAACACATGGACACAAAATTGCACTAAAAGGTGGATATATTTATCAAACTTTCCAAGGTGGGTATACCCTGTCCCCGTTGGGATGGCGCGTGGTTCGCAATATCGAAAATATTATTCGTCAGGAAATGGATGCCATTGACGGCCAGGAAATTTTAATGCCGGTCGTATCCGGTGCGGATATATGGCGCGAAAGTGGCCGCTATGACACGGTTGATGTTCTGGCAAAATTCAAGGGCCGTTCCGGGACTGATTATGTATTAAACCCAACACACGAAGAAGTTGTGGTGGATTTTGTAAAATCTGTGCTGGAAACATATCGCCAGATGCCATTTATGGTATATCAAATCCAAACTAAATTCCGTGATGAATTGCGGGCGCGCGCGGGACTTATCCGCACACGTGAATTTATTATGAAGGATGCATACTCGTTCCATGAAACACAGCAGGATTTAGAAGAATATTACAACCGCTGTTTGGAAGCGTACAAAAAAATATTCGCGCGTTGCGGAATGAAAAATGTTGTACATGTTCTGTCCTCGACGGGGGATATGGGCGGCAGTGTTGCGCACGAATTCCAACTGATAAACGATATGGGCGAAGATACAATATACCTGTGCGATTGTGGATTCAGCACCAACAAAGAATTAATTGACGACGAAACCGAGACATGTCCAAAATGTGGCAAGAAAATGAACAAAGTTCGCGGTATTGAAATCGGAAATATTTTCCAGTTAGGCACAAAATATTCCGCATCTATGAACCTGACATATGCGGCGGCAGATGGCGAAAACAAACATCCAATCATGGGATGCTATGGCATCGGCGTTGGTCGCACTATGGCCGCTATTTTGGAAGAAAGCGCGGATGAAAAAGGCCCAATATGGAATATGGCAACCGCGCCCTTTGCGGTCGAGGTTATCGGACTGGCCGACAAAGAAGGCAAGGTATTACCGTTGGCGGAAAAAATCTATGGCGACCTGAAGGCCGCAGGGATTGAGGTAATTATTGACAATCGTGATGCACGCGCCGGCGAAAAATTCGCAGATGCAGACCTGATTGCGGCACCAATACGATTGGTTATATCCGCCAAGAATTTAGCAAACAACGCAATCGAAGTAAAATATCGTGTTAATGACAAAGATACCAGCAACATGGCCACAACCTTTGGTTTGGACACATATCTGGATGAAACAAAAAATGCGATATGCGAATTGTTGAAATAAAAAACTGGGCAACGCCCAGTTTTTTATTTCTGATTAACCTGTACTGTATATCGCGCCAGTTTCAGTTTTTTTAGCACCCGTTCATATTCGCGCATGTTTTGCCCAAGGATATATTCGGGCGCATCCTTGCCCGGATACTCTTCTTTGTACGCGTCAATCATTGAATACGCAGCGTATACCATGTCACAAGGCTTATTAATATCATATATATCATTTATAATATCGGCACCCATCATTATTTGATTCGCATAATATGTCGAATCCTGAACAAGTTCGGGGATTGCAGAAGCCACCCTGGATATGTCGCGTGTTTCAGCACGGCGTATCTGATACCGCTTGATATCATAATAGGCACTACGATCACACCACGCCAACAGGTAGTATCCAAATTCCTGTGCACGCTGTTCGCGCTTGGTTTTTGGGACAACCTGTGTCATGTCCTGTGCCGAATTACAATCCAACGACAGCAACACGGACAGCATGCAATACACGGTAAAAATCATTTTCTTGGTGTTCATATGCCCCTAGTGATGCGATACAAAGTGCAAAATTAAACTGATAATAAACAGCACGGTTATAACGGTCATAATTATCTTTTGCGTTCTGTGCGCACGACCGCCACCACAACCGTCACAATCACAGCCACAATCACGACCAACCAGATACCAAGACAGCACCAGCATGCCCCCAGAAAAAATAAACAGCCAAGGTTCCATCCAATGCGGCAAAAGATGAAAATGCGCAGCATCAGGCGCAATCAGCCCAACAACCGCCAGCAACATTGGCACCCCGCAACAAAAGATATGCGGTACAATCGATGCAAAAATTCCCAGTTTTACAGCCTTGTTCGTCATGTATAGCCTTTTTTAGTGTGGTGTATTATAATCAAATTTAATCCATTGTAAATTATAAAAAGTAAAGATGCAAATTATATTGACAATATTTTTATTTGTGTTAATATAGATAACTATTATGGAAACCTTTAAGACATATTTAGCATTAAAAAACGGCCCCAATTTTAGCTGCGCGTACAGCTGGAATGCGCCGGTGTTTTTGTTTGCAAACGAAAATATTCGTCCTTATTTAACAAACCTAACCGATATAACAGGTAAAAAGGTATTGACCGTTGCTGCATCGGGTGACCACGCGTTTGAAGCCCTGTTGGCGGGCGCAGCACATGTGGACACATTTGATATAAACTATCTGCAAAAGCATGTAATGGAACTAAAATCCAAGATGATTAAGCACCTGCCCTATGGCGATTTTATAAAGTTCTTTTTCGGTCGAACACATTTCTTTGACAGAAAAATTATCGAACCGATATGGAAAACCTTTTCACCGGAATTACGCACTTTTCTGAATATGCATTATAAAAGAAAAGATAACAGAATTTTCAGATATAACGGCGCACAGCATTCTGAATACTCGGCCGAGATATCATATGTCACAGACGAATTGGCGTATAATGAACTGAAAAATATTATGCCAGCTAAAATCAGTTTCAAGGAAGCAAACATAACAGAAATTGCAACCAAGTTCGAAACGGAATATGACATGGTTATGCTGTCCAATATTTTTGAATATATGTATCCTGACATACAAGATATGCCAGCCAGAATACAAAAACTGCATTCCGAATTATTGGCACCGATTGCTGACAATATATTATCCAAAGATGACGGTAAAATATGTTTCCATTATACGTGGAACACAAAGGTTGACCAATGGACTGCGGTACTTGATTACGCACACAAAACAATGTTTCGTTCAATTGATGATTTTGCCGATACAGAACACACTTTTGGCACAGTACCCGTACCATCAGTATGCAACAAGGCACCACTTGGCGTTGACCTGATGCTGTATATGAACCAAAGGACAAAATAAAATGTTTCGTACAATGCCCGATTATAATCGAAGTGCGGTCTGTACCAGCAAAGGATATCGCAAAGATCTTGAAGTGTTTTTGTTTTCAAATGAAAATGTCGCAGGATACCTGGACAATTTCGATATAAACGGCAAAACAGTGCTGACCGTTGGGGCATCGGGCGACCATGCGTTTGAATGCTTTGCACGCGGCGCAAAACATGTGGACACATTCGATATAAACTATCGTCAAAAACCAATCATCGAATTAAAAAATCATATGATAAAAAATATTCCGTATGAACAGTTTTTGGATTTCTTTTTCTGCAAAGAAAGTTTCTTTGATATAAAAATCATCGAACCAATAATGTCGCAATTTTCGTTGTCTTTGCATATGTTTTTGGACCTTTATTACAGCATGGGAAAATCGGGCAAGAAATTATTCGCCTATGATGGGAATCTGGATTTTATGGCACACTATGACAACAAATTTTATTCCAACGAAGAAAGATATTGTTTGCTGGGGAATAAATTACCAAAAAATATTAGTTTTAGTCATATGGATATTACCGGTATCAGCACAACCTTTGAACGCAAATACGATTTGATTATGCTGTCTAATATTTTTGATTTTCAGCACAGCGATATAACAGATAGCTATCAGGCACTGGAATGTTTTTATGATGGCACATTGGGCGCATTGGCACAAAACAACCTAAAACCTCAAAATGGCACAATCATATTACAGTACATGTGGGGAAACAAAGCATCCACACGCAGCGAAATGTGGGATGCATGGCAAAAATTTGCCTCCAAGAAAAACGCCAAGACACATGCCACAGGCCACCATATGGATAACTGTTTTATAAAACCCGTGTTGCGCTGCAAACAAAAAGACAACATACTTTACATGACACAAAATATTCGGACAAAATAATGACACAGAAAAATTCAGAAACCTTTGTAGATGCAAGTTATACATTTCAGGATAAAAGTTCTGTGTACTTGTTTACCAATGAAAATATTGCAGGATACCTGGAACAATCCGGCGATATTTCAGGTGCGAATATTTTAACCGTTGGTGCATCGGGTGATCACGCATTCGAATCATACTTGATGGGCGCAAAACACGTGGATACATTCGACATAAATTCATGGCAGGCAAATGTTATAGAGCTTAAAACACATATGATACGCAACCTGGGCTATTGCGATTTTATGGACTTCTTTTTTGAAAAAGAAAATTTCTTTGATAAAAAAATAATCAAACCAATCGAACCTCTGTTTTCAGATGAGCTGACGAAATTTGTTAATCTGTACACAGGCGAAAGCAAAATGATGTTCAAATACCTGGGGGCGTGTGCGCCAGATTTCAAAATTGACAAAATCAAATACATCAGATGCGAACAAAACTATGAAAAATTGCGCGACAATCTGCCAGAAAAAATTGATTTCAGACACTGTAATGTGACACATATAGCAAATCATATGGACAAGGAATATAGGTTGGTTATGTTGTCTAATATTTTTGAATATATGTATCGATTCTTGAATACACAAGACAAACGCATCAATGAATTTTATAATGACATTATAAACAAAATGCTTCAGCACATCACCCCCGATGGCCGCATATATTTTCACTATGCGTGGGGTGGTGCCGCACGGTCGTGGAATTACTTGCTTGATTTTACACAAACGCGATTTAACATGCAAAACAATATGACCGCAATCGAAGTTCCTTCGGCATTCAAAAAGAACCGCACAGATGCTGTTTTATATGCCTCTAACAAGCAGAACACCAAATAAATACTGAATTATGGCGTCCCCAGCAGGACTGTCTGATTCCCATCTGTGGTGCGTCACCACGATGAGCCCCTTTCGCTACGTAAGTTTCAAACTTCGTTTACACTCGTTTTCACCAACTGACGCCCCGAACCTGGCGCAACTTTGTTGCTTAATCGGTTCTCGTCCTGAGTGGACTGGCGTCCCCAGCAGGACTCGAACCTGCATCTAATTCTTAGGAGGAATTTGTTCTATCCTGTTGAACTATGGGGACAAGACTGCGATATTCTAAAGCATTTTTGCCATTTTTTCAATACTTTTATGCACCACACGATTGACAAACCGCGCGTTTGTGTTATATTTATATGAACAAGAGGTTATGTCAATGGCAAGAACAAAGACAAAATATAGTGCGACTTTTATAAAGAACGAAGAAACCATAGTGACAGATGTCATTATGACGGCTTTGCCGTATGGCGAATTTGGCCCCCAAAACCCATTGCTTATAATAGACAATGTGGATATGGGAAAAGGTAAAAAGGCCCCGCTGCCGGATTTTTCACATGTTATTATTGATGGGACATTTGACTGTTCGGACTATACCATCAACGAAACAAGCGTTCTGCCAACTGGTATTACAGAATTAATATGTTTATATTCTATCAACAGTTTGTCCGCTTTGATTGGCAAATTACCACAAAGCGTTATGCAGGTGACTGTGCGCCCAGCTATATTGAACGCGATTAAAAAGAACCTTGACGAACACAAGGAAGTCGTTAACCAATTTATTGAACAATATCCCGATGTCATCATCACCGATGGCAAGCAAACTTTGACAGAAATTTTAATGCTTAACGAACTGTCCAAGCCCGCACAAAAAACAACAACTATGTCAGAACAGCAAACAAACAAGCCAACCACACCAATCAAAACAAGTGATTGGTTATCGACAGACGAGGTTATTAATATATGCACAGATTTGTCGGAAGAGCTGGCCGCACTGACACAGCAGGAATTGACACGTTATGTACAAATGGCACGTTCATCTAAATCAAACCTTAATCTTAGATGCCAGAAAATGCTGCGCGATGACGGTGTTGAGATTACCTGTATTCACAACAACGAAATAAGCAAAGTAATCGATTTTATTAGCACTAAAGTCGCAGAGGTACAAGAACAAAAAATCGAAAAACCAAAAGAAAAAAAGATAGAAAAAGAACAACCTAAACAAACCAACATTCCAGAAAAGACTCAGCCTGTGACACAGGAATTACAGGTAATCAAAATCAATAAATTTATTACTAAGGCTGCATGGAAAAAAATACGCGCAAAATGGAAAAACAATGTTGGCGCAATGCTAAGCGCACTTAGGGACATAGAAGTCATCAATGTAAACCCGACCGATACACATGGCGGAAAAGTTCAATATGTTGAAGACGGGGTGATTAAAACATCTGCAAATATCGTATTAAAAAACAGCAACTATCTGGCACAAGAATTCGGTATGCTGGACAATAACAATGCACGAATCATATGGACAATATATGGTAATACTTTTGTTTGTCAGCACTTCTTAAAAACGCATATGGATCCGAAAAGCAATTCTAAATACAAACAGATAATAAGAAGCAAACCCGTCGAACTATCGGATCAAGAATACGCAAAACTTCTTAGCGTGACTGAACTTATCAAAGAGTTAGAAGACGGTCGTGGGGATGCAACCCCGCCTTTGGATGAACTTGATGAAGATAACGAAGACGCCCATGACGATATCGATGCAACAGAAGCGCCAAAGGAAACAAATGCATCAGTCGATGCAATGGTTGATATGGACGCCCAGAAAGCTATTACAGAAGCTATCACGCCAGAAACGCCTGTGGTTGATATTACGCCGTTAAAGCCAACAACCGAGGAAACAACTAAACGGACAAAAAATCCTGTCGCGCAACAAAAGACATGGCAGGCGTTGTATTCTATGCACGCGGAATTTACCACAACAATTAAAAATATAGATCTGCGCCAGAAACAAATCGCAGCCGAGTTGATGATTACAGAAACAGAAACATCAATCAAACTGACCGAAGAGTTGCAACAGTTGTTGGCCAAGAAACTTGCATACGAAGAAGGATTGAAAAAATTCCGCGAAGCCGCACTTTATATGCAGGAAATACAAAATAAGTATAACAAACAAAAATAACCAGTGGGACAAATGTCCCACTTTTTATTTGATTTTGATATTGCAAGGTTCTAAATCGACCTGTATAATGCTTGGGCAAAAAAAATTAAGGAAAGATACATATGGGGAACAGACTGATTGGATATGGCTCGTACCTGCCGGAACGGGTGATGACCAATCAAGATTTTGAAAAAATAATGGACACATCCGACGAATGGATTGTGTCACGCACAGGCATGCGTGAACGGCATTTGGCGCGCGCGGACGAAACCGTGGTCGACATGGCGACCATCGCCGCGCAACGCGCACTGAACAACGCAAAACTGACCATAGATGATATCGATTTGATAATCGTGGCGAATGTCAGCGCGGAATTGGACTTCCCATCGGTCGGGTGCCAAATATTGGGAAAACTGGGCGCGACAAAAAGTATTCCTGCATTCGATGTGCGTGGGGCATGCACCGGTTTTATATACGCCCTGCACTGCGCACGCGCGTTCTTTACGGCCGGTATACACAACCGCATAATGATTATAGGCGCGGAAAAAATGTCACGATTTATCGACTGGACCGATCGCAGTACGGCGGTTTTGTTTGGCGACGGGGCCGGCGCGATGATTTTTGAACATTCCACATCCAGTTATTCTGGAATTATCGACACTGTTATCATGAGCGACGGGAACGAATTTGATATGCTGCACGGTTCGGCTGACCACAGAATTATAATGAACGGTCCGGAAACATATAAAAAGGCGGTACAACTGATGCCAGATGCCGCACGGTATATTATGAGCCATGCCGGCATCACGGCCGATAATGTGGACTGGATTGTTCCGCATCAGGCAAACCTGCGCATAATTCAAAGTTGTGCGGAAAAGCTGGACTTTCCCATGAACAAAATTCTGGTGACGGTCGATAAACATGCAAATACCAGTGGCGCATCCGGTGTTTTGGCATTGTCTTATGCGTTTGATAATGATATTATTAAACACGGTCAATTGGTTTTATATCCCGCGTTCGGCAGTGGTCTGACCTGGGGCGCGGCTTTAATTAGAGTATAGAAAAGGTGTAGAAAATGGCAACAATAACAAGAAGTGACTTTGCAGAAAGACTGCGCGAGCGTTTCGGCCTTACAACGGCGGACGCATACAAAATGGTTGATATCGTATTTGATGAAATACGCGAATCCCTGATAAATGGCGAAGAGGTAAAATTTGCGGGTTTTGGAACCTTTAAGATACTTGAAAAGAATGCCCGCATGGGGCGCAACCCAAAAACAGGGGAAGCGGCGGTTATATCGGCGCGCCGTGTTGCGACTTTCAGACCCAGCAACGAATTCCGCGAAAGGGTCGCAAGTGGAAAATAAAAAATCCGCCCACGGGCGGTTTTTTGTTGGGAAAAACTATTCTGATATTTTCAAATTTGGGCGTGTTGCGCGCAGGTTCCTAAGTGACTTGTCCTGGGCGGCGCGGAATGCGCCTGGGTCCCATATCTGAAAACTGTTGCCACGACCAACAAAAAGGGCCGTATCCTTGATACCTGCATGCTTTAATAAATCGGCCGGAATAACAATACGTCCCGTCACATCGAATGCCAATGGGCGCGCATCTGCAAATAATAATGCGGTCAAATCATCCAATTCCGTATCAAAAACACCCATTTTATCGGTTGCAGCCGCCATTTTTTCCATGCGCGACATCGAAAAACCCTCGATACAATTGTTTGTAAATGAACGATACAGAACAACACCTGCAAATTCTTCACCCGCAACCGAAGCACGAAAAGAGGCCGGAACAGAAATACGCCCCTTGGTATCCAAATGATTTTCATAAGATGAGAGAAACAATGACATTACTTCTTATGCTCTTTTTGTTGCGGATTTCCGCGACCCCCTTTGTACTTCACGCAAAATGTAGCACGGCATTTTATGGTTGTCAATGACATTTTATAGTTATTTTATGGTATTTTATGGTCCAGACCACAAAAAATAAAAAATTTCAAATATTTTGAAAATAAATATATTTTGTGCTTGACCTGCGATTCGTTTTTGTTCTAAGATGTTTGTATAGACAAGGAAGAAAGAATTAAAAAACCCAGTTTTCTGCCAAATCTGCGGATTTCTGGAAAAAAAACAAAAAAGGAATTAAAAAACTATTTTTATTTTTGTAAATACCAAAGTATTTACATAAAAAATGGTTTTTTCTAACAAAACACCCAGAAAGGAGGGGAACCGCTATGACAAAAAACATCAAAGAAATCATGATTGCTCTGAATCAAGTCCTGACAACAACTGTTTGGGTTAACGAAGATCGCCAGATTATTTCTTTATCAGATGAACTGCAAATCGGAATGAACAACACACCCCGCTCAATCGAAGATTTGCCACGCACTTCACTGGTTGGTGCATATGTATCATTACAAATCCGCACAGATAATTTTGAAACATCTGCCGAAAGCATGGACACAAAAACATTGGCACTGCGCGTAAAAGAAATGGTTTTCGCAGAAGCCAAGAAAATTATGGACAGCGCAGACAATACAAATTCGTCCAACAACACTGTTGCAATGGCCGCATAATCCGGTCCATACAGCGGTTCACAAAAGGACACACAGTTTCCGTTTATCGGAAGGAAGGGAGCAGCCGTCGTCAAGTAATTGCCGACGGTTCTTTTTTGCCACAAAAAAAATCCCCCGGAACGGAGGATTTACATATTTCACAATAACACATTAATTCCTTAATGCGCCGTCACATGCATCGGCAACCGTTGATGCGCGTTTGATTGCGCTTATCTGGGTTGCGTTAAATATTGTGGCCGCGGTACTGGCAACCGTTGCACCACCCGCCAACACATTCGAAGCCAAATTCAGATTCTTTTCTTTTTGGTCATTCGCTGTGCGAATGTTTTCGCTGTTCGCCAATACGGATGTGATTGTACCCGCCGCGCCGGTTGTCGCGCCAACAACACTGGATGCAAATGAACCGGTTGCGCGGTTGTCAATCTTGCTTAAATCAACCGTTGACCATTCGTTGCATACGCGCACGATTGTTTCAACACGACCCAAATCTTCATCCGATGCAGTGCGTGCGATACGCGCCTGGCCATATGCCGCGGACAATTCCTTGACCGACGCAAGGCAATCGGAAACCATTTCGGTCAATGTTCCCTTGGCCTTTTTCATATTAACACCACCAACGGCCGCACCCGCAATGTTGACCGCGGTTGTTGCCGCCAATGTACCCGTGCGGATATGCCCCAGTGTTTCAGACTTTTTTGCCAATTCATCATATTCGTCGGAACCTTGCTCTGGCGCTTCATCATCAACTTCTACACACGAAACTACACAAAATTCTTCACCAGAAGGACATGAACCACATTCAAGTTTTTTATCAATTTTCGCCTTGGCAATACCGACACCCAATGCAACACCACCGGTTGCGATACCCGCCGCGGATACACCCGTACCAACGCCAGCCAATGTTTTCATTTGTTTTAATTCCGATGACAAATCACCGCACGACGTGCGAACCTTGGCAATCGCGGACTCAATATCCACCGCAGCATGTGCAGACGACACAATTCCCAACAACGCAAAAATTGAAAATGCAGAACGCATTTAACCCTCCATATTTGTTTATATACCTATATTATATCATACACCTGTTGCTTAGGCAACTTTTTTCATATCGGATTTGATATTCCTTATATACTTTCGCAATTCATCAATCGCGACCAATGTGCCGTCGCGTTTTTCGGCCGACCAATAATCCCAACCATTAAAGCTGACACTGCGCTGTAATTTTGCAGCCATTACATGGATTGAAGCCTTGCCATAAAGCGGATGTGTTAACTGGCCATCGCGGGTTATCATGACACGTTCACCACGCGGACTGACCAATGTTTGACCAACATACAACAGGCCGCCATCAATCAATTCTTTGAACGCAACACGAACTTCGTCGCGTTTTGGTTTGGCAACCTCGACCCCCGACAAGTCGATTGGCACAACGGATTCAAGGCGCGCACGCGCGGCATGTGCATAGACCTCTTCGCGTTCAATACCGATAAATTGACGTCCCAATTCCTTGGCAACAGCGGCGGTGGTTCCACTGCCCATAAACGGGTCCAGAATAATATCGCCCGCCTTGGTCGAAGACAAAATCACACGGCGCAACAAATCCATTGGCTTTTGCGTATTATGCAAACTTTTTCCCGATGAATCCTTGACACGTTCTTCGCCCAGGCAAATATTAATATCCCAATCGGATCGCATTTGTTTACCACCGTTAAACTTCTTCATCGTTTCATAGTTGAATGTATATTTTCCGGTCTTGGTCGGCGTGGCCCAAATTAAAGTTTCATGTGCATTGGTAAATCGGGTCCCACGGAAATTCGGCATAGGATTTGTTTTTACCCATACAATATCGTTCAAAATCCAGAATCCCAGGTCCTGCAATATCGCGCCAACACGGAAAATATTATGATAACTGCCGATTGTCCACATAGCGCCATTAGGCTTTAGAACACGTTTACATTCGGTTAACCAGGCGCGCGTAAATTCATCATATGCGGCGGCAGATTCAAAAGAATCCCATTCATCGCGAACCGCACGGGCCGCGGTTTGATCTTCGGGGCGATACAATGTTTTGGCACCCAACTGTAAATTATATGGCGGGTCGGCGAACACGGCATCAACCGAGCCGTCTGGAATACGACGCATCACTTCGATACAATCACCCGTCAAAATTTGATTTAAGTAGTGTTCCATCTCTCTCGCACATCCCTGTAGATACATTTTATCACATTTAGGCGATTATTTTTTTGCCCCCGATTCGTTTTTTTGAAATAAAAGGCTTGATTTTTATAAAAAAGCTATTTTTTCCGAAAAATAATTTCTTCTTGCCAATATCGGATTTGATTGCTACCGTATATAACTATGAGATGCCCATACTGTAATTCAACAGAAAGTCGCGTGACGGATTCCCGCCCCGACACAGAAGACGCAATTATTCGCCGCCGTCGCGTGTGCGAACAATGTGGCGCACGATTCACAACCGTGGAACGCGTGCAAATGCGCGATTTAATGGTGCGCAAAAACAGCGGCAAACTGGAACCTTTTGACCGTGAAAAATTGCGCCGCAGTATAAAATTGGCGTGTCGAAATCGCGAAGTTGGTGATGAACAAATCGAAAAATTGGTGACATCTATTCATCGTCGCCTTGAAACGGAAACCGCTGACGACGCAGTGACAAGTGCAATGGTTGGGCAAATGGTATCTGATTCCCTGTTAAATCTGGATCCGATTGCGTTCGTACGTTTTTCATCAGTTTATCGCAAGTTTTCACGCATCGCGGATTTCAAAAAAATTATAGACCAAATCCCAGAAGACGACGAAGGGGCGGTGGTTTGCAAACTGCCGAAAACATCGCTGTTCTAGAAATCATGAGAAAAATTCGACTATTTTTCACGACATTGTTTCTGTCGCTGCCGGTGTGGGCGGCGGATTTGCCGATGGTTTTGACGGATGTTGACGCCAGTCTTTATGAACAAATATTTGTATTACAGGACAAGGAAAAAATTAACACAGCAATCAAGGTGCAACAGCAAATCGCGGACCCGTTGCTGATGAACGAAATTCTGTATCAACGATACATTTCCAAAACATACCACACGCGCGGCAAGGAAATCGCGGAATGGATGGGCAAATACTATGATATGCCCGGCGCTAGTCGCATGGAAAAATTGGCCAAGATTAAACAGGCAACCGTACGCAAATCTGTCACACCAAAAACCATTACAGGGCGCGAATCAATCGAAACCGCGCAATCCGAAACATGGACTGAAAAAAAATACACCGGCAAAGTCGAAAAGAAAATTAATGAATTCAAACGCGCCATCAGAAGCGGCAGCACAAAAACCGCACGCACGATTCTGGAAGACAGATCCTTCAAGAAAAAATTAACAGAATCTGACTATGGTCGTTTGGCGGGGCGCTTGGCATATATATATTACACCAATGGCGAATTTGAACTGTCCAAGAAATGGGGCTTTGTTTCGTCGGATGCAAACTCGGAATACGGATTGTGGTCCATGGGGTTGCTGTACTTCAAGGAAGAAAACTATACAGAATCACAAAAATATTTTAGTCGCATATTGGAACTTGAACAAATTAACAACGCCCGCAAGACCGAGGCCGCATTCTGGGCGGGGCGTGCGGCGGACTTTAACGGCAATCGGGCCGACGCAAAAAGGTACTGGGCCGTGGCGGCAACACATCCGATGTCTTTCTATGGTGCGCTGTCGGCAACAATGTTGGGAAATGCGCCCGAATATGAATTCTTTGAACAGGAAGCAACCGACGAAGATATTGATGAATTAATGCAGACCAAATATGGCAAAATGGCGTTGGCATTGATTCAGGTTAATCGCAAGGACCGCGCAGAAGAATACCTTAAATACTTAATAACCGCCAAGGCTTCGGACCGGTTATTACACGCCGTTAATTCAATCGCAACGGAATACAACCTGCCACGCGTTTCCATACAATCTGCCAGCGTGATTAAAGACCGCGGAATCCTGGAAATTGATGATGATATCATTTATTCCGCACAATATCCCCTGCCCGATTGGGAACCGATGGGCGGATGGTCGATTGATCGCGCATTGTTGCTGGCAATTACGAAACAAGAAAGCAATTTCCGCGTGGGCGCAAAATCGGGCGTGGGTGCGAACGGATTAATGCAGATTATGCCCAGCACCGCTAAACGCGTTGCACGCGCAAATAAACTGGATATTTCCCAGATGGATATGAGCAACCCTGAACACAACATGTTCCTGGGCCAGCAGTATATTGTCGACCTGTTGGGACATCAGAATATTGAAAACAATATTATCAAAATGCTGGCGGCGTATAATGCGGGTATGGGGACATTGGTAAAGTTTGAAAAGTCGTTCTATACATATGACCCGTTGTTGTATATCGAAAGTTTCCCAGCATATGAAACACGCAGTTATATTAAGCGCGTAATGTCAAACCTGTGGCTGTATCGTGCACGCCTTGACCAGCCGTTAACCGCACTGGAAGAATTGGCGAATGGTAATTGGCCACTTTATAACAGCCAAGATGAATATGTTCAGCAGCAACTCGCCGAACGCATGACGATATAGGGCAAGTGGTTAGTGGTGGAATATATCAAACAAAATTCCTCTCCCGCGGAGGGGAATTTTTTGTCATCCTGAACTTGATGCATAACCCAGGTATGCGCGCATGCGCGCAAATAATAAGGCCACCTATGACCTGGGTCCTGGGGTCAAGCCCCAGGATGACAGGTTTTTGTAAAACCTGTTGTGGGGAGTGAACCCTCCCCACGGCTGGCGCCGCACCCCTCCGCGGGAGGGGAATTTTTAGCCGCCCCTCGGCTCGTGATTACTCGCTACTGTCCGCCAAGGGCGGCGAGCATTTTTTGTGGATTCTTACATAAAAAATCCCCCAATTGGGGGATTTTTTTTAGTTTGCGTTCGAATCATTACATGACAATCTAAACGTTAGATCCCCATACACAATGACTTTATTTTCTTTGTCAGCATACTCTGCTTGTGAGCTTCCATCTTCCTTTTGCCATACCCACCCATAATTTGTCTTTCCGTCTTTTTTATTCAAAGCGCTAGTTTGTGGCAAGGTCAATTCTGAACCAATAAGTGCATAATTAAGTGGCTGTGCTTTCCATCCTGTCGCACAGTCGCCAATCTCATAAGTAATGCCTGCTACTTTGACCTCTGCATTTGTTGCAGCTTGGAACAACTCTTCTTCAGTCATATTTGCAACACTTCCACAAGTACTAATAATCTTGCTACACGCCTTTTTTGCCGTTGTTTCGTTTACTGTCACGCGGTTTGCGGCCAGACATGTTGCAACTTCGTCAATGCAATCATCGGCATAATCGGCCAAGACTTCATCCTGGGCGGATTTAATATTCAGCAAGATGCGATTCAAATATGTTTTAATAACATCATTGTTTTTGATATATTCGCCCTTGTCATCATATGTGTATTGCTGGCACTGATTCAGCACGCCCGCGCACATACCATATGCCTTGCCACCTTCGATATAACCGATTTTTTCCTGAAGGAACATCGCCATTTTCCCGGCATTATCTTTAGAGGAAACTTTCCCCAGATATTCATCAACATATTCTGATACACTGCCATTTTCTTGCCATGGCGTGGAATTAGTGCCGTATGTCCATGTTGCAAACAGGCCTGTGCCGTCTGTTTCGCCACTGGTCCCCGGTTTCGACCCAGCAACAACCGCGCCATTTACGATATATTTACCGGTTGGATCCAAGCATTCTTCATAGTCGTCACCGCATACGAATTCATCCTGCATACAGGAATCCAATTCCTGGACACATTCCAACAGATTATACTGATTCTTTTGCTGGTCAACCATCAAACGCGCACGTTGTAAAACGGTACGGGCATTACGCACAGTGTTTATCATATTATCGTTGGCTTCTTCCAAAGAACGTTCATATACCAAGCACTGTTTATCGATTTCCAAATCGTATGAATTTGTGATAACCGAAATATCAACACCCTGGTTCGAGCAGCTGTTCAAGACCGATGCCTTGCAACGCGCCGCCGCAGTCTTGTACAATGTTTCACCACGTTGGTTATTGATACTGGATGTGGATTCACCACCCAAGAATGAACTGAAATCAATTATGCCACCACCAAAATTAATACCATCCAGCAACCCCGAGAAATCCATCGTCAGGCCACCTGTGCTGGTGCTGGCGGTGCCGGATTTAACCTCGACCAAGCTGTTGCCAATTTTGGTAATCAGGTTCTTTAACTGGGTATTATCCGTGTTTGACTGCATGGCGGCTTCGGCCTCGGTCTGGGTGAACAGGGTTTCAATCTGGTCGCCGGTCAGGCCGATATACTGAATCTGCTGGGCAACATCCTGCAAAGCCTGAGTTGCCGCCTTTAATGCTTCTTCGGTTTTTTCATAATTCTTTAAATTCTTGGAACAACTGCAACGGCCCTGATTTTCATCCAATACATTACAATAGTTATCCATACATTCGGTGTATTGAGCCTTGCAAAAATCGGTCAATTGCGCCAATTCATCCGCACTGATTCCAGCATCTGTGGCATCGGTCGAAATGGCGGTTGCGGAAACAACAGATGTCGATACCGGCATACGCGCACGCAGTGACGACGAACGGGTCGCAACACCAACGCGGCCGGAATATAAAGGCTGGTTAACAGTGTCTGTTTGAACAATTGATGCACGCGCCGCAACAGCCGGTTTAGCAGAAGCTGTCACATTGCGGGGACTGATAGCCTTGTTTGATACAGCGGAACCAATACTTGCCGCGCGGACCGCACGAGAATTTGCCGCACGTGTCGCCGCAGGTGTCATTGTAGCCGTACGCGCAACAGTTGCACGTGATGCCGTACCACGACCCGTTGAAATACGCGGTGTCACAGCGGACTGGTCCGATGGTAATGCACGCGATGCGACACGACCCGTGGAACGGGCAGATGCCTTTTTAACCACAACCGGGGCGGCCACAGAATTTGTTTCCACAACTTCCTGTGTCACCTGTGTGTCATCAGACGGCAACATTTCCGCATCGGAATATTCCATAATTTCATCGTAGTAAACAGGCGCAACCTCAGCAAATGCGGGCAACACCAGCAATCCACTTAATACGACAACAAGTCTTTTCATAGCTAAACCTTTCCCTCTTTTGGATTTAATTTTATCACATTACACAATTTATAGCAAACGAAAAAATACACAAAGATTGCCCAATCAAGGTATATTTTCCCAGATCATTAAAAAATATAATGAATTTTTCTTGCGACTGTGATAACCTTTGTTTATAATCGCCGTTAAGAAAAGGAAAAACAAGTTGTCTGTGATAAAAAAAGTTGCGATATGGGTTTTTGCATTGCCACTGATGGGGTGCACAACCGTACCAACCAGCACGCGCGATGCGCGACTGGCGAACTATGAGCCCAAGGTGACAGCGGCCGACTTTGATTACGACCCATACGAAACGCCGATTGCACAATGCTATGCATCAGAGTTGTCCGTGGGGGACAATATTTCGGGCGCGACACTGATAGAAGACGGCTTGTCCGCGTTCGTTATTCGCGCAGCATTCGCGCGTATGGCAACAAAAACAATCGATTTACAAACATACATTTACAGTAATGACTTTTCATCCAAGGTTTTGATTGGCGAACTAAAAAAAGCCGCGGACCGCGGGGTCAAGGTGCGCATACTGTTGGATGATTATGGCACCAAATCCGATATCGTGGATGTTATGCTGCTGAATCAACACCCGAATATCGAGGTTAAGGTATTTAACACCGTACGCAATCGATCCAAATTTTTGTACTATCCGCAATTCTTGATGGACTTTAACCGATTGAATTCCCGCATGCACAACAAGTTGTTTATCGTGGACAATGTCGCATATATCACGGGTGGCCGCAATGTGGGCAGTAATTATTTCTATCCAGAAACCGCATCAAACTTTTCGGATACCGATGTGTTGTTTATCGGCGATATGACCAAGTATGCAACCGAAAGTTTTAACGAATACTGGCAACACCACCTGTCCATTCCGGCCGGCGTATTCCCCAAGGCAAAGTCAAAATCCGCGATGCGGAAACTGGAACGCGACTTTCAGGAAATTCAACGCGAAAGTGCCGATGGCATCAGGCAGTACAACAACATTATCATGCTGGCCCAGGATGAATATAAGCACAAAAAGCTTGACTTTAGTTGGGGGCGCGGAAAATTCTTGGCCGACCCACCGCAAAAAGTCGAAATGTCAATGGATGAAAAAGAGCAATATCGTGGCGATATAATCAAGGCACTTAAACACCTGTGGAACAAAACAACGGATTCTGTGTATATGTCAGCGGCGTACTTTGTCCCCGGTCAGGGTGGATTGGAACATGTCCTGCACGAAGAAGATTCCGGTGTGCATATGACAATCGTCACAAATTCACTGGCATCAACCAATGCACCAACGGTATATGCAAAATGGGAAAAATATCGTGAACAACTGATTAAATCGGGTGCGGATGTGTATGAATTTATGGTGTCGGCCGAAAATCTGCGGGGCAAGGAACACGACCGCGAAAGAAAACAATCCAGTTTCTCGGTTCTGCACAGCAAAACAATGGTATTCGATGACGAAATTTCATGGATTGGCAGTTTTAATCTGGACCCACGCAGTGCGTATTACAACACCGAAAATGTGGCAATTTTCGAAAGTCGTGATTTTGCAGAAAAACTGCGCGAAATGATTATCAAAGACACAAAAACTTCTTGGCGGGTGACACTGGATAAAAACGATAATCCGGTATGGACCGGCGTGCGTCCAGGCGATACAAAACCACGCGTACACAAATGCGCACCGGACACCAGCATATTCCGCCGCCTGTGGAAATCGATATGTAATTTAGTACCAGAAAAGTTTGTATAAAAAACCCGCGAAACGCGGGGATTTTTTTTATTGTATAATTGATGTTTCTGGTTTAATTACTACTATACTTTAATTACTTTCATAATAGCAATTTTCAATAAGTTTTTTGGTTCCTGTTTCATCCGATGACATCTGGGTCCCAGTGGGCAAGAAGCAAGATTCCGATGTAATCGCGGGTGCGACTGATGTGGCCGCTTCGTTGCCCGTTGCAGTCACACAGGATGTGCAGCTGCTTGCGCCTGTGGTTGCGTTGGTAAAACTGCCATCGGGGCATGCGGTACATTCACTGGCACCACCCGTAGTATAATAACCGGATTCACACACCGAACAGGTTCCGCTAAGCCCCCCATCAACCGTCTCATAGACGAGTCCTGCATATCCAGGGGCGCATCGATACACTGTTGCACCTACACAGGTGCCAACTTGGCATTTATAGGTAACTCTGCTTTGAACACCAGTATATCCCGGAATAATTAGCCATATTGGACCAAATGCCCCATAACAATCCGAAGCCGTGACGCATTCACCCACGGATAGCACAGTAGCACACCCATTATAGGTCAAGGAACATCCGTTCGAATCCAGGACCGTTTTTTCGGTCAATTCGTACCCAATATTACACGATCCGCAATCCCGCACACAGTCGCCGGCAGCGGTGCATCTATAGGTAAGAACTTCTGTGTCACAATTAGCGGTACTGCTTATAACCGTTTGCCCAGATTTCAGGGCGGTCGCAGTGGTTGTTGTGCACGAAACGCTAGCTGATTTTACACATGTATTATAATCAATTGTACAGCCCGAAGAATCCCTGTATGTATTGGCCACCTTGGTATACCCCGACGAACATGCCGAGCAGTCTATGATACACTCGCTATTGAACGCCTTCTGGCCATATGTCGTGCAGCCGGTATTACTGCCAGTGGTGGAAGTACTAGAGTCAACCGAACATGCCGCCACCGAATAATTACATATCACCGCGGATGCGTTTGATGTAAATGTAACAACCGTTAAAACCGCCAATAACCAAGAATAAAATTTGAATTTCATGTGCCCTGCCTTTCCCTTTTGGAAAAAGTTTAGCATAACAAATAAAATTTTACTATCGAAAAATTGATGATTTTTTCATAAAAAAAATCCCCACTTATGTGGGCGGGGATTATTCTTGTTTCAACTCGTCACGAATTGGTGACATTTCGTGGGCGCGCGCCTCAATCAAATCGCTAAAATTCGCATCCGCCAAATCGGTCGTAAATTTAATTGAATTTGCAAATGCCAGCGCATCACTGTTGCCATGGGTTTTAACCGAAAAACCACGCAGCCCAAGGAATGTTGCACCCGCATAAGAACGCGGATCAATTTTATGTTTAAGCCGTTTGAACACATGCACCAAGAAAAATGCGCCGATTA
>JAZLDK010000008.1:0-4474 GCA_045614725.1 Candidatus Enterousia sp.
TGCCTTGGCTTTTAAGGTATGCCATTTGCTGCACCAACGAACGCAATTCCATGTTCAACCCCTTTGCGGCATCGGCGTAATTACCAACGTTCAATTGATGTTTGCCGGTAACTTCTTGCAACCGTTTCATTTCTTGGTATATCGCGTTGGTTTCCGATTCCAATTGCCGGCCGGCTTCGGTTCCGGCACGTTCGGCGGCCGACATTTCGTTCAAACGAATCTTGTTCAACCGGTATTGCGCGGACAACCGGTTGTACGAACCTTCGACGGACGTGTTGATTTGGGTAATCAACTTGTCAATTTGCGCCGATTCCTTCTTTGCGGCGGCTTGTTCGGCAAATGCCTGGGTGACTTTCCATTGCGCGGACGTGACATCGCGGTATTCGGCAACCAACTTTTCGGATTGCTCCGTGGCCAATTGAATCGCCTTGCGTTGTTCTTCGCTTGCGCCGGACACGCCTTGAATGGATTTTACGACATCGGCGGCGGCTCCCTGTATCTTTTGTTTGGCCAAATCGTATTCGCCTATCAACTCTTTCAACTGACTGATAAGATTCTGTATCGAATCGTCCGGTTGCACCAAATCGGAATATCTAATCGGGTTCGTGTTCATATCTTATTTCTTTCAAATTTGCCGTCTAACGGCGTTCGGTTATTAAAATGACAAATTATACGTCCGTGGGTGTCAAAATCAAAATTTGGCCCGTTTCTGCGCTTTTTCCGCTTGCCTTGCCCGTTCCTTGACAAAGTCGAACGCGTTGTAAAACTCCAATACGGTATATTTCTTCGGTTCGACGTGCAATTGTTCCGACAAGACCAAGCACAAATTTTCGAATTGCCGTTCGAATTGTATTTCCACGCCGTCGGAACCTGTGAACATTTTCGGGTTCGAATAGGTTATCAACGCCGTTGTCAACTTTTCGACCGCGTCCGTCGCGCCCGGGTCTTTGATGCCGTCAACAATCCCTTTCAATATGGCCAACGTCCGTTGTCGGAGTATGTCGAAATATTCCTTGACTTCGGAATCGTTGAACAATGACGGGAAATACAACATCAGTTCCCCGTCAATTTTTTTTTTGACCGCATCCAATTGGGCGGTCGTTTCTTTTTCCGGGGCATCGGATAACAAATCCGTTACATTCTGTAACGCTTCGTCGCTTATATCGGTGCAATCCTTTCCGTCTATCTTGGTAACAAGGGCGGCGAATGCACGGTGTCTCGGGGACATTTCTGTTTGAATCAGATACACGCATTGCCGAAGATTTTCCAATTCCTGTTGGGCCTGTTCCGGCTTGCCGGCCGCAAGAAAACGCCGGGCCTTTTCGATGCGTTGGTCGAACGATGCAATGTCCGAACCGATGCCGGCATCAACAAGCAACAATTTCTGATACTTGTGGAATCGGACAATCGGCAATTCCTCAATCGTGTCGAAGTATTCGACCGTATGTTTTCCTATTTTAACCGTTTGCATATTCCCATTTGAAATTATATGCCATCGCGTGTTTCCCACGGCAACAGGCCGAAATACTTGAATTAGAAAAACCCAAAACGCGTTCAATTTCACGAACGGACGGCCATTGTTTTACAAGATTACCCAATTTATCAAATTGCAAAACAGATTTTGACGCCTTGCCGTTTCTCAATGCTTTTGCGATTCGGAAACCGCGTGTTGCAAACCTGGAATTTTGAACGTGCGAACACCAACAAAGATTCAACCAAATATTGTTCGTTTTATTTTCGTCAATATGGTTGATTTCATTATACCCGTTTTTGTTCGCAACAAAAGCATTGGCAACCAATCGGTGTACATACATTTTTTTGCGCGTTCCCTTATTGTACAAAATAACATATTTATAACCGCAATTATTCGTTCCCGGCTTTAATTCCTTTCCGTTATTGTTAAACACACGGCCAAAGTTAGACACAATATATTTTGCGCCAAACCCCTTAATTGTTTCAAATTTTTCTTCCATTACCAAAGTTCCCGCGTAATTAATGTTGAACAAAACGGCGCGACCAACAAAACCCATTGGCCCGTTGCCACGCACAAAGATAACGAAATAACGACGCACACCCACCAAGAACAACAGAATTTGCAATTGAATAGTTGTGCAAAAAAATCATTGGGCGCGTGAACTTGCAAGAATTCAAGGATTTTCCATTTCACGGCCAACGACAAAAGGAATGCGGCCACAAAAGCCACGACCGCACACCATGCGACGAAATCAATCACTACCATACGAATATCCATGTAAGCAATCCACAAACGATATAAAGCCATTCGGGCCGGTCGCACGGGTTATCCAAGTCAACGTCTTTCGTCCTTTGCCGTTCAAAACCGACCATGTACAAGAAGTTATGGGCAATCCATTCCAACTTCAACGATGCGATGCACCGGTCAAAAACAAGCGTTCCGGGATAACTGACATCCCGGATTTCGCGCAATACCTTTCCCATCTTGCATTTACGCACCTTGTACGAATTCGCGATGTGCAAATTGTTGTACGTTATCGTGTAGACAATGTTCTGTATCATATCATTTGCAAAATTCTGCGTACTCCAACACCCCGTCGAAGCGGAAGCCGGCGTACGGGTGCATCAAGTATTGGTTGTCTATTTCCGAAAGCGTGTAACCGCGATATATGTTTTCAGCGCGTTCGTATATCCTGTTCACCGACACCCGGCCGTTGGTCAAATGCCAGCCGGCCCGGCCGCCCAAGACGTGCAATATGTCGGCTTTCAACTTTTCGGTGTTTCTGTCCGATTCCTTTCCGTATATCCGGGTCAAGTCGAACCACACAACCAGGCCGAAGGGCGTTTTTATTTCTCGCGCCCAAGGGCCGGCATCAATCGTTTGCGGGTCTTCGATTTCAAAAAACGAGAAATTCCCAATCTTCGAATCGGGACTTACTTCGATATAGTCGTTCGGGCCGTGGCCTTTCCAACCGCCGCAAAATACGTTCGGCGTGATGATGCGTTTGTCGTTCATCTTCTTGGCAAGCCTTTGCGACCGCCCGAATGCAACATCAAGCCATTTGATGTTCTGTATCAATCCGGCTTGGATTTCTCCGATAACGGCATCAAGCATTACCGGGTTCGTGATAATTGGTGCATTAGTTGACATAAATTCGTTGTTTTATTTCGTCCATCAATTTTTCGTAACCGCCGCGTTCACGGAATATCGCATCCCAATTCGACATCATAAGGCCGAACGTCTGCAATCCGTATTTCATGACGATTTTTTTCGCATATCCCGTTGTCGGTATGACAACGACCATATCGGGGTCGAATTCCACGTCCAATTCCGAATGAAACCGGCCGTTGATGTACAGGTTGGGCGCATCCGGGTTCCTTTGTACGGAATACGGGTACGCAATCCCGGTTTCTTTCCAAACCGAATATCGCTTCGCCGATTCGACTGAATGGAAATATCCGGACGGCTTCAAATCTTCGGAGTAATACGGGCGTATTTCGTTACCATCCGACGCAAGACCTTGGAACAACTGAATTTTTTGCAATTCCATGATGTCATCATGGTAGCCGATGACAACATCGCGTACCATTTCGCCGGATTCCAACGCTTCGTTCACGCTTTCGACGCGGGATAACAAGTCATCCAATATTCCCATTTTCGATTTTTTGCCGTTTTGGGGCGTTTTGGCCGCGATTCATCGTCCGGGTGGTACAAGTTATCATTTCGGACACGAATCGCGGTTATACGCCAAATTTCGTTGATTTAATTACACGGTGCGGTATTTCACGCCGTGGTTGTTGCATTGCAGACAAATGCGGTCAAGGTTGCGCGTATCAAGCGACAACGCCCGGTATGCCTGTTTCAGTTCGTACCCAAGGCCCGAAGCGCGGCCCGTGGGTGCGCCGTCAAGTTCGTACAATAGTTCGTCGCGGGTTACGTTGACTTGGTTTCGGTTCACACGGACATCCGGATTCATTGCGATTGTCCGAAGAACGGTTGCGGCAACCTGTTTTTGGATGACCGTTGCGAAAATCGCACGTTGCGAAATGATGAAATCCGTCAAGTCGCATCCGACCGTTATTTCCGCGTTCATGCCGTAATTCATCGTGTTCGTGTACCCAAGACGGGCAATATCGAACATTTCCGGGTATTCCATGAAATCGGCCGGGGCATGAATGGCGAACGGGGAAACCTGTAAATACTTGGTCAATTGCCGCCACGATTCAATCGAACCGCCAAGACACGTTTGACAGGGTTCGACCGACCAATCCTTCGACACGTTCAACGCCTGCATTCCACGCGGCAATTCGTTTTGGTTGTAGCAAAGGAACCAGGCCCCGCCCGAATCGTTTCCGTATTCGTCTTTCGTGGCGATGTAAGGCAGATACAACGGGTCTTTCAGATTGAACCATTGGAAACCGCCGTTCGTGTTCGTGAAATTCAATTCGACAACGCGCATCGGGGCAACTTGCGACGAATGGAAAAGGTACAGGCGGACCG
>JAZLDK010000009.1:0-2542 GCA_045614725.1 Candidatus Enterousia sp.
GAGCTTTGCTTATTTTTAAGCTTATTGAGATTTTCTTCATTTGCAATAACAGCAGTTCCTTTTTTCAAAAGGAAGTTATTTGCAAAACCATCGGATACATTAACTATATCCCCTTTTTTTCCTGTTCCTCGCGGGCGAACGCCGTGGTTGAAACGGATGAACCGTCCTCGACACAGGTGATCGTCGCGGTGGCCCGGATGTAATACCGATCCCCAACCAGGATCAGTTCGTCCGTACAGGTCAATGTGCAACCGTTCGCGGACAACAGGGGTTTGACGGATTCAAGGATGTCCTCCGCCTTGCGGTATTTGTACCGCCCGAATTCGTTGTACTGTGATTTGGGGGCCTTCAATGCGGATTGAACCGCGGCCAATTTCTGGTGAATTTTGTTCATGGTGCAAGTGTTTATTGATTGGAGTATTTGCGTTCGTAGTATCGTTCCATCGTGGCATCCTCCGCCGCGAGTTCCGCGACCGTCACCCAATAATCATCATCCGTTGTGTCGAACAGGTCGCGGATTTCGTCCGGGTCCAGGGTGTGCAAGTATTTCATTTCACGCCCTCCAATTTTTTGATCCCGACACCGGACAGGACCGCGATGGCCATAAATCCCAATGTCCAGACAAGGTTGCACGATCCGTCCGGGTTCTCCGCCCCGGCCAGGATGATGGATGCGAAACAAACGATCGCAAGGAATGATTTCACAATTCGTTTCATGGTGCAAGTGTGTTTTGTGGATTTCATGTTTTAGGCGGTCCGGGTGACGGTGCAACGGTTCCGGACACGATCATAATTCACCGTATAACGGCGGCGGGATTCCGCACCCAATGTGGATGCGTAATTCCGAACGAGGGAGGGTTTGCCGTCCCCGGCACGAACCAGGAGGGTGCCCCCCACCTCCAACAGGAGGATTTTGCTACGAAGTGATGCTTTCATGTTATTGGTTGATATTGGGTTCGGTCATAATGTCCCACACGCGGTTTTGGAGTTCCCCGACGGCCTCCGCCTGTTCGTGGCAATAATCCCGTTGCGAGGCGGTCCGGCCATAGGTCCGGGATGCCTTCATGTATTTGAGGGAATAGTCGTTCAACGCGAAATAGACCATTTGCATTTCGTCGGCGGTCAATGTGATGGTGTGTGCCATGATCGGTGCGGATTAGTCGTAAATGTGAACGCGGAATTTGGTGTCGAACAGGTCGTTGTCACGGGCGGGTTCGGAGGTGATCCAAAAATTGAGGTTCAACGCCCGGCAGACATCCACGACGGTTTCCATGTGGAAAAAAGTGCGACCGTCATTGTGGCGGCGGACCATATCCGGAACCAGGTCCAGGTAATTGCGATCATCTTCAATTTTGACGATGAATGCGGTGGCATCGGTTGTCCGTTCGGCCCGATCGGCGAGCAGTTCGGCGGCGATTTTGATTTTGTTCATGGTGCAAGCGAATTAAAATAAAAGTTGTATATTTGTTTGTATCGTGGTGCAAATATACAACCAAGATTCGAATATTCCAAATTTTAGTAGGAAATTTTTTGAGAAAATCAACCATTGGTCGGAAACGGCCACCAAAACACACACATCATGGAAGAAAGAACCGATTACATCAAGCGGGTTTACAACCTCGCCGCCCTCCGGGGCCTGTGTTCAACCAAAAAGGAATTCGCCACCCTGTTGGGGGTGAATGACAAGGGCCTGTCCTCCGCCATGAACGGGGACCCCAAGAATTTGACCGATTCGTTGTTCAAAAAGGTCCAACTGTTCGCATCGGCGAACGGCCTGGAATCGCCGGACACGGAACAGGCCGGGACCCTGTTGGTGATCCCGTATGGGGCCAGGGGCGGGACCTTACAGGATTTTTCCGACGGCATCCGGGAATTCGAATGCGAACGGATCATTTCGCCCATCCGCGGGGCCGATTACGCAATGGAGGTGACGGGCGATTCCATGTCCCCCGAATATCCGTCCGGATCGCGTATCATCATCAAACGGATTGATTCGGAGGCGTTCATCGAATGGGGCCGCGTGTATGTCCTCGACACGGACAACGGCCCGGTGATCAAACAGGTCCGGCGGACGGACGATCCCGGCGTTGTGGAATGCGTTTCGCTGAATCCCATGTACCAAACATTCACGATCCGGACGAACTTGATTCGCGGATGGTACCGCGTGTTGATGGTCATGTCGTTGAAATAAAAAAACGGGCATCGCATCACTGCGACACCCGCCCAACCTTTGAAAATTCACAAAACACACTTGACATGAGAGAAAATTCACCACCCGAAAATATAGAATTGCCCGAAAATGTAAACCGCGAGGCGGACCGCCTGGAAAACAATCCGGAATTGATGCTCCGTTTGGTGGATTTGATATTTTTTTTGGACGATCGGGACCCGATCCCCTCATAACCACATCACCCCCGGCGTGAACCAGGGGTGAAGGGATGAAAAATAAACACACATCTATTTAATGGAAACGGGGGATGCCATCACGGCGTTCCCCGGTCCTGTTTCGTCGTTTTGTGTTCTTAAATTCTCCTATTCTGCTT
>JAZLDK010000010.1:0-1171 GCA_045614725.1 Candidatus Enterousia sp.
GGCGAAGGGCCGAAGGTGGCGAATACTTTGCCGTGATAAATCGCCGGAATTCGCGCCGGTATGGTCGCATCATTCCGGATGTCATCAAGGCGTTCAACGACGGCACGTTCGCAGACAAGTACCAACGCGCAAACGCCGCGATGGGTGGTTACGCCGTGAACATGGGAACGGACGTGTCCGCGCTTGAAAAGGATGTGGCCGCGATTCGCGAACAGGGCGTACGGCATCAATACATTGACGGCAACGGGAATACCGTCATTGTGTACAAGAATATGACCCGGAAAATCCTAAAAAACTAAACGATGAATCCGATTTACAAATTCGAATTGACGGTCAACGGGACAACGCAACGGGCGTATCCCATTTATAACAACGACTTTGCGATTGAATATGAAAAGCAATCGAACCAAGAGTTTTACCGGGCAAGATTGTCAGGTAAACTGACTTTCGTACAGGCCGATTTCGACTTTGTTGCGATACAATCGTTCGATACCGCGTTCGGCGTGGGAATATCCGTATCGTACGATGCCGGAACGACTTGGAATCAGATATGGACGGGCGAATTTTACAAGACGGATTGCACGTTCGACGAAGATAACAGGACGTTGACCGTGACACCGACACCGAAAGACGCGTACGATGCAGTCTTGGCCGGCTTGGATAAGGAATTCAATCTGATAGAACTTGCCCCGGAAATCATCGAAGTACAGGCCGACAAACGGCCGTTGATACAAGTGTACACGCCGGGCGATACCGTTGTCGGATGTTTTCTTTCGGGGATGTGGTGGGAACAGGAATGCGAACCCGTTGACAATGTAAGCCAACTTGTCAACCATTATCGTTTTTCGCTAAATACAACGAAACGTGCAATTGAAATATCGAACCGCAACCCGCTTGATGAAGAAATCCCGGATGCGTTCGTTGGTAATGTGTTTCCCGCTATTAACGACGAAGAAATCATACAAAACGGCGGTTACGAATTCGTTTACACGGGCATTCAAACGGGCGGTTCGTACATCGTCAATATGGAAATTCGCGATACGGGTGGCGACACATTTTGGTATTACCAACTATCAGACCAAGGCAACATCCCGCCCGTTGTCGGAAACTATACATTCCAACCATTCCCGGGTTCTTCGGTTTCGTATCCTATTGACGTGACAATCCGCGA
>JAZLDK010000011.1:0-12524 GCA_045614725.1 Candidatus Enterousia sp.
CAGGTGCGATGCACCACCCCTCCAACGGAGAGGAATTTTTAATAATGCACCCATGACCTGGGTCCTGGGGTCAAGCCCCAGGATGACAAAACACTTGCGTGTTTTGTTTTAGGGGGGCCTGGATGACAAAGTTGGTGATAAAAGAATAACAAAAACAATTTTTGAAAAAAATTGTCATCCTGAACTTGATTCAGGATCCAGGTATGCGCGCCCGCGCACAAATAATAAAGTGTCCATAACCTGGGTCCTGGGGTCAAGCCCCAGGATGACAGGTTTTTGTAAAACCTGTTTAGGTTGGACAGTGGTGGGGTTAAAAAAATCCCCCCATTGCTGGGGGGACCTAGGGAGGAAACACTTACATCATCCCGGGCATGCCGCCAGACATCTGGGGCGCGGATGATTTTTCTTCGGGAATTTCCGTCATAACCGCGCCGGTCGTCAGCATCACACCCGCGGTGCTGGCCGCCGCCATTAACGCAGTCTTGACAACCTTGGCCGGGTCAATAATGCCCGCCGCCAGCATGTCTACATATTCGCCTGTCTGGGCGTTATAGCCAAAGTTATAGTCGTTCGAATCCATTACTTTGCCCACGACAATTTCGCCCGATACGCCCGCGTTGTCCGCAATCTGGGCACAGGGGGCAACAATCGCACGACGAACAATGTCTATGCCGACATTTTGGTCGCTGTTCGCGCCGGTCAAATCGCGCAGTGCGCCCGTCGCACGAACCAATGCAATGCCACCGCCGGCAACAATGCCACCCTCAACCGCGGCGCGTGTCGCCGCCAGCGCGTCGTCCACGCGGTCTTTCTTTTCTTTTACCTCGGTCTCGGTCATGCCACCAACCTTGATAACCGCGACACCACCAACCAATTTGGCCAGACGTTCGGATAATTTTTCACGGTCATAGTCGCTGGTCGTGTTCGCAATCGCAACGCGAATTTCGTCCGCGCGCGCCTTAATCGCCGCCGTGTCGCCGCCACCGTGTGCCAGTAATGTGGAATCTTTGCTGACGACAACTTTCTTGGCACGGCCCAAAACAGCCGGTGTGATATTGTCAAATGTCATGCCCATGTCGTCCGATATAACGGTCGCACCGGTCACAATCGCAATGTCTTTTAACATTTCTTTGCGGCGGTCGCCAAAGCCCGGGGCCTTGACCGCGCATACTTTAAGCCCACCACGCAGACGGTTCAGAACCAAGGTTGCTAATGCTTCGGATTCAATGTCTTCGGCGATGATTAATAATGGTTTGCCGGATTGCGCAATCGGTTCCAAAATTGGCAGTAATGCCTGAAGACCGGTGATTTTCTTTTCAGAAACCAAAATTTCCGCGCCGTCCAGTTCCGCCAGCATCTTTTCACTGTTGGTCACAAAATAGGGTGACATAAAGCCTTGGTCAAATTGCATGCCTTCGACAACATCGATTTCGGTGTCCAGACCCTTGGCTTCTTCGACGGTGATAACACCTTCTTGGCCAACGCGGGCCATGGCATCGGCAATCTTGGCACCAATGTCGGTGTCGCCGTTGGCTGATATGGTCGCAACCTGGGCGATTTCAGCACTGTCGCGAACGGGGCGCGCGTGGGCGTCTATGTCCGCAACAACCGCCGCAGTTGCCAAATCAATGCCGCGTTTGACATCCATTGGATTCATGCCAGCCGCAATTACACGACGACCTTCGCGGATTAATTTCTGGGCCAATACGGTCGCAGTCGTTGTACCGTCACCGGCATCATCGCCGGCCTTTTTAGCAACTTCTTGGACCATGCGGGCACCAATGTTTTCGGTCGGGTCCTGTAGGGATACGGCCTTGGCCACGGTGACACCGTCCTTGGTCGCAACCGGTGCACCATATGATTTTTCAATTACAACCGTGCGACCCTTGGGACCCATGGTGATTTTTACAGCGTTCGCCAGTTTGTCCACGCCCGCCGCCATTTTTTCTGTGTCAAATATGATTTCTTTTGCCATGTGTGTGTTCCTTTTATTCCAATATTCCTAAAATGTCGGTTTCTTTGATTAAGACATAATCCGCGCCGTCAATTTTTACTTCGTTCGCGCTGGATGCCCATTTGGCAAACAATACAGTGTCGCCAACCTGAACCGTGGTGGGAATTAATTTGTCGCCCGCATATGTGCCGGCGCCAGTCGCAATAACACGACCACGGGATGGCTTCTCGCGTGCGTTGTCGGGAATGATAATGCCACCAGCCGTTTTGGTGTCTTCTTCGATTCTTGATAATAAAATGTAATTGTGAAGCGGTTTAAACATAAAAATACTCCTTGAATATAATTAAACCTGTATCGTTGATATAGTCTAAAAAATATTGATTTCAAGTCTGTATTTTAATATCATAAAACCGAAAAACAAGGGGAATAAAAAGATGTATGATAATAATAATGTGTTCGCAAAAATGGTGCGCGGTGAAATCCCAACAAATAAAATATGCGAAAATGATGCCGCGATGAGCTTCTTGGACATTAACCCTATGTTTGAAACGCATGCGCTGGTTATTCCAAAGGGACCGTATAAAAATATCTTGGATTTTACGCAAAATGCAACGGGACAGGAACAAATGCTGTTCTGGGAATGCTTTGCCAAGACCGCAGAAAAACTGGGGGTAAGTGGGGATTTTAATTGTCTGGCAAATGCGGGGGCGAATGCGCCGTTTGTTAAGCAGTCTGTGTTCCATTTTCATCTGCATCTGGTGGCGGGGCCAAGAACCGCGGCGTTTGCAGAAATGGCCAAGGATTTTAAATGATGAGAATCAATGTGCGCGTGATTCCGCGCGCTAAACTTAATCGGGTCGAGGTTCAGTCAGATGGCATTGTGCGTGTGCATACCACAACCGCGCCAACCGATGGCAAGGCAACCGCAGATGTGATAAAAATGCTGGCCGAATACTATGATGTACCCAAGACCAGCATTAAACTTGTGCGCGGCGCAACCGCACGCGATAAAGTGTTCGAATTTTAATAATTCAAAATTTGTTCCGCTAATTCCGATACTGTGTCGGCGTTGTACAGGCGATAATCGTTCATGTTTTCAATAAAGCCACTGGCCATCATGTGCTTGATTAAATCGCTGAATGGGGCCCAGAAGTCGTTCGTGTTCAAAAAGAACAGTGGTTTGTTGGTTTCGCCAATTTGCTGCATCGTCATAATGTCGCTTAATTCGTTTAATGTGCCAATACCACCAGGCAGAATTATAAACGCATCGGAATGTTCAAACATAATCTGTTTTCGTTCGTTAACGCCGTCAACAACACGGACATCTATTTCCGCGTGGGCCGGTTCTTGGCGGGCAACAACTTCGTCCGTTGAAACACCGATAACATGACCGCCCGCACGCAGGGCCGCGGTTGCAACTGTGCCCATTAATCCAACATCGCCACCACCGAAAACCATGCGGATGCCGTTGCGACCCAACAGTTCACCAACCAATGCGGCGTCACGCTCGAACCGGGGGTCGTTACCAAATTGATGACCACAATAAACAGCAATAGATTTTAATTTTATCGTCATTTCTTTTTCCTTTATTTTTCGAAATTATAGCATAGAATACGCAAATAATGAATGAAAAGTTTTCTGATTTTGTGCGGGGTTATCATGGACATCGTATCGCGGTTGCGGTCAGTGGCGGGGTGGATTCTGTGTGCCTGTTGCATTGGTGCGTGATGGCGGGACTGGATGTGGTGGCGTTGCATGTTAATCATGGATTGCGCGAAGCGGCAAATGTGGAAAGTCAGTATGTGTCGGATTTGTGTGCGGAACTGAAAGTGCCGTGCCAGATTTTCTGGTGGACGGGCGTAAAACCGGAATCGGGGATTGAGGCCGCGGCCCGTGATGCGCGATACAATATGATGACACAATGGTGCAAGGATAATTCAATTGATGCGTTGTTTGTTGCGCATCAGGCCGATGATCAAATTGAAACTTTTTTAATGAATCTGTCGCGGGGCAGTGGGGTGGCGGGATTGTCTGCAATGCAAAGTGTGTCATATCGTGATGGGGTTAAAATTGTGCGGCCGTTGCTGGGGGTGTATCGGGCGGAACTGGTTGCGTGGTGTAATTTGAATGGTGTGAAATATTTTGCCGATGAAATGAATGATGATGAAAATTACACGCGTGTAAAAATAAGAAAAAATCGTCATTTACTGTCGTCCAAACTTGGTATCAGTGATGCGCGAATTTTGTTGGCGATTGAGAATCTGGCGCGGGCGCGTGATGCGCTGGATGGGCGTGCCAAGGAAATGGTGAATCAGGTGTCGTGCAGGGGTGGGGCAATGTTTTCTGATTCTTTTCTGTTTGACGTGGCACCCGATATTGGTTTAAAGTTCTTGGGAATATTAATTCAAAAAATTGGGGGGGATTGTTATCAGCCGCGCTTGAATTCGTTGAATCGTGCACTAAGTAATTTGAAGTCTGATTGCAAATTTACACTGGGGCATTGTACTTTAAGGCGGTTAGGCAATAAAATTTTGGTGGTGCCAGAAGGCGCAAAAACAAGCTTTAGGAAGAGAAATGAGAAGTATAAACAATATGAAAAAAAATCAAAATAATCCAATGATGAAAAAGCGTGATGGTGCAACCAGTTTCTTGGTTATATTTGGACTGTTGTTTTTGGCCATGATTGCGCGTGTGGCGTTTGTTGGTGGGGGAACGGGCATGCCAATGTTTGGTGGTGATGCAACCGCACGACCGGTGGAACTTTCTTTTTCGGATGTGTTGCGTCGCAGTGATGAAATTAAAACGATGAAGGTGCATGGTAATGATGCAACAGGAACATTGGCCGATGGTACCAAATATCAGGCAACAATCGCGTATGATCCAGAATTGCTGACCAAGTTGTCGGATGCGGGTGCCGCAATCAGTATTGATACATCAAAATCATGGGTTGAACATTTGGGAATTTGGGCGCCTTTGTTGCTGACTTTGCTGTTTATATTATGGATTTTCCGTGGACTGCGTGGTGGCGGTGCGGCCGGTGGTTTAAGTCGCAGTTTGGTTGGACAGAATCCTACTAAGATTACGACAGGAAAACCCAAGACAACATTCGCAGATGTGGCGGGTATCGATTCGGAAAAACAAGAATTGTACGAAATTGTTGATTTTCTTAAGAATAAAGATAAGTACAAGTCTTTGGGGGCGCGTGTGCCGCGTGGGGTGTTGCTGTCTGGGCGGCCCGGAACCGGTAAGACTTTGTTGGCTCGTGCAATCGCAGGCGAGGCAAATGTCCCGTTCTTTGCGGCATCTGGTTCGGATTTTTCGGGGATAATCGTCGGACTTGGGGTTGCCAAAATCAAAGAAATATTTGAAATGGCAAAACGAAATGCACCATGTATTTTGTTTATTGATGAAATCGATGCAATTGGGCAACGTCGCAGTACACATTCGTATAACGATCAGGACCGTGAACAGACATTGAATCAGTTGCTGATCGAAATGGACGGATTTTCCAATGATACGGGAATTATTGTAATTGGTGCGACAAATCGTGTGGATATGCTGGACCCTGCGTTGTTGCGACCGGGGCGCTTTGACCGTCAGGTTTATATTGAACTGCCGGATATGGCGGGGCGTCGTGAAATCTTGGATTTGTATGCTAAGAAGGTTAAGGTAGGCGGATCTGTAAACCTGCAGGATTTGGCACGTGGAACGACAGGTTTTTCAGGGGCGGATTTGGAAAATCTGTTGAACGAGGCTGCTTTGCATGCGGTGCGTAATGGGCGCAAAGAAATTGAAAACGAAGATATCGAAGAAGCACGCGATAAAATTATTATGGGCCCGCGCAAGGTAAGAAAAATGCGACCGGAAGATATCAAACTGACCGCGTATCATGAAGCAGGGCATGCGTTCGTAAGCATGATGTATGAAGATGTTGCGGACCCTGTGCACAAGGCAACAATTATTCCACGTGGTCGTGCGCTGGGGATGGTTCAGCATTTGCCAATTGATGACAAGGTTTCAATGACCATTGCCGAGGTTCGCGCAAATCTGTCGATTGCATTGGCGGGACGCAGTGCAGAAGAAGTGTTCTTTGGTGCAGATAAAATTACAACCGGTGCAGAAAGCGATATCGCAATGGCGACCCAGTTAGCGCGATATTCGATTACCACGGCGGGATTGTCCAAGAAGGTTGGTCTGGCCGCGATTAATCAGGTGGGTACATTTGGTACGCGTGGTGCGTTGGAAAATGCGTCTGAAAAAACAGCGGAAATTGTGGATGCCGAAATTCGCGCATGGTTGGATGCGGCACATGCGGATGCAACCAAGCATTTGGTCAAAAATAAAAAGACTGTTGAAAAATTGGCCAAGGAATTGCTGGAACGCGAAACACTGACGGGCGAAGAAATACGTGAAATCGTTTTTGGTAAAAAGAAAAAAGCGGTTAAAAAGCCCGTGGTGCGTAAAAATGCAAAAACTAAAAAATAATAAATTTGAATTGGTTCAAATGCCACCCCAGAATACACAATCTGTGGTGGTTTCTGATGCTGGGAAATGTGTGATTTTTGACCCGTGGGGTCGGGCGCAGGATTGGGAAAGTTTTTTGGATGCGCGTGGTTTAGATTTATGCGCGATTTATCTGACCCATGGGCATCCGGATCATATTGCGGCGGCACCGGCATTGGCGGCAAAGTTTAATGTACCGTGGTTTTTGCACAGTGGTGATTTTCGCCTGGTTGGGTGGGGAAATGATTTGTTGGAATATTTTGGATTGTCACCTATAACAATTAATGATGTTCGGCCGACGGCGTTGGAATTGACGCGAACAGAAATTTTGCCAAATATATATATGGATATTATCGAGACACCTGGGCACACACCTGGTGGTGTGGCATATCATTTCCCAGATGAAAAAATCATGATAATTGGGGATACTTTGTTCCAGGAATCTGTTGGACGATATGATTTGCCGGGGGGTGATAAAGACATGCTGTTGAAATCAATTGCAAATATTTACAGTATGAATTTGCCAAATGATACGGAAATTATTCACGGGCATGGTATGGCGACCACCGTTGATTGGCTTAAGAAAAACAACAATTTTTTTACATGCATTAAATAATACTTGTATAAATATGCTATATTTTATTAGAATGAATTGAGAGGAAGTATTTTTGTCGTTTTGTAAGAAGTATTTTTATAGGTTTGTACGGATGGTGCCACTGTTTGTGGTGGTGCTGTTTCCGGTAAAGTCAATTGCGGCATGTATGACACAAATGTTGTGTATGGCATCTTGTACCAGTGGTTCGTATTGTTGTTTGACAAGTTCTTCTACAACTTATTTGTGCCCGACTGGCTGGACATATGTTTCGTATACTGGTGTATGTCAGCGCAGTTCGACCGTTAATAACAGTGATGATATCGGCTATTACGATTCGTCATATTCCACATGCAGTCCAACAACGCGTGTGGATGATTGTTATGAGCAAAAGTGGTCATCTACATACAATGGCAGAACATGTTCTTCGTGTTTGTCGGGTGGAATTGGATTGTAGTGATGTAAAATGAAGAAGTTGATATTAATCTTGGTTGCTTGTTTTGTGTCTACGGTTAATGCCGCGGAGCTTGCTGGATTTGGCTGCTCTGAGGTTAAAACATACAAGGCATGTAAACCGGGATATTATCTTTTGGGCGATATGTGTATAAAATGTCCAGATGTGGATGGTGTTGCCGATACTTTGGGGAATACGGTTCCCGGAAACAGTGCTGATGGAAATACTTCGGGCATATCGGCGTGTTATTTGGCCAATGGAATATATACCGATGAAAGCGGTGTGTTTCGAATAACGGCCACTAATGGTGAATGTACTTATTAAAAAAATCCCGCGACACGCGGGATTTTTTATGCCTAGAACAAGCTGATTAATCCAATCCCAAGTCCCGCAGCGACAATTGCGCCAATTGTTAATGGCCAGAAATATTTGCTGACGATTGCGTTTGCGCGTTCTTGGAAAAAATATAAAAGTGCGGCAATTGTTGCAAAACGACCCGTGCGGAATATTGCCGAAACCGCCAAAAACAGCCACATTGGATACCCGATAAAGCCCAACCATATCGCCAATAATTTGTATGGTATTGGGGTGACGGCCGTTAATACAATGATAAGTATTCCGTATTTTGTAAACATTGGTTTGATTGTCGATTCAATCAATTCTGGGTTTGAAAATGTTTCAATCAACCAGATGCCAACCGAATCGTACAGCCATAAACCAATCAGATATGCAATCGCACCCCCAACCAGTGAACCCAACGCCGCCGCAATCGTAATTGGAATCGCACGTTTTTTGTTGGCGATGATTGGTGGGGTCATAAAAACTTCGGGTGGGATAAACAGAAAAATCGATTCGCATATTGTAAGTAAAAATACAATCCATGAATAACCACGCGATTCGGCTTTCTTTAATATGCATTCTGAAAAACTCATGATATTTCCTTTCCCATAAACAAAAATTTACTTGATTGTAATTTAATATTTAATATTTTACAATCATAATAAATTTAATAACCAAGACAAAAAGATATGGCGAAAAGACAATTTAATTCAAATCGTGGTGAACGCGTGGCCAGCAAGGTTCAGACACTGGTGGCGGAAATTTTGCGTGATGATTGGTCCGAAGATCCAATCGTGTCGGGCGTGTCATTGGTGGGCAGTGTTGCGCATGGTGGTCTGCAGTTTGTGCGACTGTTTTACTATACGCGTAATGAAAATATTGAATTAGTGCAAAAAAGATTGGATGAAATCACGCGCATGGTCCGATTCGAATTGGCGGCGCGTATGAATCAAAAATATGTGCCGGATATTAAATTTGCGTATGACGATACACTGGAACGTGCGGCGCGAATCGATGAGTTGTTGAATAATTTATAAATGAATGTATTGCAAAAATTTTCTGGAACAGATTTAGCGTTCCTGGCCGAGAATCTGCAACGCCCTTGGCGGCCGATTGAAAATATGACACGCAATTATTATTTTCGGGCGGCGAAATATGCGCTGTCTGGGATTGATGGGGGTCTTATGTCTTCTGATTGTGCGGCCTATGAATATAGTCGCCGCGTTATGGGTGTCAAGGCATTGCGAGAGCGTGTAAATCCTGATATTTTCATGTCTGATGATGTTGGGGCCTATAACAAATATACAATTGGATGGGTCGGGGATGCGATTGATAATTTTGGAACAATTGTAAATCCAGACTGCCCAATTGAATTCAGAAAATGGCATCAGGTTTATGCATATAGTGGTGGCCATCCTTTTGAGATTTATCCGTATATTTGTTTGTATGTTGTTTTACATCGGGATGATAAGTTTTATTTGTCTTTGTCTGATTTTGGACGTTTAGATCCGTGCCCAAGTGAAAGGGTTATAAAAATGTTTATCGCAATGCGCAGGGCAGGGATAGAAGTCGTGTTGCGTGACAGAGAAGCGCTGTTGAAAAAAATGCATAAATACAACTTGATAAATCGCTAGTACTGGTATATCATTGCCGCATAAGCAAGGTGTGTTTTATGAAGCAATCTAATATCCGTAATTTTTCCATCGTGGCGCATATTGACCATGGTAAATCGACACTGTCGGACCGATTGATTGAATTTACAGGCGGTTTGCAATCACGCGAAATGAAGGCCCAGGTATTGGATTCTATGGATATTGAACGCGAACGCGGTATTACAATCAAGGCCCAGACCGTGCGTTTGAATTACAAGGCAAAAAACGGTGAAGTTTATCAATTAAATCTTATGGATACACCGGGACATGTAGACTTTTCGTACGAGGTTTCACGTTCGCTGGCCGCGTGTGAGGGGGCATTGGTTTTGGTTGATGCGACCCAGGGCGTTCAGGCGCAAACACTGGCGAATGCATATTTGGCATTGGATAATGATTTGGAAATGTTGCCGGTCTTGAACAAAATTGATTTGCCATCAAGTGATGTGGCCGCTGCGCGTGAACAAATCGCAGATGTTATCGGTTTGGATGCAGGCGAAGCATTGGCTGTGTCGGGTAAAACCGGTGATGGTGTGCCAGAATTGTTGGAAGAAATTGTCAGCAAATTGCCCGCCCCACATGGTGATGAAAATGCGCCAACGCGTGCATTATTGGTCGATTCGTGGTATGATTCTTATTTGGGTGTTGTGATATTGGTGCGCGTTGTTGACGGGACTTTAAGTCGTGGGCAAAAGATTAAATTTATTGCGACCGGTGCCGAATATACGGTTGATAAAATCGGATATTTTACACCAAAAATGGTAAATGTTGATGCGCTGCATACCGGTGAAATTGGGTTTATTATAACGGGAATGAAAACCATCCATGATTGCAAGGTTGGTGATACCATTTGTGATGCCAGAACCGAAAATCCGGTGGTGTTGCCCGGGTTTAAGCCGTCGGTGCCGGTGGTGTTTTCTTCGTTCTTTCCGGTCGAGGCAGACGATTATCCCGCGTTTCGTGAAAGTGCGGAAAAGTTGGCGTTAAATGATGCATCGTTTATGTTTACAACCGAAAAATCTTCGGCGTTGGGTTTTGGGCTTCGTTGTGGGTTCTTGGGTTTGTTGCATATGGAAATTATCAGTGAACGTTTGGCGCGTGAATTTAACCTGACACTGATTAATACGGTGCCAAGCGTGTTGTATAAAATTCATTTGCGCTCGGGCGAGGTGATTGATTTGGAAAACCCTGCGGATATGCCGGATTTAACCAAGATTGCATCCATAGAAGAACCATGGGTGCGCGCCACAATTATGATGCCGGATAAATATATGGGCGGAATTATGTCGCTTTGTTCGGAACGGCGTGGTGTTCAGGAAAATATTTCATATATCGGCAATCGCGCGGTCTTGGTTTATCAGTTGCCTTTGGCGGAAATTGTGTTTGATTTCTATGACAGGGTAAAGTCTATATCGTCGGGATATGCATCGTTTGACTATGTTGTTCAGGGATATCAACCATCGGATTTGGTCAAGGTTAATATTCTGGTTAATGAAGAAAATGTAGAACCGTTATCATTTATGTGTCATCGCAGTTTTGCAGAAAAACGTGGTCGCCAGATTGTGGAAAAATTAAAAGACCTGATTCCGCGTCATCAATTCAAAATTCCGTTGCAGGCCGCAATCGGTGGAAAAATTATAGCACGAGAGACTATCGCCGCATATCGCAAAGATGTGACCGCGAAATGCTATGGGGGGGATATAACCCGTAAACGCAAGTTGCTGGAAAAACAGAAAGAAGGTAAGAAGCGTATGCGCACCTTTGGCAGTGTTGAAATACCGCAATCCGCGTTTATAAATGCATTAAAAGTATCGTAAAAAAGGAATTAAAATGGCAAATTGGTTTACTTATTTGATTAAAACACCAATCGCACAAATTCGTGCCGATTATAATGAATATAAACAACTGGAACGTGATGTGCGTTATGCAAAAGCTAAACGCGATGCGGCACATGATAATTTGGTGTCTGTATATTGTGAAGAAGCAAGTGGTGTTTTTGCGCGACCCGATTCGTGCATGACACATGTTTATTCGGAACTGCCGGATGCCGAACAGCCAGTCAAGGAAGTATGCAAGGCTTATATACCGGGGATTCCGTGCCCTGTTAATTGGTGTGATTGTCAGGGGCGTAATCATATGCATTGTTCTGCGGCAAATTTATATACAGAACAGTTAAACAAGTATAATGATTTTTGGAAAAATAAATTTAATCAAAAGAAAAGATAAAGGCTTGTGCAATGGGACTTGCTAAGTATTTATTTTGTGGTGGTACAATAGGGCAGGATATTAAAGAATTTGCGGCCTTGAAACGCTCGATAAAAAGGGCGGACAGGATGGTTGATGAATTCTATGATGCCATCTGTTATACCTGTGACGTGTCCGAAGAAAAACATACTATTAATAGTAAATGCGTTGTTTCAAAAATGGAAGTCGCCTATTTGGTGAATGAAGTTGGTGAAGGTGTATCGTATCTGTCAACGCGATATTGCAAAAGTTTTGTTGATGGCTGTCATTGTAAGGTTATGACCTGTGCAAACCTGTCTAAGAATCACAGCTATAATGATGCGGTTGTGTATCGAAGCAGTTTGTTGGAACAAAAACACAAGTTCTGGAAAGAAAAATTCGCGAATGTAAAATAATAAACAAAGGGGTGGCCCATGGCACACCAGTTCTATTTTAATCCATATATATTGGATAACCTGCCCGCGCCAAGCAAGGGGTTTGATGTTGTTCAGGATATGTCCGAACCGCGCTTGCGTATGTATATAACAAGTCGTGGTGTTAAAACTTTCTTTGTACGCAAGCGTGTGCGGGGCAAAGATAAACGAATTTTGATTGGTAATTATCCAGATGTTGATATAGAAGATGCGCGCAGTGCAGTGCCAAATATTTTGCAGGATGCGATGAAAAAGGTGCCCGTTCGTCGTCGTAAAATTACATTCAAGAAATTCTTGGATTTGTATTTGGCGAATCGGGTGCGCAGGGGTGAAGATTCCTATGTGAAACTGGTGCGGGCAATTAATCGTCATTTGG
>JAZLDK010000012.1:0-9008 GCA_045614725.1 Candidatus Enterousia sp.
TATAAAACTCCTCTTTCAGCGTATTCCCCAAAAATAACTGATGGGAATGAAGTGATGAAAGTTTTGAAAGAACAGAAAGTGCAGGTGACATCAAGTTCATCTGACGGTCTGGCAGTACCCGTTGTGGGTACCCCGGCGAAATCCGAAAAAACAAGACGAAATAGAGGTGGTTGGTAATAGTAACCGCGCGTCCCCCATCATCCGCCATGGCGGATGAACCGATTGAAGTTTGCCGTGATATCAAGATGTAAAAAAATCCCCCGTTTGGGGGATTTTTTAGTGGTGGGGGAAATTCTCCCCCCGTATGGGGCGGGGAGATAAAAGAATAACAAAAACAATTTTTGAAAAAAATTGTCATCCTGAACTTGATTCAGGATCCAGGTATGCGCGCACGCGCACAGATAATAATGGACCCATAACCTCGGTCCTGGGGTCAAGCGCCAGGATGACAGGTTTTTATAAAACCTGTTGGGGGATGAACCCTCCCCGGTGCGGAAGGGGAATTTTTAGCCACCCCTTGGCTCGTTATACTCGCCCCTGTCCGCCAAGGGCGGTGAACATTTTATTCGGATGAATATATTACCAAAACAAAAACTTGTGCCAAAGCTTTTGATAATTTCCTTTGCTGTTATTTTTGCTTTATGATATAATTCGCATGACTTATATTGAAAGGGGAGGATCAATGAAAAAATTATTTTTTGCATTTGCATTGATGGGGATAGTGTCGTCCGCATATGCTGGTGAGTATTCCAGTTTTCTGCAGTGTGTGCAGGCTTTTCATAATGACCAGGATGTCTTGAATCAGCTAAACTATGGTAATCCCGCCGAGACGGATGCTATTTTTACAGGTATCAAAGATATCGTCAAATCGTACGATACCCCAGAAGAACAATACAACGCGATTACGAGTGTGGAAAAAGATTCTGAGAAATATAGTTATGAGGCTTATCGAAATTATGTTCTCGCCTCTATGGCCATGTTACAGTATTATGTGGCAATTAATTGTCCAGAATATTTTATACATTTTATTGATTATTATTCCACAGATGTAACAAGAAAGCTCCCAAAAGAATTGGCCCCGTATCTTATTGCAGAAGAGGTGGACGGTAAGCAACAGATCAAACTTGTTAGCGCAGATGAATACAATAATTCGCAGTCTAGTTTTAAGAGAAGGCAATATTTGAGCTTCAATTCCAATCTAGCGGGTGGTTTTTATATGTTGTTATTGCCTACCGATTTGGGAAAAAATGCGGGTGATTGGCTGACGTACGAAGAGGGTAAGAATGTTCTAAGAGCCTATAAAAACCAATCATGCGGAGATGGTTGGTATCAGCAAACACGAATGGAAACAGGAATACAAAGAGACTACTATTTTGTTGATGTTATTGATCACGTAAATATACATAATTCGTTTCCAGGTTTGCTTGTGCCAATGACACAAACAATTGATGGCCAACAGGTTTCTCAATCCTCGATTGCCGTAAGGGATCGAAACAATGCGGCTACAGGTGGGGAAACGGACTATATTGGCGTGAACAATTATAGTGACAATCCTATTTCCTCTGGAGGGTTGGGGTTTGCATCGGAAAACTCAAAAAAATTGGCAGTAAGACTTAAGAATTCAGAATGTACAAAGGCTAATGATTTCTCGGTTTATATTGCAAGTCCCAAACATCCGCTGGGTATTGTTGATGAATATATTGGTAAAATATTTAACAAGATAGTTAAGAAGGATCACACAGAAGACGTGAAAGAACAACAATCTACAAAAAATATGTTTACGTATGGTGGTGTTGGCGTTGCTGTGGGAGGTGGTTTGATGCTTGGTGCTTTAGGGCTGAAAGCGTGGTTTGGGGCAGAGTCGGCCAAGGCAGTAGTTGCCGCCAAAGCCGGAACGGCAGTAGCGGGAGGGTTTCTTGTTATTGGTGGAATTGTAGTTGCATTGATTGGCATTTTTAAATCAGTGGCCGATGCGTTTTCAGAAATGGAAGAGCCGCTGGCTGTTACTGGCTATGATAGAATGTTTATCTATTATAAAGTTCCTCTTTTATCGTATGGCCCAAGTTTACCTGCTGAGAATGAAGTGAAGCAAGTTTTGAAATACCAGGAAGTGCAGGCGACATCAGGTTCATCTGACAGTCTGGCAGTACCTGTTATGGGTACCCCGGCGAAATCCAAAAAAACAAATAGAGGTGGTTGGTAATAGTAACCGCGCGTCCCCCATCATCCGCCATGGCGGATGAACCGATTGAAGTTTGCCGTGATATCAAGATGTAAAAAAAATCCCCCGTTTGGGGGATTTTTATTTGCATACAACAACCATTGCAGTGCGCAGGACCGTATCGCCAAACATATAACCCGTTTGCATTTCTGATATAATCGTGTTTGGGGCGGGGCGTGGTTCCATATCCGCCGGTGCATCAATTACCTGAATCGCGTTGTGCAGTTGTGGATTTAACGGTTTGCCAATTGATTCAATGCGTGAAATACCAATCTGGTTAAATGCAGATTCCATTGCCATGGCCATTGAATTAATCCCCGCATCGTCGGGTGCATGCTTTTTCGCAGCATCAATCGCATCCATAACGGGCAGGATTTGTTCCGCAACCTTCATCGCGCGATTGCGCGCGCGTGACTGTGCATCGATTTCCGCGCGACGGCGTGTGTTTTCCAATTCCGCCGCCAGTCGCAGATACTTGTCATTCATTTGTGCCAGTTGTGTTTGCAGTTTTTCGATTTCTGAATTATCCGTGGCGGGTTCCGCGACCGATTCGGTCGGCGCCACGCCGTCGTCAATTGATACTTCGTCAATGATTGTTTGTTTTTCGTCGTTGTTATTCATACCGTTTTCCGTTTTGTTGCAACTATATAATTATTTAACACTGGTTATTATAGGTATGAAATCGTCGCTTTTCAAGGATGCGCCGCCGACCAAAACGCCGTCTACATTTGGTATCGACATAATCTGGGCCGCGTTTGAACCCTTGACCGATGCGCCGTACAGGACCGGTGTGCCGGCCAAACCCATATCCGCCAATGTGTTTGCAATCAATGTGTGTGCGGTGGCGATTTCTTGGTCTGTTGGGGTCAGGCCCGCGCCAATTGCCCAGCGTGGTTCATATGCGATGATGATTGGCGCGGTCGCATCCGTTGGGACCGATTCGCGAACACCAGATTCGATGATTGCCATGGTTTTGCCGGCTTGCTTTTCTTCCATTGTTTCGCCAACGCATATAATAGGTGTTAAACCATTCGCCAATGCCATGGCGGCTTTTTCGCGAACTGTGTCATTTGTTTCGCCGTGATATGCGCGACGTTCGCTGTGACCGACAATGGCGTATTTGGCGCCCGTGTCCGCAACCATTGTTGCCGAAACTTCGCCAGTAAATGCGCCGTGTGTGTGCGTACTGACATCCTGGGACCCCAGTGATATGCGGTCTGATTTTACACCCAGCATTGTAAATGGAACACATAAAATAACAGTGTTTTTCGTATCAACCGATTCCAGGTCGTGGACCATTGTTTCAAGATTTGAACGCGTGCCGTTCATTTTCCAATTGCCTGCAATAATTTTCATTGAATTTTCCCCTTTTTTTCGTTGCTTTTCTAGGTTTTGTTTTGCTATGGTATCGCAAAAGGGGAACAAATGCTAGAATATTTAAGAAATGCATCAGAAAAACCAGTCGCTAAGATTTTAATCGGGATTTTGGCGTTTTCATTCGTGGGTTGGGGCGTTGCCGAATGGATTTTCGGTACCGTCGCCGGTAATAATACACTGATTAATGTCGGGGACAGCGAAATTTCCGCCCAGCAGTTTAATAATGAAAAGTCACGTGAATTGGCGCGTCTTGATCGTGATGCCCAGCGTGAAATCTATACCGATATGGCCAAACAGAATGCCTTTACCCAGCAGGTTATCACCCAGTTGGCGACCCAGCAAATGGCGGAAAATCGTGCGTATGATTTGGGACTGGTGGTCAGTGATCATCGAATCGCACGCGAAATTCGCGAATTTCCAGAGTTTCAGGTTAATGGTGAATTTTCACCGCTGGCGTTCGATTATGTGTTAAGTAATTCCGGATATACCGAGGCGGAATTTGCAAATGTTCTGCGCAATCAGGTAATGCGCTCGATGGTGTTGGGGGCGATGTCTGCGCCGGTTGCGGTGCCGGAATTCGCGGTTATGGCGGCGTATAATGCGCGCTATGCCCAGCGCGAAATTAAATATGCGACGGTTAAATTTGGGGACTTTAAGGTTGCAAATCCAACCGATGAACAGTTGTCGGAATATTATGCCGCAAATCCACAAATCGTTCCGGAAATGCGTACCGTATCATATGTGATGGTGGCGGCCGATATGGCGAAACCTGATGAATATGATGTGGCGTATGAAACCGCGATTAAGGTCGAAGATGATATTATCGCCGGCGAATCGATGCAGGATGCCGCCAAGGCGCATGGTGCCAAATATGTGTCGCTGAAATCATTTGACCGTGATAACCGTCCAGTGGACAAGGTGCTGACGGATGCGATGATGGCGCGCATATTTGATATGGACGAAGGTGCGGAAAGTGAATTCATTGAAACCAAGGACGGGTTCGTTATGCTGCGTGTGGATAAAATTGCCCCATCGCACAAGGCCGAATTTGAATCTGTGAAAAAATCGTTGGTCGCAGATTGGAAAAAGTCCGAACAAAAGAAACAGGCCTATGTTCGCGCCAATGAAATCTTGGTTGATTTGAACCAGGATGGCAAGTTCGAAGGTGCCAAGGGAGCAACTGTATCCCGCGCAAGTGGCGCACCAACCGATGTATTGGTTGCGGCATTCGCAAATGGGGCGGGAACGAATCTTATTGTGCCATCCGCGGATGCGTTCTATGTCTTGCAGGTGAACAAGGATATTGCGCCCAAGGTTGATGACAAGAAAAAGGCCGATGTTCGCAAGGAATTAACGGATAACATTAATTCAATGGTGACGGATGATTATAATGCGTTCCTGCACCGCGAATATCCGATCAAGATTAATGAAAAATTATTTAATCGTTTGTTTGCAAAATAAAAAATCCCCCGTCTGGGGGATTTTTTATGTTTGATTTGGCGGGGGATTTTGCTATTGTGCGGGGATGAAAGTTAATCCTGATTTTTCATTGGAATTACAATGTGGTGCGGGTTTGGTTGCCGGTGTGGACGAGGCCGGACGTGGCCCACTGTGCGGGCCGGTTGTTGCCGCGGCGGTTGTGTTCCCACGATTTGATATTGATATCCCCGTTGTGATACGCGATTCTAAACAGATGACCGCGCACCAGCGTGCGCTGGCATTGGAATGGATTAAGAAAAATACCGTGTGGGCGGTTGGACAATGCACGCCGGCCGAAATCGATGAAATGAATATTCTTTGGGCGGCAATGTGTGCGATGCAACGCGCGGTCGTCGCGTTGAATGTTGTGCCGGAATTTTGCCTGATTGATGGTAATCGGGTGCCACATGGTTTGTCGGGTGCGCCCGTTGTTAAGGGCGATGCCAAGTCTTTGTCAATCGCGGCCGCATCCATTGTGGCCAAGGAAACACGCGACAGTATCATGAATGAACTGGCGCGGGAATTCCCGCAATATGGTTGGGATAAAAATGCGGGCTATCCAACGCCGGCGCATTTGCAGGCCATTGAAAAATATGGTATAAATCAACATTACAGAAAAAGTTTTGGACCAATTAAAAAAAGGATGGAAAATGAAACTGCGCACGATTGAAAAATTGGATGTTCGTGGTAAGTATGTGCTGCTGCGTGATGACTTTAATGTTCAGATTGTTGATGGCCAGATTACGGATTCTTTTCGTATTCAGCAAAGTATGCCGACCATTAATGCGCTGCGGGCGGCGGGTGCACGAATCGCAATCGTGGCGCATCGCGGCCGACCCAAGGGTGTGCGTAATATGGAATATACTTTGCAGCCAATCGCGGATTTTATGGGGCTGAAATTAGTGCCGGATTGTCTGGACAAGGATTTTATGGCGGATATGAATGATGGCGATGTGGTGCTGCTGGAAAATGTGCGTTTTTATGCGGGCGAAGAAAAAAATGATCCAGCATTTGCGGCCCAATTGGCGCGCGGATTTGATTTGTTTGTTAATGATGCGTTCGCGGTGTCGCATCGTGCACATGCCAGTACCGTTGGCGTGGCGGAAATATTGCCGTCATATGCGGGAGGTTTGTTGGCATCGGAAATTGCGCACCTTAGCGCGGTTATGGAAAACCCAAAGCGACCATTACTGTCAATTGTCGCGGGCAGTAAAGTATCTACAAAAATCGGTGTGTTAAAGGCACTGGCCAAGTTGTCCGATACATTGATTATCGGTGGTGCGCTGGGGACAACATTTAACTATGCCATGGGTGGTCGGGTTGGAAATTCTTTGTACGAGGCCGACCAAAAAGATACCGCGTTGGAAATTCTGGACTTTGCCAAGGCCCATGATTGTAATGTTTTATTGCCGTTGGACAAAGGCGTGGCCAAGGTCTTTGAACGCGATGCGGCGCGTGTGAACAAGAATTTCACAGAAATCGAAGATGATGATATTATCATTGATGCCGGCGAATTGACAACGGCGCGCGATGTGGCGGAAATTCGTGCGGCCGCGACTGTGATTTGGAATGGTACGGTTGGTATGGCTGAATGGATGCCGACTTGGTCGTATGGTTCGTTTGCGCTGGCCAATGCGATTGCGGAACAAACACGTGCGGGAAAACTGGAAAGTATTGTCGGGGGTGGTGATACGGTTGCCGCATTGGAAGCGTGTGGTGTCAAAGATGATATTACATATGTTTCAACCGGTGGTGGCGCGTTCCTTGAATTTGTAGAAGGGCGCATTTTGCCGGGAATCGCGATACTGGCGGATGAATAAAAAGCAGGGCGCAAGCCCTGTTTTTATATCTTGTTCTGGTTGTGTTTAGGAATGTTTTCTATTTTTTATTCTTGTGTAAACGCGAAGTTTGTGTAAGAATACAATTCTAATTTGAATCGAAGATCGGTTTGAATGTAATTATAGGGAGAAAGCGTGAATCATGCAACAGTATGGCGGGCAATTGAAAGATTGGCCAAAATGAAGGGGTTGACTTGTTCCGGATTGGTGATATGCAGTGGGCTGGATTCAACGACATTTAATAAAAGCAAGCATTTCGCGGCGGATGGCACACCACGGTGGCCTTCGTGCAGTACCATTGCCAAGGTAATAAATGCGACGCATATATCGTTGCTTGACTTTGTTCGTTTGATGGAACCGGTCAAGGAAAATTAAAAAAAATCCCCCGATTGGGGGATTTTTATTAGTGGTTATGCGGCGCGACTGTTGACATTAACGCGTTGTATAATTGACATGTGGATTCGGCGTTGAACCTGGGCCTGGATACGGGCGTTTATACGCACCGTTGCCGCGGTGAATTGCGGGCGCATGTCGATAACATTGTTGCGGGCAGGCGCCGGTTGCGGTGCCGGTTTTGTCGCGGTTGTTGGTACGCGTTGTGTCGTGGGGTTTGTGGCTGCCATTTTTGCGGCGCGTTCGGCGCGCTGCATTTCCATAAATTCCATGGCCTTTTGACGACGAATTGCGCGCTGCCTTTCCAATTCGATTGGATTTGTTGTTGGTGCGTGTTGCGTGGCGCGTTCGGTGCGTTGTTGAAGTTCCGGTTGTGCGACCCGTTGTGGTTGTGCGACGGCCTGGGCCGGTTGTGGCGTGGGTTGCGGTTTGATTGTATCGGCGGAATGCTGTGGTTCCTGATTCGGTTGTGCCACGGGGGCAGGTTGTTGAAGTTCCGGTTGTGCAACCCGTTGTGGTTGCGCGACGGCCTTGGCCGGTTGTGGCATTGGTGCCAAAGGTGCAGGTTGTGGCGTGGGTTGCGGTTTGATTGTATCGGCGGAACGCTGAGGTTTCTGATTCGGTTGTGCCACGGGGGCGGGCTGTTCAATAACTTTGTCCATAAAGTTGGTGTTATAGCGCATCAGTATATTGTCAATTGTACTTAACGCTTCGTTAATCATTTTGTTGCCACTGCGCGCCATTTCGATTCGGGCCGACTTTGGCACAGATGTGATTGTGTCGCGACCACGATGAAACATGATTATGCGCGACCAGTGCTTCTTGTATGACTTATGCATGTTGAACATATATATAAGGGCGGGGTTGTGTGGCATGCGACGCGCGCGCATCGCCAAAAGAACTTCGCATACATTCAGTGCGGATTGCCATGACCGACCAAGTGTGTTCTTGTTCGACCAGTTAACACGTGACAGGCCCGCAAATAATTTTATATATGCGCGCTGCATTGCTGCGCGGTCGGTTGTGCCTATTTTTTCGTCCAGATGTTTTGGAATGTTGATAACAATATTTTGCCCGTTTTCCGCGGTCTTGGTAAGTGTTTGCATGGTGGCCCCCTTTGGTTAAAAATCGGTCCTGTGCCCATCCACAGTAATTTTATATAGGGCGCATATGGTAAATTTCAAGCCTGTCAAGAAAAAAGATTTTTTGACATGGGTTGGCTATGATGTCACAATGAATATGTTCTTATCGGTAAAGCATGCTGTTGCCAATAATGGGCGGTGTGGATAAGGACCCGCGTCTTGCCAATAATGGGGGTGCGGAATTCATCGAAAACCAAGGAGTTATAAAGATGAAAAAAACATTGAAAGCAGCAGTCGCTTTGTCAGTTTTGACTGCGCCAGCGTATGCTGCGAATTTGGAAAATCCGTTGTACATGCCAAAGCAGGGGGCGGTTTATTCCAAAACATCTGCGGGTGTAATGTATAAAATCGCAGATGATTCGAACGCCATGCAGAAAAAAGAACATGATGGCGCAACAGAATTCCCAATCTGGCGTTTCCATGAAGAATTGGGTTATGGTATTTTAGACAACCTGGAATTGTATGGTAAATTCGGCTATACACATGACGGGGACATCGACCGCAAGGGTATGCATCTGGGTCGTGCGGGTTTGAAATATCGCGCAGTTGATACGACAG
>JAZLDK010000013.1:0-5763 GCA_045614725.1 Candidatus Enterousia sp.
GGAAATTCCAGATGTTGTTTGGAAAAAGCACCATGCGGGCGACAGCAAGATTTTCTCGAAATGGTTGGCAAAGATGTTAAAGGCCGCGGACAAAAAACAAATTCGCGATATGATTAAGTCCGATACTGTGTTCCGCAATCAGGCAACGCAATTTGTACGCGGTTTTGATAAAATCTTGACCATGGCACACCAGACCGACAATGCAGACAAACTGGCCGCCGCGTTAATCAAAACCGACCTGGGGCAAATATATTCCGCACTTAAACCAAGCGTTCAGTAATAAAAGAACCGCCAAACGGCGGTTTTTTACTAGCGTTTCTTTTGCAACATATTGTCGATTACCGGTCGAATGGCATCAAAGACCTGTTCGCGGGTCATGCGACCACCATCGGGCAACATTTCATCGATAATGGTCCAGTTTTGCGGATTGCGCGCGGCAGTGTGACGATATACATTTGATACATCATACAACAACTGAAAATCAGATTCATGCAAGTCTGGTTTGCCATTCTGATATTCTTTCAGACCGTTAAATCTGCTTTCAAATGCCACCTTGGGGTCAAGATACAGATATATATTATGATCAGGGCGCAAAATTCCCATCTGGGTGAATTCTAAATTTTCCAGATAGTCAATCTTAGAGTCCCACTGTTCGCGCGGAGTCTTGGCGACTGAAAACACATTGCTGTATGAATAACGATCCAGAATAACCCAATGACCCGTATCCAGCCAATGCCGGATAAGTGGCGTGTGCTGCAGACGGTCTAATGCGTACGGCAACATGGTGTATTCGGCCGGCAAATCGCGCGTGGCACCAAATTTACCATTCAGATAATCACGCACCAGTTGACCAAAGAAAGCCTTGTACTGGGGGAAATCCAGCGTTTGTACAGGCACACCCAATCCGCGCAAATATTCAACAATATTCATTACCTGGGTGTGTTTTCCGGCTTTGTCGGCACCTTCGACCGCGATTAATCGACCTTGTTTCATGGTTCTTCCTTTTTTTATGCGTATAAAAACCCGCACATGGCGGGTTGATTGTTAATCTTCCAAGAAGCTGCGTAATTTACGCGCGCGCGTTGGATGTTTTAATTTATTCAGCGCCTTTTGTTCAATCTGGCGGATACGTTCACGGGTAACACCGATATATTCGCCCACCTCTTCCAAGGTGCTGGTTTTATTGGTTGACATACCAAAACGCTGGCGCAGAACGGTTTCTTCCTTGGGGTCCAATTCGGACAGAATTTGTGTGACAATTTTACGCAAATTCTTTTGTGCCGCAGATGTAAACGGATTCTTGGCGGTTTCGTCAGCGATGATTTCGATACGCGAACTGTCGTCTTCGGTGCCGACGGGCGCTTCAAGTGAAATTGGTTTAAGATTAACCTTCATTGCCTTGTGTATCTTGTCAACAGGCAGATAGATAATCTTGGACAATTCTTCGGCGGTTGGCTGACGACCGTATTTATGCATAAACTGACGCGATGCACGCTGAATCTTGTGAATATTGTCAATCATATGAACAGGGATACGGATTGTACGGGCCTGATCCGCGATACTGCGCGATATACCCTGTTGAATCCAGTTTGTTGCATATGTGGAAAATTTATTCCCCAAACGATAATCAAACTTGTCAACGGCCTTCATCAAGCCAATATTACCGTCCTGAACCAAGTCCGAGAAATCCAATCCCAAACCACGATTGCTGGACTTCTTGGCGAATTTGATAACAAGACGCAGGTTTGCTTCTATCATTTCGCGCTTGGCGCGGGCGGCTTCGGCCTGGCCACGGCGTACCAGTTCCACAACCTTTTTGTATTCCGCGGTTGGTTGACCGGTTTCGGTTGCAATCGCGGTGATATCTTCTTGAATTTTAAGGATGTCTTTTTCGTGTTTCTTGGCAAAGTTCGCCCATGTTGGGTTTTTATGCTTGGCCAATTTTTTTACCCAATTGCGGTTTAATTCATTGCCGGCATATTCAACCAAGAAATCTTCGCGCTTAATTTTGTTTGCCATGGCAAGGCGCAACAGTTTGCCTTCTAGGCCCATCAGAAGTTGGTCGCGTTTGGTCAACTGTTCCAAAATTTCTGCGTTGCGGTCATCGTTAAGACGGATTTTGCTGACATGTTCGAACAATTCAAGACGCTGTTTTGCGTATTTCTTTTCCAGTGCTTCATCAGGCTTGTTGGATGTAAGCAGATTTTCAAGGCGCTTGGCCTGCAATTTTTGCATACTATTAAAGATACGCTTAATCTTAGAGAACAATTCAGTCACCATAGGCATCAGTGCTTCTTCCATAACAGGAATTGGAACACCGGATGTGCCGCGTGGTGTGTCTTCTTTTTTGACACCGTCTTCGTCGTCCAGATCTTCGTCGTCTTCTTCGTCGTCTTCGTCAACCGTGGCATCGGCCAAATCATCCAGGTCATCGTCATCCAATTCATCGACATGTTCAACGCCCTTGGATTTCAGGGCCTCGGATAATGCCGCCAATGATTTCTGTTCGGAATCACTGGAATACATAACTTCCAAATTAACGATATAGCGCAGACGAATATCTTCATCCAATAACTGCTGATACCAATCCAACATGGCCTTGATTGTCATCGGGCTTTCGCACAGGCCATAGACCATAAGGCGGGATGCTGCCTCGATACGCTGGGCAATTGCGACCTCGCCTGCGGCGGTTAACAACTGAACCGTACCAATTTGCTTCAAATAAGATTGAACCGAATCCTGAACCCCCAAAACCAAAGAACCAGTCTGACTGCGTTCCAATTGCTTGGCATAATGTTCATAATCATCGTCGTTAACATCGACCTGTTCGGCATCGGCATTCAAAACATTGCGTGTTTTGTCGCGTGGTCCATCGCTGTCATCTTCGTCATAATATTTACCCAAATCCTGGGGATAATTGTCGGTTTCCAGTAATTCCAGTCCTAAATCCTGCTGAAAAAAGTCCAGCACTTCGTCCTGTTCATCCGTTGGGACTTCGTCAGCCTCGGTCGCGGCTGTAAAATCCATGCGCGACATATAGCCGACTTCGATAGCACTGGTTGCCAACTTCTGTAAATTTTCCGGCAAGGAGTCAATTAACAGTTTTGTTGCTTCGTCTAACTTCTTATTCATTCATCAACCCTTGTACAATTGTTTAACCTAGGTTTAAATGATTATTTTTTCTTTTTGTTATTAGCCTGTTTTTGTGCCTTAGCAACCGCTTCGTGAATTGCGGATTCTGACACCAAACCCAAAACAATTGGGCTTTGAATTTGAATAATTGAATAAGATTTATGTGTTTTGTTACGGATAGATGCAACCGTTGGGTTTGTACTGCGCATCAGGCGTGCAACCTGGCCGTCGGACAATTCTGGGTAATTTTTCAGAATCCACAAAACGCCACCCAAACGATTTTGACGATGCAACTTTGGTGTATAGCCAACCCCGCGTTTATTCTGTTTCTTTTGGGCTTCGACAATTTCTTCGCGCAAAGTCAGGCGTGCAGATGCATCCGCTTCGCATTTTTCAATATCTTCGCGTGTTAACTGGCCCGTCAAGATTGGGTTTAATGGCTGAATTTTATATGTTTCAGCATCGGCAATATTTTTAACCTCAAGTTCATGCATACCGCAGAAATCCGCGATTTGTTCAAATGTCAGCGCCGTGTTTTCAATTAACCACAGGGCTGTTGATTTTGGCATATATGGATAGTTCATGGAAATTTCCTCTATTGTTAACGGGGGCAATATACACCAATATTGCCCCAATTTCAACTTATTTTTATTATTTTTTATGTTCGGATGGCCCAATTATGCCTTTTTTACAATCTTGTATCCGTCCTTGCCGTCCAAGACCGTCCAGCCCGCCGCATCGATTTGTGCGCGCAAGGCATCGGCCGTTGTCCAATCCTTGTTGGCCTTGGCCGTGGCGCGCGCCGATGCCAGTGCGACAATTTCATCTGGCGCGGACTGCTGTTCAAGCGCGACCAACTTGGTTGCACGATCAATAAACTGTAAGCCAAGCAAATCATCCACAAACCGAACCAGTGCAAGTTTTGTGGCCTCGTTTATATCGCCAGATTTGATAAAGTCTTGGACCACAACCAACACAGATGCAGTTTTAAGATTGTCCGACATCGCCGCCAACATTTCATCGTGCAATTTGTTATACATTTCCTGATTTACTTCGCCACCATTGGCAGACAGCAATTCAGACACACGACGAACCAAATTAGAATAACTTTTGGCCGCAGCATCCATTGTTTCCCACGAAAACGCCAACTGGGATTGATAATGGCCAAGGGCCACAAAATAACGATAAACCATTGGATCGTATCCGCGTGTACGCACCGCATCCATACCCAAGAATTCTCCCCTGGATTTGGCCATTTTTTCACCTGATTTATCCAGCAAGAAACTGTAATGCAACCATGTGTTGACCCATGGGGCACCTGTTATTGGCTCGCTTTGTGCGATTTCATTGGCATGATGCACACGCGACAAATCTTCACCCCCGGTATGAATATCAAAATGATTACCCAGCAATTTCATACTCATTGCGCTGCATTCTGCGTGCCAGCCAGGAAAACCAACCCCCCAAGGGCTGTCCCATTCCATTTGACGCTTGGCATCCGTTGGTGAAAACTTCCATAATGCAAAGTCCGTAGGATTGCGCTTGGCATCATTAAAACCAACGCGTGCACCCGCACGATTGCCAGATAAACTGCCCCCAGTCAGCGCGCCATATGCCGCAAACTTGGATGTATCATAGTAAATGCCATCCCCCGGAATTTCATATGTATAGCCCAGCTCTTGCAATTTCTGGACCAGTTCGATTTGTTCGGCAATATAATCCGTTGCATGTGGCATGACCGTTGGTGCAATCATATTCAAATCGTTGTAGTCGCGCATAAACTCGTCCTTATAAAATTTTGCAATATCCCACACAGATTTGTTATTGCGCGCGGCCGTCTTTTCCATTTTATCATCACCAGAATCATCTTCTTCGTTGGTCAGATGCCCAACATCGGTGATATTCATCACATGCCGCACTTCATAGCCGTTTGCCAGAAACATACGCTTTAAAAAATCATTATGCAAAAATGTACGCAGGTTCCCCAAATGCGTATAATGGTAAACCGTTGGACCGCACGAATAAAAACCGACCTTGCCCGGTTGCAATGGTTTGAATTCTTCCAAATGTCGTGTCAATGTATTATATAATTTTATTGTCATAATCTGTTCCTTCTGCGGTTTATTTTATATGTGGATTCTAGTAATTGTATGTTGGAAAAGCAAACAAAATAAGTTTGCAAAAATGGTTCTTAACGACAACAGTAAAAATTAATAAAGCGAATTGTCATACTTGTATTATGGCATGCAACGGTAATATAAGTCAAGAATCAATGCCGATATTAACCTAGGTTCTGGCAAAATCTACTCCGCATGGAACCTTGACGGTTCTCGTCAAACGTCGGCACGCAAAAATTAAACCGACCAAAAGGTCGGTTGAATTTTGTGGCGGGCGCAAAAGGACTGGACTCCCCTGCCCACACGGTGGGCGGGGATACCCCTCTCCACTCGTGACGATTTGGGTGCGCAAGGCTTCCCAAATCTACTCCGTATCGAACCTTGACGGTTCTCGTCAAACGTCCGCAGGCAAAAATTAAACCGACCAAAAGGTCGGTTGAATTTTGTGGCGGAGCGTATAGGACTCGAACCTATGGACCAAAAATTTCGGTCACAGATTAGCAATCTGCTGCAT
>JAZLDK010000014.1:0-2232 GCA_045614725.1 Candidatus Enterousia sp.
TCAATTATCACGCCAGGGTCATGTAAATGCCACACTTGACGGTGCGGAACTGGATATGCATGCGAAACTGTCACCCGAATTGACTGAATTTTTGAACACGGCCGCACAAAAGATGGGGATGTCCGCGCGTGGTTATAACCGCATAAAAAGATTGGCGCGCACCATTGCCGATTTGCGTGGCGCAGAATCTATTGAAATGCCCGATTTGGCCGAGGCCTTGTCATATCGCCCAATAAATCGCGGCAAATACGGTGTGAACAACAAATAAAAAACCGCCAAACGGCGGTTTAATTATTTCTTTGCCTTTTTGGCACTTTTTTTGGCAGGTGCCGCTTTCTTGGCAGGTTCTTTTTTATATTCTTTGTACAGCGCTTCGATGCATGTGTACGCCAACAGTGCCGACACCGCCGTAATAAGGCCCGCAATCAATCCATCAGAAAAAATTGCAAACATCAATATTGAAACCGCCAGAACCATTGTATAACCAAGGTTTTTAGACAATACATTTAATAATTTTTCAAAAAATTTCATTTTTCTCTTCCTTTGTTTGGACGGACTAATTATATCATATATTGGCTAAAAAAAAACATAAAAAAAGACCGCGCTTTGCGGTCTGTGATTTTTTTACAGAATAACCTGTCCGCCAAGGCGCGCCGTACCCGGCACCGGCCCAAAGGACGAGCGTGGACTTACATAAATATTGCCCGTGATAACAAAGTCGCCACAGAACTGAACCAGGTTTACATCACGAACGAACACATGGCCGTTTACGCGAATGTCACATGGCAACACATATTTGCGCATGTTTTGCAGGAACAGGTTCCCATTAATGGTCGCACCCTGTTTAACAAGTGCCGCTGCGCCACGACTGTCGATAACTGTATCGCCCCAGAATTTATTGTTGTGTTCGGCGACCTGTTTTTTTGCGATTTCGATTTCTGCTTCTTTTGCAGGTGCCACGCTAACAACCTGAACTTCATTTTTCTTGGCGTTTTGTTTCATCGGCAAGAAAGCACGTGGTTTCACACGGCGTTTTGTTGTTTGACATGGTGTATTAACAATCGCGCTGTCTGATTTGGCAAAGCAACCCGTCACATCAATAATCAGCATAGAAAACAGAATGATAATCGCCAACAACAGCGTCAGGTTTGTTAATCCGATGATATTGATTTTGCAAATCCAGTTCCATATGCGACGGCACAGATTGGCGATTTTGCGGAATGGCCAACAAATTATGTTCAATACGCGTTTTGGCCACGATGTCTTCTTTGCGTGGGCTTTTTTTGCTGTTGTTTTGTTCTTGGTATTTTTTTGCATTTCTGTACCTTTTTTGTTTGATTAATTATCTGTGTTTCCAGTTGGCGGATTCCCTAATCAGGTGTGGAACAAGTTCCGCGGGATTATCAAGGTCTGTGTTTCCGACTGGTCTGATTTTGTTAAAATCCACATTGATTGGTTGTGGGGCAGGGCCATATATATATTCAATATACCCGCATGTTGGCGGCAACAGGTCGCTGTTTAATATCAGGTTAATATCAACCTTGCGGCATCTGCCCTGGCGGATTTTTAGTCTGTTTGGGTATATGGTGCATTTTTTGGATTTGATATCCAAATAATTACAGCATAAATCCATAAAGAAAGTCTGTTGCATTGTTGGTGTAAAGCGAATTGTCGTTTTGCACAGGCAACAAACGCCACAACCCTTGCAAACAGTTTCCCATTCCTGGGGGCTCATCTGCTTTAATTCATTGACGCGCAACTGTTGTTCTGCGGTCAGTTGTGGTTTTGTCATTGTTAATCTCACCTAAACTAATTTGTAATTATTTTTGCACAATATGTGTCTTTGTCAAGTGATTTTAGTCGGTTGACTTTTTGTGGATATGGGGTATCCTGTTATGTCATGGAATGGGGTAAATTTCTGGTGTTTTTATTACTGACTGGATGCGCCGGCATAACGCGTGCGCCAGATGATTTTATGCCTATAACGGTACATGCCACAAATTACGATATATTCACATATCAAAAGATTTCGAACCCCACGTCCCCAGTGCATATTTACATCGAGGGCGACGGTCACGCATTTAATGGCCGCGGTATGCCAACCGATAATCCGACCCCGCGCGGTGATTTTGTTCGCCGTCTGGCATTTCAGGATGGTGGCGCGAATGTTGTCTATATGGCGCGCCCATGTCAGTATTTGATGTCGGATTCGTGTAATGTTTCGGATTGGAC
>JAZLDK010000015.1:0-8897 GCA_045614725.1 Candidatus Enterousia sp.
CAAGCAATCAGGACACCCTAACCAAAGGAAAAAACATGTCAAAACAGGTTCAATTCAGGCGCGGTTCAGAATCAGAACATCAAAACTTTATCGGTGCATCCGGCGAGATTACGGTTGACACCACAAACAATACCATACGCGCACCCGCCCACATTGGATAGAGTTACGGATACACACAAAAGTAAAGAAATACCGCCTAAAATTTGGCGGTCGGGAAGTTAGAAACCTCATAACAATCGGATGAGCCCACATGGTCTTTGGGGTAAAGCCCTGTTTTATAACCTGCGGCTTCCCGACCTGGTATCGGGATAACGGTGCGATTGCGCCGTAATACGATGCATTTTGCACCGGATTGTATTTGGGGAGTTTCTAAGTCCCAGATTTCCTTTCTTTTATGAAATCCATGATTATCATTGGAATAAAAGCCCCCAAAGTCAAATATTTTAATTGACCGAAAAACCACTATGATTTATAATGCGCTGTAGGTTTTCAGGGAAGGACGCGGGGTATGAAAAGAATTCACAAACTTTTATACAGTTGTTTTAGTTTTGTTTTAACACTTGCATATCGTAACGAGGCAGGTGCGGATTACAGTTGTACATATACCGTGCTCAGTACGAATCCGGATTGTGGGAATAATGAATATGTTTCGCTATCTTCATATTATACTAGTGCTAGGACTGCGCTATCTAAAATGGAGGCGAACACAAAAATTGAAATGTCTTCAATGAATATTTGCTCTGGTGGTACGTATGTGGATGCATGCTATACAGAAAACGACAAGTCTGTAAAGTATCTCGCAAGCGAGATGCAAGATAACTGCAGTTATTACCGTGCGGATTGTTTGCCCTGTCCACATAATGGTTTTGTCGAAGGGACTGCTCGATATATATGCAATGTGTCATCAAAGTCGTATAGTTTCTTGATTTGTTCGGCTGAATATATGACAGGAACAGCTTCAATTAGTGGCAGTACTACCGGTGCGGCTAAACTATATAGCTATGTCTGCTATAACAATTGCAGTGACTACAATTCTACAATAAAACTTCAAAAGGATTGCTTTATCCACGCGAATTCAGTCGTCACAGAAGATTCTGGCCGTGCCTATGAATTCGTCAGCAGCTGCTATTACACGGGGACAAACTAGGGTGATTTAATGGCGGCGGTACCTGATATATCGATAATTATTCCAAATTATAATGGGGCGGAATATTTAACGGATGCTCTTAATTCTGTCGTTGCGCAAACACTCAAAAATTGGGAATGTATTGTTATCGATGATGGCAGTACCGATGACAGTATCAAAATAATCAACAAATTTGTAAAATCTGACAAGCGTTTCAAACTGATTAAATTAAATCATGGCGGTGTATCCGTTGCGCGTAATACTGGGCTGGATGTGGCGCGTGGTCGCTATATTGCATTTTTGGATTCCGATGATTGCTATACGGATTATGCGCTGGAAATGTTGTTGCACTTTGCCACAACCACCGATGCCGATATGGTTGGTGGGTTGGCATTTATGGTCCAGTCTGATTATCGTTTTGTGCCGGTTAAGAATCCATCGTGGAATGCACAGCAATATAAAATATCAACCGATCCAAACTCATTTTTGTTGGTGCCATCCGAAATGAATTGGGCATGGATATGGCGCCGTATTTACAAGCGCGAATTACTTGATGGCGTTCGCTTTCCGCCCCAGTTTACTGGCTTTGGTGATGATTTGTGTTTTATGATTGATATTTGTTGGCGTGCGCGTCGTATTGTTGAAACACCAAATATATCTGTCTTGCATCGTTTGCATAACAAGTCCCTGACCGAACGCCCATTTGGTCCCCATGCGTTTGAGTTTTTTCCAGAATATTTCAAATTCATTCGTGACAATATGTTGCCGCGTTATGATGGTCACTTTCTTCGCCGTTTTTATCGTGGGACAATGCGTTATTTGTTGCGCACTACGGTGGTTATACCAACCCGTACCGGAACCTATAAGCAAGAGGCCAAGCAGGTCCTGCAAGAATCATGTAAATACATTCCGATGCGTTTCCTGGGGTGGCGACATCGCATATTATGTCGGTTTTTGAAATGGGTGAAGTAAGGGCGCTTTATACTTTTGATACTAAATTCTGGCGCATGGCGGCGGTGGCGATTAATTCGTTGATGGCTAATCGTGCATCTGATACGGATGTGACGGTATATTGTATGGTTGCTCCCCACACACGTGGTAAAAAAAAGATTCAAGAAATAGTGTCTTCGAACGGTGGAAAATTAGTCTGGCGCGAAATTCGTCGTCGTGAAAACCCGTATCGCAACTATGATTATTCACGGTGGAGTCCTGTTATCTTCTATCGTCTGTTTGCGCATCGTGTGTTTCCGGATGTGGACAAGTTGTTGTATATGGATTCCGACACATTGGTTCGCAGTGATTTATCGGAATTATATGCGACCGATGTTTCGAAATATGCGCTTGGCGGCGTTCGTGACATGGCCCCGACCGAGGACACAAACAGTTATGCCGGAACCTATGTGCGCGAGTTCAAGGAAAAATACCTTAAACACGACTTGTATATCAACAGCGGGGTTTTATTGTTGAACCTGTCTATGATGGCGCGCTATGAACAGGATTTAGCAGCGGTTGATATCCCGTTGCGCTATCCTGATCAGGATATTATAAATGTTGCACTGGATGGTCACATATTGGAATTGCCACTGCGTTATAACTTTATCCCAAACCGTCGCCCATCCAACAAGTTTTCTTTATCCGATGTTCGTACCGCGAACAAGAATCCGGCCATTTATCACTTTTACGCGGTTAAGCCGTTTGTTTATCATATAGCCCCCCGTGAAACATACGAAATTTTTGCCCGTGCGGCCGCTTTGATTGACATGTACCCCGAAGATTTTATTGTTGGTAAAAAGATTAAATCGACCGGTCACCGGACTGCGATTCCATTTGTTCGGTTGGATTCGCGTGGAAATCTAAGATTTTTGGGCCTGCGCATATATCGTCCGTAATAAAATATTGTTATTGAATATTTCTGCATTTTTCACTAAATTTAGTACATATGAAGCAACAGCTGATTGATTTTTTGAACACCGACCTTCAATTTATCAAGGGCGTAGGTCCGGTTTTGGCGGCGCGTTTTTCCGACGTGCTTGGCGGTCGCAGTGTTCGTGATTTTCTTATGCATCGTCCGTCCTATGTCCGTGCGCGTGATGTGACCGAAAATGTTATGGATGCGACCGCGGGTGATGTTATAACAATTCCTGTTTTGGTTAAGTCGCACAAGGCTGGCGGTTTCTTTCGCGGTCGTCGTCGTCCAACCCAGATTATGTGTGCGGACAAGGCCGGCAACAGCATTATAATTCAGTTTTTTAATTCCAGTTATCTGGAATATTGGCTTAAAAAATTACCGATTGGTCAATGGCGCATGATTTCCGGCAAACTGGAACGAACCACCCGCCCAACGATAAATCATCCTGATTTTATCGAGGACATGGAACATGCATCCAAAATCCCGTCGATTCAGGCAATATACCCCGCGGGCGAGGGCCTGACCCAGAAAGTATTTGCCAATGTTCGCGACCAGATTTTTGCCCTGTTGCCGGAACGCATTGCGGGTGAACCCGATGCGCGTGTGACGGAATTCTTTGATGCGTTGCACAACATTCATTATCCGCAATCGGATGGTGATTTATTGCCGAACGCGACCTATATGGCGAAACTGGCATATTGTGAATTATTGGCGCACCAGTCTGCGATTGTTATCAGTCGTCGCAATCGCACGGACGTTCGCAATCATCGCACACCCCGCGCGCGCAGGTATGATTTGATGGATCGGTTTTGGGCGTGCCTGCCATTTGAAATGACCGATGCCCAGCGGCGCACTTGCCAGGAAATTTTTGCGGACATGGCGCAACCTGTTCCTATGATGCGTCTGGTTCAGGGTGATGTGGGCAGTGGTAAAACCATTGTGGCATTGGCGGCGGCGATTAAGATGGCGGAAACCGGTGCCCAGACGGCACTGTTGGCGCCAACCGACACTTTGGCCCAGCAGCACTTTGCAAAATTGCAACCCTTGTGTGAAAAAATTGGTATTGTATGTGAATGCCTGACCGGCCGAGACAAGGGCGTGTCACGCCGTGAAAAATTGATATCACTGCGGTCTGGCCGTACGCGCTTGGTTGTCGGCACACATGCGCTGTTTTCCAACGATGTGGAATATCGTGATTTGGGATTGGTGATTGTTGATGAACAGCACCGATTTGGCGTTGCCCAGCGCGAGGCTCTGCGTGCCAAGGGCAATAACACGGACCTGTTGGCATTATCTGCGACCCCGATACCGCGAACCTTGTCCATGACGATTTATGGCGATATGGATGTGTCAATTATTAATCAAAAGCCTGCGGGTCGTAAACCAATCCGTACAACCAAATTACCAATATCCAGAATAGATGAATTGATACCACGCCTGATGGCCCAGATTAATTCCGGTTCCAAGGTTTTCTGGGTGTGCCCCTTGGTCGAGGATAATCCTGACAATCCCGCCACCGCGGCCGAATCAAGACACGCGGATTTGACGAAATACTTTCCAACCGCGGGATTGGTTCACGGCCAAATGGACAAGAAACAGCGCGACACCGTCATGGCGAAATTTGCCGATAATGATTCAGACATGAACCTGTTGGTTGCGACCACTGTTATCGAGGTTGGTATCGATGTTCCCCGTGCATCTATTATCGTGATTGAAAATGCGGACAGATTTGGTCTTGCCGCATTGCACCAGTTGCGCGGTCGTGTTGGTCGTGGTGATACCCAGTCTTATTGTGTATTGGTTTATGGGTTTAATGTATCGGACGATGGGTTAAAGCGTTTGGATGTTTTGTGTGATACGGATGACGGCTTTGTGATTGCGGAACAGGACTTAATGATGCGCGGTGTTGGCGAGTTATTGGGCACGCGCCAAAGCGGATGGGTTCAATATCACTTTGTTGACTATCGCGAACACCATGACCTGTTTCGGTTGGCATCGCGCGCCGCCCGCGAAAACGAAATGGATTCATGGACGCGTGATTTAATGTTTATATTTGATCGTGGGGTTGTACTGGGTGCCTAGGCTGATTGCGATTTTATGCGGTGTTTTATTTGCGTTTTCCGCGCAGGGTGCTTCTTTGATTAATGATACCGAAACCGAACGGATGTTGCATGAGTTGGTGTTGCCGATTGCAACCGCGGCGGACATCCCCACGGACCGATTAAAGATTCACATTGTAAACGATGACGATTTTAACGCCTTTGTTATGGGGGGCGAAGACATTTATGTTTATACGGGTCTGCTGACCCAAATCAAAACGCCCGACGCGCTTCAGGCCGTTGTTGCGCACGAATTGGGACACACATTGGGCGGTCACATGGCGCAAATGTCTGCGCGCATGTCTGCGGAAATGCGGCGCAGTATGTTGATTCAGGCATTGGGTATTGGCCTTATGGTTGCGGGTGGCAATCCTTCTTTGGGGGCGGGGGTCTTGGCCGGTTCCGGTGGCGTTGCCCAGCAATCTATGTTGGCGTTTTCCCGCGACGAAGAAAGAATCGCGGACAATATGGGATTTGACCTGATGATGGATGCAGGCCAAAATCCGAACGGATTTATAACGGTCTTTGAACAGATGCAGGAACAGACCGGCGCACTTGAATCGCGCATTAATCCAAATCGTGTAAATCACCCCCTTACGGGCGAGCGTTTAAACAACATCCGCGCGCGCCTTGATGCCATGGATTCGGACTTTGCCCCCGATGAGAAATTGGCGGTCACGCGCACCGCGGCCCTTGAATTGGTTCGGGCCAAGTTGACGGGATATTTGGATACACCGTCACGCGTGCTGGAACTGTACCCGTATTCCGACAAATCGGATTCTGGTCTATACGCGCGCGCCATTGCCAATATGCGCGGTGGTAATCTGGACGGTGCCCGCATGGGGACCATGACCCTGATATCGCGCCATCCAACAAACCCATACTTTTACGAATTGCTGGGCGACATAGAATATCAGTTCGGCCACTATGATGACAGCATTGTTGCCTATGAACGCGCATTGGAATTAACCGATAACGCGCCCCAGATTCAAACTGCATTGGCATTGGTCTTGACCGAGCGTCGTCGCCCCGCCGACACCCAGCGTGCAATTGATTTGGCCAAGCGTTCATTACTGACGGAACCTGCGCCCCTTACATATTGGGTTTTGGCGCGCGCATACGGTGATGCGGACCGCGGTCGGTCAGATTGGGCAATGGCGGAATATTATCACATGCTGGGGCGCGATGAATTGGCCACAGGGTACGCAAAATCCGCCCGTAAAAAACTAAAGAAAACCGATGCCGAATATATCAAGTCCGGCGATTTGCTCAGATAAAAAAAATCCCCCGAACGGGGGAATTTTTATTATTCGATAACTTCAACCTGTGGTGCAGGTGCGGGCATTTCAGCCGGCGCAGATGGGTGTTTTCTCATCTGTTTTTTTGCGGCCTTGAATTCTTCTTTAGTCACGCAACCATCATGGTCAGCATCCATCATTGGTACCATATTGGCCAACTTTGGGCATTTTACAACCAAGCAACCATTATCAAATTCTGGACGTGGGCCCATTTTGCCAAACTTTTTGCAGCAGCACATTTTCGCCGATACAAAACCCAACGCAAAGATAATCAAGATAAGGATAAATTTCTTAAAGAAACCGCCTTTGTGACATTTGCAATTGCCACCGCATTTGCAGTCATGACCACAGCCACATGGGCATGGTTTTACATCAGGTGTTGGCATTTCTACGACTGGTGCAACTTTTTTTGTTGCGACTGTTTTTTTCGCAGGTGCCTTTTTTACTGTGTTTTTTTTAGCGGCTGGTTTTGCAACTGTTTTTTTTGCTGTTGCTTTTTTAGCAACTGTTTTTGTGACTTTTTTTTCTGCCATTTGTCCCTTCCTTTGTTGTTGACATCTTGATTGTATTCAATAAAAAAAACGATGTAAAGAAAAAAGTTAAATCAATCACAATTAAATGTGGTGGACAAGTGGTTAGTGGAAAGACTTGCAACAGTTTTTGTCATCCTGAACTTGATGCATAATCCAGGTCATTTGTTCCTTTGTCATCACAAGGGTGCGCGGGGTAAAAAAATCCCTTCGCTGTGCGAAGGGGGATTTTTTATTCGGCCAATGTACCAACCGACATAGTGATACGGCGTATACCACTACTGATGGATTTTTCCTTGTTAATTCTGGCCTTGATGATTTCGCCTGTTTGATAGATATGCGTTCCACCGCACAGTTCGCACGAAACATCACCCGCGGTAATAACCTTGACGGTGTCGCCGTACTTTTCACCAAACAGTGCCATTGCGCCCTTGGCGACCGCTTCATCCATTGTCATTTCTTCGTGTGCAACAGGCAAGTCCGCCGCAATCCATTTATTAATCAGGTCTTCGACCGCCTGTTTTTCTTCGGCCGTCATTGCGCGCCCAAAACTAAAATCAAAGCGCACGGAATCAGGGCTGACCTTTGAACCGCGTTGTTCAACATCTTCGTTCAGGACATGACGCAACGCCGCCTGCAACAGGTGTGTTGCGGTGTGTGCACGCGCGGTCTGCTGGCGTATGTTGGTGTTGATAACTGGTTCGACAATATCGCCAACCGACAAATCCGCCACCAGAACACCCTTGTGAATCACAACGCTGTCAACGCGTGCGGCCTCGGCCACGGTCATAACCGTTTCGCCGGATTTTTTAATTTCTCCACTGTCGCCAACCTGACCACCCTGGGTACCATAGAACACGGTTTTATCAAGTGCAATTTCCACTTCGTCACCCGCGTTGGCGGATGGGACAAATTCACCCGCACGCAATATCGACAGAACCTTGGACTGTATGGCGACGGGTGCATATTTTGCGGTATCATCCGTTCCGGCCAAATCGGTCTGGGATTCCCACAATACGCGTGTACCCTTGGTGTTGGCGCGGCTGCGTTCTTTCTGCTCCGCCATAGACGTTTCAAAACCAGCAACATCGACATCGATATTTTTATCGCGCAAAATCATCTGGGTCAAATCCAACGGGAATCCATATGTGTCGAACAGTTTGAACGCCACATCCCCCGGCAGAACCCCATTATTCAGTTTTGGCAATTCGTTTTCCAGCAACTTCATACCATTTTGCAACATGTCCGCGAACGAGTTTTCTTCATTGCGGATAATTTCCACCACGCGCGCTTCTTCGCGTGCCAGTTCCGGATATGCCGCCCCCATTTCTGTAATCAGGGCAGGGTACAGTTTGGACAGCAAGGCCCCCTTGTGTCCCAGTATCTGGCCATGACGCATTGCACGACGCAATATGCGACGAATTACATAACCACGGTCCGTGTTCGAAGGCAGCACACCATCGGCAATCGCAAATCCAACACAGCGCAAATGGTCCGTAATAACCTTGAAACTGGAAACATTTTCGGCCGTTTCTGCAACACCGGTCACATCGCTGACCGCGCGTTTCAGGTTCACAAACAAATCAGTGTCATAATTGTCCAGTTTGTTCTGCAATACGGCGGCCCAACGTTCCAGACCCGCGCCCGTATCCACATTTTGCTTTGGCAGTGGTGTCAGGTTCCCATTCGCATCCCTGTCATATTGCATGAACACATCGTTCCAAATTTCAACAAAGCGACCACCGTCTTCGTCCGCAGACCCCGGCAGTCCACCCGGCAAATCCGCACCCATGTCATAGTGCATTTCCGTGCATGGTCCACATGGTCCCGTTTCACCCGCTGACCACCAGTTGTCTTTGTCGCCCAACAATATTGCATCCTTGCCTGCGACCTTCTTCCAGATTTTAACCGCGTCTTCATCACTGTAATGCGTTG
>JAZLDK010000016.1:0-3819 GCA_045614725.1 Candidatus Enterousia sp.
AATTTTATTTGTTTTTATTTGTGGCGGCGGGGGTTGCCATATTTTTTTCCTATGTCACGGGTGTGCGTATGGGGCGCGAAAAATGTCGCGGGGATATCGCAACGCAATCGGGGACAATTCAATCTGAAACTATTAAAATTATGGGGGATGTCAATGCGGAAAGTCTTAATCGTGGGGTCGATGATATTCGTCGCGTCTTGTACGAAAAATACACCATTGCAGAATGATATCTGTGCGCCAATCGTGTGCCAGCCTATATATGGGCGGGCAACGGACTGGGGCGTTATCAGCGATGATTTGGCGCGAAACATATATCGGCATAATCAGATGTGTGAACGCGTTCGGGGTTGAATCCGCCAAATATCGCATTATATTTATTATAGCGAGGTGATGCCTGTGACATATAGAAATGTATATTCTTCGTCCGAGTCTAAGTGGTGGAACAATGGCCACCGTGCTTTGACGGGCTTTTTGCGTAAAAATTGGGTGCGTAATCCGCGCCACCTGCGCAATATTGTGTTGAAGTGCGATGTGTCGCCATATGTTGGTGCGTTGCCACCCCAGTTGCGTATGCGGGTGCCTGCCGATGAAATCGAATCTGTGACGGCCAAGTTTCGTGACGTGCTGGAAGATTTCTTAATCGCAAATGCGCCCGAAATTCGTTCGATGAAGGCCGATAAAATTTATGAAATTCCGCAAATTGGTGAACTGTTTGGAACAAAATGCCAACTTGAAACCAAGGGCGCAACATATGTTGGTCTTTCCCCATGGGAAGGCGGTATTGGTTTTGTGTCACGGTTATCGTTTCCGGAAATTAATGCGCACTATGCGCTGAAATTGTTCAAGCCCTTTGTCGAATACGAAATGGAACACGGCCCGTGGTTCGAAGTGGCAACTGCACTGGCGGCCAATCGTGCCGAACCGGGTATTAATGCGCCAATGTATATGGCGGCGCTGCGGTATGAAAAATATATGTTGTCCCAGTGGATTGATGGTAATTCCGGCGCACCAAATGAAAAAAAATATCGTATCTTTAAGACCGCAACCGATGAAAATGGCGCGCGAAACTGGATTGATGGTCGGCGTATCGATTTTGGCGAAACATATAAAACTGATTATGGCAAGTTGTCCTATCGTGGGCGCAAAATTTATCGTACATTGATGGCGGGTGACGAAAGCCAGATTGCGCGCATTCGTGCAAATGCACGCACCGCGTTTGACAGGCGCGACCTGGGGGCGGCACAGCAACTGTTTTGTGAATATCAGAAATCACAGCGGAATAATTACTGGGAAAAATTTATTGGTCCAAATCGTTAATTGCAAGTTCAATTAAATCATGCGCGATTTTTGCGCTTGGGCCGTCACCGGTTGGGGCGTATTCCACAAATTCAAAACTGTGTGCATCGCGGAAAGCGCGGACGAAGTGTTCCAACGCCGCGACCGCCAAGCCGCCCGATTCCGGTACCAAGACATCGGAAAAATACCTTGGGTCAATTGCATCAAAGTCAATTGATACAACAAATGGTCGGTTGTTTATTTGTGTGCGTATTTCGTCAACTGCGGCGGTCCAATCCGATTCATTGGCCAACGCGTCCGCCATTTTGATATAGATATTGTTTTTGCGCGCGAATTCTATTTCCGAATTTTCAAATGAACGTGTCCCCAGATAAAATACACGATTTGGCGCCAATACGGGGCCGTGCTTTTGCAGCGCCAGCCACCGCGCATCACCTTCGCCCATCAGCGCGCGTACATTTGTGCCGTGCGGGGCACCGGATGCCTCGGCCTTGGAAGAGGCGGGCGTGTGAATGTCCAAATGCGCATCGATATAAACCAGGCATAGTTCCGTGTCGGGCATCTGGTTTGCAATCGCCATAAAGTGGCCATAGTTTACCGAATGGTCCCCGCCAATTAAAATGTGCGAATCGCGTGGGGTGGCGTTGTAAATTCGTTCTTGGATTATAAAATTTTCCCCGAAACGGTCGGCGGCACATTGTGCATGGTTAAATTCATCCGGTGTGACGAATGTCCAATCTGCATCAGGAAATATTTTTTGAATTGCGCGTGGTGCCAGTGCAGGTCCCGCATTTGTTATTGTGGCGGTCGCACCACGACCATATTCTATACCCAAAAATTTTGTCATTTGTTTGCCTCTATAATACTCTCGGCGGCGGTTTTGATTTTTTGCAGTGAATATTCATATGCGTCACAGTCGCGTGAAATTTGGGATCTGTATGCATCACGCAGGTTTGTCGCCATGTAATAACATTCGCGCAGATATCGTGAACAATACTCGTGCCCCGTGACAAATGCATTTTGGCCACGGGTGCGATTTTCCATGCTGGCCCAATCTATGTTCAGTGCGTTTTCCAAATTGGTCCAGGAATTATCGCCGGTATATTTGCCAACGCGATCCATCCAATATTCGTTCATTTCCGCATCGGACCATTGCGCGCTGTTTTGAAGTGATGATAATTTGCCCATCAAACTATCAATTGTTTGTTGATACTGGGAATCTATTTGTGCCAGTTTGGAACTGCAAAAACAGCGATTGTATGCGGTTTCTGGGCGTTCGCAATATTGGTTCATGCATTCGGTATATTGGGCCAGACATTGACCCGATGACATGCGCGCGGTGTCATTGCCGATTGTTGGGGTGTTTGGTGCGCGATTTGCCGCATATGACTGATTATCCCGATTCGGTGTGGTGTTATCAGGGCGTGAAGTGCGTGCGATTACGCCGCGTCTGGTGCCAATTCGTGCGGCGTTGGTTCCGCCAATTATTCCACTGCGTGCCGCGGTGGTGGGGCGGGGCGACACGCGCCGGCGCGTGGTTGGCGCGTTTGTGGCGGTGCGTGCGGTGGTTGGGCGCGCTACAACACGACGCTTTTCGCCAAGTGGTATGGTCCGAACGACCGCGTTAATCGGGCTTAGCGATTGAGATGTCGTGACCCCGGGGTTTAAATCCGTGCGCATCTGGTTGTTCATGTATGGATACATATAGTTGTAATTATACCCCGTTGTATTGGTCAGTTTCGCATCACGTGTGGCGGCGGCGTTTGCCGTGGCCGTCATCAAACAAAAAATCGCAAAGATACAGATTCTTTTTCTCATCACCCATATGATAGAAAACTTAATAAAATCAAACAAGCAGAAAATTTACAGAAAAATTTGCATTTTGAAAAAATGCTGTTATAATATGACTCGTTTCGGGGTGTAGCTCAGTCTGGTAGAGTACTTGGTTTGGGACCAAGGTGTCGAAGGTTCGAATCCTTTCGCCCCGACCAGAAAATTCAAACCGTCGCATTTGCGGCGGTTTTAATTTTCTGTTTGGAACGTACGGATTCAAACGACAAAATCTTTTGTCATGTTCGAACGTTTCCCTCGCTCGACACAATGTGTCGGCTGCGGGGCATTCGTGACGATTTTGTTGCACGTTGTTTACAAAATCTACTCATTGTCGCCCCGACCAGAGATAAAGAAAAACGCTTTGATTTTTGATGTGTTTTGCCAAAAAAAACTTGACAATTATATTTTGTGTGTTATTGTTCCTTTGCGATTAAAATTGGGTGTGTAAAATGGGGTTTTTTAAATCATTTTTTGAATTTTATGATTTGTATAAAAACGGACAATTTGATGCTATTTCCAATGCTTCAAAGACTTTGTGGAACAAAAAAGCAGAAATAAGTGCTGAACTTTATAGGCTGGAAACAGAAGTTAGTTTGTCAAAGGAACGTTTGGGGCAAATTCAAGATGCGGTCGTTCGTAAAGCCTTAGGCGTAAAAACAGATGTTGATTGTGCAACACAACATATTTGTT
>JAZLDK010000017.1:0-2303 GCA_045614725.1 Candidatus Enterousia sp.
CGCGTTCAGGGCGGGCGGGGGCAGCGGCAACGCGTTCTGCGCCGGTGACGACATCGGCCCGTAGTGCGGTCAGGAATACCGCCGCGCGATCAGCGACAAAGTCTGCTGCACCCACGGTCAAGGCACGGTCCGCCACCACACAAAAGGTAATCGGTACAGGCACCAAGATCGCCGTCGTGAATGAAAATGTAATTGCGACGGAATGCCAATCAAAATTTAATGGGTGTATGGATTCTTTTTGTATGCTGGATAATGTGCCGGGTGGCCGCTGTATTTGCAGTAATAAAATTAAAGAATTTGATGCGTTGCGTGCAGAAATCGATAAACTGAACCGACAATCTTATGATATGTCTACACTTGGGGTGGATGCGGTTAAGGCGGGGATTGCATTGGATTCGATTTCTGCTACTGATGTGCCGGATATAGATATTAATTCTTCGAATGATTTTGGGGATGGGTTGTTTGCGACATCGTACGAAATATGTGCCGCCCAAATGCCGGAATGTGATACCCAGATGGAATTAGTGCGCACCATGTATAACCAGCGTATTAAGTCCGATTGTGCGGCATATAATAATGCGCTTAAATCAGAAAAAGCCGCGGCCATGGAACGTGTGCGGGCGGCAACCACCGCGGTCAAGAATGCCGTGGTGCAACGCGTGGAATCCGCAAATAAATATGATTTGGGCAGCTGCAGCGCGGAATATAAAAAATGTATGCAGACAACGGCGGGCTGTGGTGCGGATTTTTCAGGGTGTGTATCAATGATGGCCATGGAAGATACAAATTCACGCCTACGGTCGCGCAATGCCAAAACTTACAAAATTGATGGCGCAACCAGTTCCATAGAAATTGCGGCAACAACATATGACAATTTATTGGCCAAGGCACCGTTGTGTGAATCTGTGTTGGGGCAATGTGTGCGTGTTCGAGATTCGGTATGGGATGTGTTCTTGCGCGAAAATGCATCTGTTTTGCGTAACGCAGAATTAATTGCCCAGGATAAAACACGTCAATCGTGTGTGGCCAATATTTCAAATTGTTTCCAGCAGGCATGTCGGGATAATATCGACCCCAATGATCCGGATGGTTCGTATGATTTATGCCTTACGCGGCCGGGGACAATGCTGAATCTGTGTCGGGTACCACTGGAAAAATGCGGTATTGATGCCAAGACTGAATCTGCGGCGGCCAAATCCCCAATATGGGATTTTGTGGTGGCGCGTTTGGCCGGTATGCGTGTCGATGCATGTACAACGCAAATCAAAGAATGTATCCAATCCGATAATCGCTGTGGTTCGGATTACAGCAAATGTATTGGGCTTAGTGCTGATACGATTATTCGTATGTGCCCATATGAAAAATTAACCGGATGCCAGAAAGTATATGGCGCAGAAAATATTACGGGCGATTCGGTGTATGAAAACCTGACCGGGATGATAGAAGGCCTGGTGACAAATATTGATAATCAGTTTTATTCCCAGTGTCAAAATGCACTTAATGAGTCACTGATACGGGTTTGTGGTGATGCAAATGATTGCAACGATACCATAATGGATGACGGGGTGGGGGCGCGTTCACTTAAATATCTGATTTGCGAATTTACCGTTGATGCGGGCGGCGAAATTGTAATTGATTATACCAAGTGTCGTGATTCCATTGATACAATTACGGACCAGGAATTGGGACTGTATACCGGTGTGCCCAAGAACTTTGTAATTGTTATCGAAGGTACGATTTACTGGGAAGCGGTATCGATTGACGATGTTGGTGATATTGATATCGATGCGTATTGGGCAGATGTTGATACAAAAAATCCAAATATAACCAAGGCACAGCGCGATGCGATAAATCGTGAACTTGGTGCGGTGGCGAATGGACTTCGTGCGGCGATGAATGCGGTTGAATCTGATCCGGTGATGGATTATTGTATGACGGGTCGCACCGTGCCGGGGTTGCCGGAAAATATTGCGGGCACCGCGGATGCGCGATTCCCGAACCTGACCAAACAAAGGCGCACCATGTTGGCGGCCAAGGCGTTTCGTCAGATTCGCGATAACTATTATGCGCGCTATGATGAGTTAAATGAACGCATGATTGCGGATTATAACAGAATCGCGGCGCGTATGCAGGAAGTGACCGAAGAGAACGAAAAGTATGTTCGTCGCGAAATGGCGCGTCAAAGTTGCGTTTCTTTGGCCGATTTTTCCAAACTTGCGCGCACACCCAATGCGCCATCGGGATGGATTGGTACGGCGATTGTTGCGATTGTTGTGGTTGCTGTGACGGTTGTGGTGTGCGTG
>JAZLDK010000018.1:0-1090 GCA_045614725.1 Candidatus Enterousia sp.
CCAGGGATTCTGTGTCCGATATCGTTTCGTATTTGAATTCGCGTTTTTTTTGTGGCGCCGGGGATTCCGGGGTGATATCCGGTATGGGGCATGCGTTGCCGGGAAATATAAATTCAGGTGCGGGGGTGGAAAACCTTTCGATTGGAAATAGTTTTTCGATTTTTGCCGCCAGAGACGCGCTTTCCAGTTGATTTTTTACAAAATCCAATGCGGATGATGTGTTAAACACAAAGGGGACCAGTTTTAATTCTGATAAATCAACATCTGTTTTTAATGTTACCAGGCGTTTGGATATATAGGCCATTTCGCGATTGTCGCGCAACAGGTTACGTATGCGTTCGTTTTTGACATCGTCTAAATTTGCGTACAGGTTATCCAATGTGCCGAATTGGCCAATCAGTTCGGCCGCCTTTTTCGGGCCAATGCCGGGGACCCCCGGTACATTGTCGGACGAATCGCCCATCAGTGATTGTACGTCAATGACACGATTTGGGGGAACGCCGAACTTTTCAATAACGTCCGGTTCGTGAATTTCACGATTTTTCATGCCGTCGTATAAATATACACAGTCCGATACCAGTTGCATTAAATCTTTGTCCCCGGTGATAATGCGGGTGGCGGATGCGTGTGTGCAATTTTTTGTGGCCAGGGTTGCAATTACATCGTCTGCTTCGACCCCGGGAACACACAGTACCGGCATGCCAATCGCCCCCAGGCCGGGTTGTATCATTTGCCCCTGGGAAATCAGATCGGCGGGTGTTTCGGAACGGTTCATTTTGTATTGGGGATAGATATCCTGGCGAAAGGTGATGCGTGATGCATCAAATATACAGACAAATTTATCGCCGGGTTTGGCGACGGATAATATTGGCAATATCATGTTGAAAAATCCGTAAACCGCGCCCGTTGGGGTGCCATCCGAACGGGTCAGGCGACTGTGCACGCCGTAATAGGCACGAAATAGTAACGAATTTCCATCAATTAATGTCAACATATGAATATCTTCCCGGGTTAAATTTGGGGGCGTGCGCCCCCGATGTTATGCCTTTTAAAATACATAGCGTAATTTTACGCGACCTTCGTATTGTAA
>JAZLDK010000019.1:0-24093 GCA_045614725.1 Candidatus Enterousia sp.
CGGTGGGGTCAGCAACGAATAAATCGATGCCGCCAAATTATCAACCGCATCGGATGCGGTGCCGTCGTACAGTGTTGCGTTTTCTTCGTCTGTGACGGGCATGGTATAGCGGCGTGCACTGTCCCAACGGGCAATCCACGGCGCACGATTATCCAATGCGCGTTTATACAAAGTTTGCAGGTTTTGTTGCATATTTTATCCTTTTGGTTGTTGAAGGTTGTTGTGTGTTAAATCTTGAAATTCGTGTTTGCAGAAAATATTTTCGATTGGCCACCCATCGGACGAACAGGTATCGTTGTCGCAGAAATCGCACCCGCAACAGCATCCAGTCCGTCATCGTGTCCCGTCATGCCCGATGGTGTAAACCCCAGCATTTCCGACAACAGTGGTGTTTGACGAATTCGTTGGTGCACATAAAGACGACCCGTTGATAATACAGGTTCCCATGCGCCAAGGATTCGTTCTGATTTGGGTTTGTTATTAACAACGCGATTTACATAGACATTCATATGACGACGCGTTGCAACATCACGCATGATTTCAGGCAGACCTATGCCCAAACCATTTGTTTCAATCGTTATGCGCCGAATGTCACGCCCCCGCATAAAGTCCAGTACCCTGTCGCACTGATTCGACAATGGATAGTTTTCTTCGTCCGGCACCACCAGATACAAAATATCATGAATAAAAACTGTGCGATTTTTATCGTCACGATACAGCAAAACACATGCACTGGTGTCGCGCTTTTTGCGGCCCGTCGATGGGTCCCAATAAAGAACCATTCCTGTTATTAAATGCTGTGATATCTTGGCGGTTCGGGGCTCGAATTCTTCGTCATAAAAATGCAGTCCGTCGGGGTCCAGGCGCGCCTTGTCGGGCGGGACAAAATCCAGCATCATCTGGGCGGAGAAATGTCGTGCGCCAACCGTTTGACGCAATTCTTCTATCTTGTCCAGTGGGAATAATGCCGGCCATGCGGGCGCACCATCGGCGGAAACAATAGGAATTTTCAACTTTTTATAACCACATAAAAAAGGCGTTGAAAAACCAAAATTTTTATATACTATATCTGACATGGACTTTACTCCCAAAACTTTACCCACAAATCTTGAAGCCGAACAGGCCGTATTGGCGGCGGTACTGATGAATAACCGTGCGCTGGAACGGGTGGCGGAATTTCTGCGGGCGGAACACTTTTTCCATCCCGCACATCAGGAAATATACAAGTTGGCGGAACGGCAATTTGCCGCGGGAATACCATTTGATATCATTACCGCGAAAAACTATCTTGACCAACAGGGGACACTGGAATCCGTGGGCGGGGTCGATTATTTGACACAACTGTCCAGCGCGGGCGCAACGGTTGTAAATGTGGACCAATATGGACGTATCGTTTATGAAAATGCGCTGCGCCGCGATTTGATATCACTGGGACAATCCATTACGGATCAGGCCTTTATCGAAGACCTGGATAATCCTGTTGCGCGACAAATTGAAATCGCGGAACAGAAACTGTTCGATATGGCAACCGCCGGTTCATCGGAAAATGAAATCGCATCCATCGCAACCGCACTGCAAAGTGCCCTGGCCGAGGCCGAGGTCGCATACAAGGCAGATGGCCAGTTGTCGGGTCTGACGACGGGATTAAACGCGTTGGATAAATCAATCAGTGGTTTGCATCATTCCGACCTGATTATTATTGCGGGTCGTCCTGCGATGGGTAAAACCACACTGGCAATGAACATCGCGTTTAATGCCGCGAATGCCATTGCATATGGACGCGCAAACAAAAGCTATAAGGGCGCGGTTGTGTTCTTTAGTCTTGAAATGTCCAAATCGCAATTGGCGGCGCGCGTATTGTCGTCCCAGTCCAAGGTTCCAGCCAGTGCAATGCGTGAAGGGAACCTGACTGATGAAGACTTCCTTAAGATGTCACAATATTCCGATGCGATTGGGCGCGTGCCATTGTTTATCGATGATACACCGGGTATGTCCGTGCCGATGATGCGCACACGCGCACGCCGTTTGGCACGCAAGCATGGTGGCATTGCGTTAATTGTTATCGACTATTTACAATTGATGACCGCACCGGGTGGTAAACGCAGCGAAAACCGCGTGCAGGAAATTTCCGAAATTACCCGTGGGCTTAAAATGCTGGCCAAGGAATTGGATGTGCCTGTAATCGCACTGTCCCAGTTGTCGCGCAGTGTCGAAGCGCGTGATGACAAGCGACCACAGTTGGCCGACCTGCGTGAATCCGGTTCAATTGAACAGGACGCCGACATTGTTATGTTCACATATCGTGAAGAATACTATTTACAGAATCGTGACCCGTCGGAACGCATGTCCAACACAACAAATAACGCAATGGTCGAAAGCTGGCAAAAGCGTCTTGAACGCGCACGCGGCAAGGCCGATATTATCATCGGGAAAAACCGTCATGGTCGTCCGGAAACTGTGCGCACCGCGTTCTTGGGCGATTACAGTTTGTTCGACAATTTGGACGAATTCGAAGCGCGTGGCGATAATGATTTTGCCCAGCCTGCACCAACAATTACGGCGACGGCATTGGGACCGGATGCGGACTTTGAACCAACCGCAATTAATCCCGATGATATTCCGGATGAATTGTAATTATTTTACTTGCGCGACTTCTAAAATTTGACTATTATTTTGTCAAGAAATATAAATCTTAGGAGTTGGCAAATGGCACAAGAAGAAATCATCTTTCCAAACAATATCAGAAACATTCGTTTGGCGAATGGCATGAAAATGACCGAACTGGCGCGTCAGGCCGGCTTGTCACTGTCCGCCGTTTCTAAAATCGAGAAAGGCGTTCGCCGACTGAACCAAAAACAGTTGCTGAACATTTGTAATATCTTGGGCTGTAAATTATCCGATATTTTCATCAAAGAATCTGATGAAGTTGCCGGCCAATGGCAAAATGAAATTAAACGCAGAATGACCGATAACGAAGACAGCGGTCTTAAAATATTTGGCAGTGGTCTGCGCAAGATTCGCCAACAATCCGGCAAGACCATCGCACAGGCCGCAAAGGATGCAGGAATGACTTTGTCCGTGTATCATAAGATTGAGGTCGGTCAGCGCGAAATCTATAAAAACGAAATCGAACCATTGGCTAAATCTTTTGCGATGGCCGCCGATGACATGTTTGCAAAAATCGCCAACCTGTACAAATCAGGTGAACTGAACAAACAAATCAACAAGGTTAAAGAACGTGTCAAATCGGTTCTGGTACCAGACAGCCCATTATCTGGCATCGACATGCAGGGCAGCTTGTATGGCGCAAAATTGTACGACAGCGCGCGCAAAAAATTGGTGCCTGTGTTCGGTATGCCGGCCGGAAAATCGATATCGTTCAAAAAGTCCGATAAAACAATGATTGTTGCACCTATGACACTTGAAGGTCGCCAGGGAATCTATGCCGTGGTGCCAAACGCAAAAAGATTGGGTGGATTTATCCCTGAAAAATCATATGTCTTTGCCGATGCCATGAAACCAGCCCAGGTTGGTGATTTGGCCGTGTTTGTCGATGCGGACTTTAATTCGTTGGATAATGACACAACCGTATCTGCGCAAATCGCCATGGTTCGTCAGGATTCCAAGGGTAAAATCTTTGGCGCGATCGCAGGACCAGAAGAAAAAATTACCGCCGCCACCATGCACAAGGTTGTAATGATTATCACAGAATAATTTGTCACCACAGGAGAGAGTCAATATGAAAGCAAAAGCCAGTGAAGTCGCACAGAAACTGATGAACCTGTATCGTCAGGAACATGTTATACTGGGCGGTTGGGCGGCCGTAAATCAGGTTCTTTTGAACGAGGCCACCGATGATGTCATCAAAGAAATCAAAACGCTGGCAACGGGCGAAATGCTGGCGCGACATATTGAAAACCTGCGCAGTGGTAAAACCAAAATTGATGAAATTGACCGTGAAGTTATGCCATATGGTGGCGCATTCAGTGATGCGGCTACAACCACAACATTAACCAGCCAACAGATTACAGAATTAAGCGGTGCACTGGCGCGGTTTACACCGGACCAGACGGGATTGGATATGATTCAAAATCTGGCCGTGGTCAAAAAATATGGCAACGAATGGACAATTGCAATACGCGATGCGCTGATTCAGCATCCTCAGTTGATGGACAAGTGGAAGCTGGTTATTCAAACTTTTAACGCATACAGACTTTGGAATCAGGTTCACGAAATAATTGCACAACCTATATCGGACCGAACGCTGGCCCAGGTTCAGGCCGACATGCCAGAATACGAAACATATCTGCCTATGTTCGGGGTGGCGGGGACCGAGTTGCTGAATAAACTGCGCAACTTTATCAATGGTGCCAAGCCTGAATAAAGACTAGTCCGCGGTGGTGCGATATATTGTGTCCATCGTGTGTGGTGTGCCAATATAAAGCATCGTGCCATTGGGCGACAATATAAAATCCAATTCACGCAGACGCTCGCGCAGGTTTTCACGCTTTTGTGCAGTGTTGGATGTGTTTGGAACCTCGACATCGTCACAGATAATTAAATCGGAACGCATACCCGTTATATTCCCATATACGCCCTGACAAATAACCGACGGTTCACGAATGCCAATCGGCCTGTTGACCGTGATATGTCCCGATGCCCAATCCTTCTTAATCGCGGGCACCAATTCAGAACAGCGCGGATGATTTTCAAGGACATGACGAATATGAGACACCATGCGCGATGCTAATGTGTTTTCGGCCGACAATATCAGAATTCTTGTTTCGGGATGCGCCCATAAAACACATGCGGCAAATATCCCCACGACCGTTGATTTGCCCGAATGACGAAACGCCATCAGCAAACCACGATGCGGGGCATCAGACCATATGTCAAACAAGAACTTCATTATTTGACGATGGTGCGGTGGCGTGGTAAAGCCAAGTATCGCATTCCATTCGTCCAAAAAATTATAGAAGTCCGTAATCGTCACGTGTTTCATTTGGCGCTGTATCCGTAATAGAGCCGTAATCGTTAATCAAATATGGGCGCGCGCTTTCCAGTACCGATACTAAATTGCGATACAGCCCCAGAACCGCCCCACCGGACAGTTTGTCTTCGATTACACTGTTGGTATAGTCCATCAAAGCTTTGATATTGTCATGCTTGATTGACCATTCGCTTAAATCAACCTCGACCGAGCGCAGGTCCTGGAATGCCGCAAGCAGAAAATTAAAATCCGTGTTCAAATCTTCTGGGTCGATTTTCGCCGTTGGTTGATAGTCGACCGTGCGCGACAATGCAATCTGACGAAAGATATCAATGCGCGTGTCGGCCGCGGGCGCGGTGTCAAAGACGACATTGCCGCCGGAAAAATCTTCGTTTGGCATAATCGCATATGGCGGCAGGTCGGCGGTTGATTCGTTTAACGCGACCTTGATATCTGCGACCTGAAAAAACGGGAAAGAAAAACTGAATTCGGTATTAATACCGTCCGCAGTATAAGATACTTTGTGCATATCTGTACCCCCCCTGCTTTATCCGATGATGTCATCAAATCTGGCCAGCCATGTTTTTAACAGATTTGGCTTTTTGACCTTGGTCTGTTTTAATTTGCTGATGTTGGCGGCGCGCTTGGTGTTATATGGTTCCGCGACTTCTGATTTAATGCGTTTAAGAACCGTACCTTCGGTTATACCACCCGCCGACATACCAGATGCGCCGTATTTTGCGCGCTGGGTTGCCAGTGCTTTTTTTACCAGATTGTTTTTTGTTTTTTCATCTTCGGCCATCTGTCTAAGAATTTCCTGACGCTGGGATTTGGCCTGTTTTTTGGAATCTTTATAGTCCAATACTTCCGTCACATCAGATACAAGTTGTCCCATTTGTTTTTCCTTTTGTTAGATTGTTATACAGTATATGTGCCATACATCGTCACACTTAACACCGTTATCGACAAAGAATCACTGCCATGAATAACCCACGGTGATTTTATACATTCACGACATGTGCCCAGCAGACTTATTGATACATCGCCGGAATATCCGGGCGAGTCTGGTTCATATGACTCGTTCGGTAATGCAACGCGTGACCCATTGATAAATATTGACCGTGTATTTAATACACGTGCCCCTATTCTGTGCAATTTCAAACGCCGTGCATTGTGGCCGGATGCACGCAAAGGCAATGCCGCGGCACGAAACGAAAAATCGTATTTATCCGCATCGTTGAACACATCCGCAGAAAATCGCTCCAGCGATACGCCTGTATCACGCTGGACAACAACATAGGTCATATTTGAACTGGTGGCAACGGACAGGAACTTGCCCGCCGTTATGTATCGTCCCCATGCGGAAATCCCCAAGGATGAATTCTGATTCAACACAGACATGCCACCATCGTCACAAACCACAAACAAACGATGAGAATCCGCGTTATACGCCATATCAATCGGATTGTTTATCAGGTGCTTGGCATAGGCACTTAAATCATTGGCATTATATTTTTCACCAAAGTCATCAAGGCCTAGTTCGCGAATGTCACGACCATTGCCGGAAATGAATATGGTTGCACCTTCTATCTTTTGTGGTGGCAGATAGCGGTTGCTGATGGAACCAACGGATGTGTGCTGCATGATATCAATCGACGACGGTGTCAGGGGCTTGCACGAAATCGCCCATTCGCCCGCCGATGTCAGGATTTGCAGGTTGTCACTGCTGACCACGGTGCAAATGTGCTGATTCTTGTCCGACAACAGGTTTACAAATATGGCTTCATCATCAAGGCCTGAACCCAAATCGAAATTATTATGCTGGCCAACCTTGGACATCCAAATTCCACAGGGCCATTCACGCGAACCACCAAAGACCAAGCGGTCCTGATGAAATGTTATACTGCGTGGCCAACCACGACGCGAACCAAATGCGCACTCGGTCCAATCCGAAACCGCGGCCGATGGCAATGTGTATGTTCCGTTGGTATATGCGGTCACCTCTTTGTTGCTGATGTATTCCGTTATAATCCATTGCTTGCCCAACAGAAACAGACGACCATCAACATTATCCGGTGTCCAGAATGATTTGTTGGTTGTAAATGTCGCAAAGTTATTACCCGATACATGCGAAGTTACCGTTATCTTGATGCCGGTCGCATCGGGGAAACTGACAAACGGAAAATATATCGACAGGTCTGCATCATTTGTCGCAAATAAAAAGTCCGATATGTCAAAGCGCATTCCGTTCTTAGATAAAACCTGGGGTCTGTAATCCGGATGCACAAATATCATCGTGCCAAAGCGCTGGGCATACTGTAATAATTTTGCATCTTGATATGTCCAAGGACTTGCCAAGTCTTGATATAGTTTGTCTTGATAGAACACATATATGTGATAGTCCGCAATCGCCAGCAAATAATCCGTGCCATCCGACACAGAAAAAGGTATTAAGCGCGCAAGTCCTTTTAGTTGTGCAACAGATTTCAACCCATCGCGCCGTGTCAGGCATCCACTGGACAACACATCCATGTTTTCCAATCGCGCCAGACCATTTATGTCATCGCGCGTATAGAATTGTTCTGAAACTTCGCCCAGGGCAAAAGAGTTCTGTGTTTTTATAAACTGTCCCATTATACGCCCCCCTGTATTAAAAACGCGCATTAATCAAAGAAAAATCTTTGATGCTTTGGTTGTTCGAAGTTGTGCTGTCTATAAACTTGGCAGATTGCAATTCCGTTTCATATAATGCGGCCAACATGCGGAATACCGATTGGTCGCCCAAAAGCGGAATGCAAAATTCCATCGCCAACTTGGTTGCCGCCAATGACACAAAATATCCAGGGAATTTATCGGGCGTGGTACGAACAACCGCGAATATCGTCATGGAATCGGCCGAAGATATGATACGGTTGCCAACAATTCTGGCATCACATTTGGTGACACGCAGCACATCGGATGGGATTGTAAAATCACCATCTGTATTTTTCGGCAAATTGTATTCCTTGGTCGCGAAACGCCATGGATGCAGCGACAACAGCCCATCAATCACACAATCAAACAAAGTGCGCGACAGTTGGGCCGCCGCGGTATCATCTGTTAAGGATTGAATTGATGGTTCGCCCAGTTTTAATAATGCCATAGAGCATAAGTCTATTTTTGTAATCACTGTTTTGCTCCTTGTGTTTTAAGTAAAAAATATACCGGTGACATAAAAGCCACCGGTTAAAATAAACGATTGTTGGTTATGCCAATGCAACCGTTGTCACATTCAGTTCTGTGATATTAATTTGCTTGATTGCAGTGCTGTCGCTGCCATTGATAATAATGATATCACCAATGTTCATCAATGTTTTTACATTGTTGAAGTATCCATTGGCCGCAATTGTTGCCAATGTTTCGTTCGCGCTGTAGTGCCACAATGTAAATCCATTTGCATACGCAATAACAGATAAGTTCTTGTTTTGAAATGCCATCTGTATTTTCCTTTGTTTATTTAGGTTGTGTGTATTGTGATTTATTTTGCATCAGTGCACTTGACGCGAACAATGCCATCGCCATCAATCAAGACCGCACCTTGAGACATGCTGTTGCTGATAAAGTGTGCAGCACGTTCACCATGCCAAGAAATATCTGTTTTAACTTCCTGGCCACAGGCATGACCAATGCTGGATGCGTGATAAATAAAGCAATCACGGCCAGAATCACTTGCCGGCAAACCATTGTGCAGAACCCATGTAATACCCAACCATTTGCGAGCTTCAAAACCGTTCAATAATGGCGTTGTGTTGCCAACATAATCCGCAGAAACAAATTCGTCCATGGACAACAATTCATTCCACTGGTGTACGCCAACAACTGCAAAACGACGACCGTCATCGGGAACATCATTGGTGTTCAATACTTCAACCGCCGACAAAATCAAATCTTTGGTCAGACCAGTTGTATAATCACCAACATTGGCGGTGGCGGAATTCATCGCCGAAATAATCAGTTCGTCTGTCTTGCGCCCCAGTGCATATGCACCCGCAGACGCAACAACGCGACGCTCGTCAACATTGGTTTTCAATTCATCAAGACTGTCAACCCAATCACCCGCATAATAATCCATCAACAGACATTCCACAGGTTCATGGTTCAAATTCATCACAGGAACGATACCGTGACGCGATTTGGTGCTGGCGGTGCCACGACCAACCTTCTGGAAAGTGGTCGATGCGCCAATAACACCTGATTTGCTGCGCACAGTCGAGCGCAATTTTGTGCCCATTTGCTGATAAGCCAAATGAACATCTGCTTCAAATTGTTTCACGAAGACATTATCTATGGAAACAGACATACAAAAATCCTTTGGTTAAAAGTTAAAATTAAAAAGCATCAAGATTTTGTTTTTTGGTTATGCAAATTAATTGCGCCAACATACAAAATATTCGGGTCCGAATTCACGGATTGTCCAATAAAAAATCAGTCAGACTGAATGTTCATCTGACTGATTATTTATTAAAAAACCCCACAAATGTGGGGCTTATATTATTTTTTCTTGGCACATGGCTTTTTTGCGCATGGCTTTTTTGCAACTGCTTTCTTAGCAACTGGCTTTTTGGCCGCTACTTTTTTAACAGCAACTTTTTTTGCAGCTGGTTTTGCAGCTGGTTTTTTAGCAACTGGTTTTTTTGCAGCAACTTTTTTTGCAACTGGTTTTGCAACTACTTTTTTAGCAACTGGTTTTTTTGCAGCTGGTTTTGCAACTACTTTTTTAGCGGCTGGTTTTTTAACAGCAACTTTTTTTGCAACTGGTTTTGCAGCTACTTTTTTAGCAACTGGTTTTTTTGCAGCTGGTTTTGCAGCTGGTTTCTTTGCAGCAGGTTTAGCAGCAACTGGTTTTTTGGCAGCCGCTTTTTTTGCTGGCTTCAAGAATGAAAATGCCATTCTTCTCTCCTTTCATATTTTTTTGTTTTGCATAGAACAAATCTATTTTGTTCTTACTTTATATTTTATATGAAAGAATAAAGTTAGTAAAGAAGAAAGTGTATTTTTTCTTGTTATGAATATAATTTTTTAAAACCGTTTTCAATTTTACGAACATATTCCACATCATTATCACGCCAATATTTTGGATCACGCATCATGCGACGCAGTTGCGCATCAGACAAAATTTCTGTTTCGTTTTTGTCGGTCTTGACATCGGGTTCCATTGATTGCATCATCTTGTATACGCCTTGGATTCCCTGGGGTGTAGCGCACAGTTCTTCGAACGCATCGTGTGGTAAAAATTTTTGTCCGAATGCATTTATCGCACGCATTGCATCACACATTTTTTCCGTTCCACCAAAATATTTTTTCAATTCACTAATCGCATTTGTTTCATTTTGAACAGAAAATAATTCTGATAAAACAGGTGATAAAAATTCATCTGCAATTTGATAAATTTTTTCCACTTGTGAATTTGTTAATCCAATTTCATAAAATTTTTTTCGCACATCTGCATCATCAAACAATTCATTTGTTGGATAATCATCAGCCGATTCGGGTACACCAATCGCGCGATTAAATTTTATTCTTGTTTGTTCATCCGAATCTGAATTCGGTATTGTCACCATTGTGCCAATTTTCTTTTCCAATTCTGAATATGATTTTAATAATGCTTTGGCGTTCAAAGTGCCGTCTTGGTTTTGAAATTTTTCAGGAATCTGATCCATTGTTTTTTCCTTTTGTTTCGTTTGATTTACGCAGAAAGTAAATTCCACCCAATGTGAAAACTGTTTGCAACATTGCGAATATATCCGAATCGCCAACCATATACGCAACAACCGCAGATATAATCCCAACAGTTGAAACCAGGTATGTCCGATGTCCCGATAAAAATCCGCCTTTGATTATTTTTTTCATAAAAAATCCTTGGGCTAGAGATAAAATAAAATGCCGTCAATGTCGGCAATATATCCGCGGGCAGTTGCCCATTCGGGTATATGGTCGGCATAGTGAAACTTTGTCGCGCCAAAACAACTGTCCGCCAATCCACCCGACAACATACGCCGAACGGTTCGAACGCACATCTGAAGTCCTCGATTGTTCGCGGGCACAGACAGCAGTTCGTGGCGCGGACTGTTTGAATCCAATGCATCAAAAATATTTTTATCGGAAATAATTTGAAATACATCCAATCCACTGGCATGCGATATGTTGGCAATCATGGATGTAAAGGCCTCGACCGCGGACAATGAAAGCGCGCCTGTTTGCGCATATACAACACGGGCAATTTTATATACCGGTGCCATGGATACATCCGGATTATTAATCAAGGTTAGTTGCATGTTGTGTGCCTTTTTTGTTTCAGAAAAACAAAAACCCGCACAAAATGTGCGGGAATAAAAAAATCCACAGCGCAGTGTGGACAGAATCTTTGCTCTTGATGGCACTTATTGTATCACATTTTCATAAAAAAGTCAAGCACATTTTTTCAAAGCCGCGGATTTCCGGCGTTTTTACATCGATATTTCGTCACCGTACACCAACAAATATCGCGTATCACGTCGCAAAACCAATGCGCCATTATCATTTATTCCGACCAGTTCGGACACTTCACCATGGTACTTTACACGCTTGTTCAGCATTGCCGCCAATTCGGTCCAGCGGGCACGCACACGTGAAAAATCTGCACGCATCCACTTGTCCATATTGCGCATAAGGCGCGCCAGTAATTCACGCAACGGGACATCGGCCGTGTAAACATCCATCTTGGTCGTTTTGTATTCTGCAACGGTCGGATTGGACATAACATTAATCCCAATCCCAACAATTACATATGGCCCCGCGTATTCAATCAAGATTCCTGCTATTTTCTTGGCATCAACCAAGATATCATTCGGCCACTTGATTGTCGGATGAATTCCAAATGATGCGACCGTTTCAGCCACCGCAACCCCAACCGCATAGGATAATCGCGGGTCACGTTCGGGGGCCTTGTAAATAAAACTGACATACAAATTACCGTGATGCGAAACCCATGCGCGACGATGACGACCACGCCCCGCAGACTGGGCCAACGCCCAAACCGCCGTATGGTCCGACGCCTGTCCCGACGCAACCAGTTCGTGCGCATAATCCTGGGTACTGGGAATCTTGTCAAACGAGATTAATTTATATCCTGCCAAGTTTATATACCCCATTGTTGTTTTGTATAAAGTCACGGCCATGCGCCTTGCGCAGTTGATATATTGCCGTATCAATGGTATGTGTCGCAACATCCGGCGCATAGCCAAGCGCACGTTTTAATTCATCCGCCGTCATACCGCCCGTTTTGTATAACAGCACGACCAACTGCATCTGAAGCCGTGGCATCACAACATCGTCGCCAAAAATTGCGCGAATTATGGCCCCACTGTCATTTGCGCCCAATATAACGGATTTAAGTTCGGTCGGGCTTATTACGCCATTAATCGCAATATCGTCAAGATTCAAATCGGTAATTGTTGGTGCGGGCAAAACAGTGGCGTTCAAATCAGTCAATATTTGTCGCCATACAGTATCAGATGTATAAATGCGAACCCCACTTAACATATAACAAGCATAGACGATGCGTGGGCAAAAGTCCAACAAAAAACCGCAACGGGAAAGAGTCGCGGTTTTTCGGGGTGTCGAAAGTTTTGTCGTGTTCATTCACGCCCAGCATCGGGCATATCGATGAACTTAGTAAAGTCCTGAATCTTGGCCCCTGTGGACGACAGTATTTTTGAAATGCTGTTTGTGGATGGCCAACGGGGTTGCCCTTCCTTGGACCAACGCTTGCTTTTGTTAAAGGTCGTTGGGTCCAGACCACTGCACTTCGCCAGACCGGAACAAGACATACCATGTTCCGTAGCAAAGCGTTCTATTGCACGCCACACATCATCATGTGTCATTTTTTCTCTCCTCTGTTACGTGAACTAGAACATAACCTTTGCCCTAGCCTGATATTGATTTTATTCCAGAAATGCGCCATTTTCCACAAGTACCATTTCCTAGGTAAAACAACCTTTTTGATATACAAAAATTTTTTTTGACAAAAGGTCTTGACAAATTTAATTTTGTGTATTATATTACGAATCGTCTGAGGGACAAAACCCGAAGACCAGATGCGAAAGCACCTGTGGGGACCAGAGGTTCAGACTCCCTCCTACATTCTCTCTCCTCTGGACTCTGGGCCCCAGAACATAGTTTAGAGTGTCCAATTTCTTTTTCTCCTTTCCTCCCTTTGGGGACACTCGGAAATCCCGCCGGAAACGGCGGTATTTTTTTTTGCAAAATTAAATCCCGCATTGCGGGACTTAGTTTATTTTAACAGCTTTTCTTTTATTGCTTCGAACTCGGCCTTGGTAATCGCCTTATCCTTGTACAGCCGGGCATAACGTTCCAATCGGTCCAGTTTACTGTCCCCAACCGAACATTCCCCATGCCAAATCAGCGATAAAACCAATGCAATCACCCATGTGATACCAAAAAATATGCCCAGCCAAGACAAAATTATAATCGTGGTCTTTTCTCCGCCACAAATGCCGCGCGCGCCCGCAATCAGAACCGGAATTGATATTACCCCAATCAATACCATAATCGCCATAAAGAACAAAATAAATTCCAGCATATTGCCCCCTTTTTGAATATATATGCATTGTATAAAAAAACCGGGGGTTTTTCAACCCCCAGTTTAATGATTGTTTTCATATCTATTTCCATACCGATGGAACAACTGCTGCATCAGATAGTGTGGATACATTCTGATACATTCCCCCTACCTGGTCCTTTGTTGCATCTGGCCAAATTTCATACAATGGCTTTCCAAATAATTTAACAGATTCTGTCAATGCCGTACTATAAAATGCTTGGGTAAATGTATTATTACGCAATGTTTCAACGTCATACAAATTGGCAAATAATGTATCAGAAACATATTGCAAATTAGTACATCCATAAAACGCGGTATTAAATATGGGCTGGACACCATCAATAACAGGAAACATACCAGCAAAAGACCCCTCTATTCCAATAAGCCTATCCTTGGACCGATAAAAGGAAATAACCGAAGCGATATTGGTTGTATCATAACTAGTTGCAGTTCCCGTGACCACGATATCATTGTCAGACGCTTTCGTACAAGTGATCCTATTTCCCTTGGTGACCGGCACCTGAGTACCATCACCACAGGTGACAGTGAAGTTTCCATAAGCATTTATCTCGAATTCAAAATAAGCCCTGCCATCTGTCTTAAGATAAATTGTATTTGGGTTAATTAACTTTCTTGCTGCTTCTTCAACCACAATCGTATCTGCGGCCTGGGGCGTAGCCTGGGGCGTTTCGCCGTAATTAGTTTTACCAGCACCAATTTTGCCATTTACCACATCAACGGCACGTAGCAACCACTCCATATTTGCGGCATGACCACCCTCGCCATAACGATATTTAATAATCGCATTCTGACCAAAATCAGACCATGTATTCATGATGACTTTCTGAATATACTCTACAGAAGCAATCTGTCCACCAAACGATGGCACAGTAATCGTTGCAAGCAACAAAGCCAAACAAACACGCTTATTCACTGAACGCGCCCTTTTTTCTTATATTATTCTGTTGGCAATGCTGGTGTTGGCACATTTAATACACCCGTGACTGTGCCACCAGCACTGGTCAAGAAACCGGAATGATCAACCGCATCAACCGCATCCTGAACATCCTGTGGGGTTGCATAGGTTTGTGATGCCGCATCCTTGGTCAGGTAATTATTGCTTAGTTCATTACGAATATCCTCTTCTAGAACCATAACTTCACGATCGACATATGCAACAGAAGCAGCCTTAACATCAGCATCCGCGGCCAATGCAGGACAAACCGCTGTGAAAAGTAATAAAAGCGCAAACAATCTCATTCTTAATCTCCCACTTTCAGGACAATTATACATTATTTGAGTTGTTAGCACAAGTAAAAACGCTACATAAAATTAATCGGATTCACATCAATTTTTACGCGAGTGTTTGCGGGTTGCTTTACCTTGGCCAACCAATGCGCCACCGCGGGTTGTAATTGTGCGGTTTGCCCCCCCGCCACCAGAAACCGCATACGATACCAGTTGCGAACCTGATAAATTTGCGCCGCAATCGGCCCCATAATTTTGGCACCCGTCAAACTGGGGGCCGCAGTGGCCAAATCAGCACAATATTTTTGCAGAACCGATTCTTTTTCGCCCTCAACTATAACCGCAATCAGTTGACCATACGGTGGCATCTGGGCCATGCGACGGCCCGCCATATCGGTCGCCATAAATTCATCGCGATTGCCGGAACATATTGCACGCAGCACCGGATGGTCGGGTTGATATGTTTGCAGCAACACGCGCCCCGCATGCGCGCCACGGCCCGCACGCCCCGCGACCTGAAATAATTGCTGAAAGGTATGCTCGGCCGCACGAAAATCCGTGCCAAATAATCCCATATCACTGTCCACCACGCCAACCAAGGTCAGGTTTGGGAAATGATGCCCCTTGGCCAGAATCTGGGTCCCAATAACAATGTCAATTTCACCCGATTCCATTTGATGAACCAGCCGTTCCAGTGCCTGACGCGATGTGATAATGTCACTGGACACCAGCGCAGTGCGCGCGTTTGGGAATTTGCTGTTTACCTCTTCTTGGATTTTTTCAAGACCAACACCGCGCATTGTCAAAGACGCGCCACAATCGGGACAGGCCTTGTTTAATGTGGTGGTTCGCCCACACATATGACACAGCAATTTTCCAACGCGTTTGTGATATGTCATACCAACACTGCAATCCGGACAGGTCGCAACCCAACCACATTTATTACACTGGACAATTGGCGCAAAACCACGACGATTTATAAACAGCATTACCTGATGCCCCGTGGCAAGCGTATCACGAATTGCATCACACATTGGCCCAGACAAAAATCCAGTTTGGGTTCCCGCATCCGTTTCGTACGCTTCGGGACGATTTTCACGCAAATCCAGTGTGGATATTTCCGGCAACTGGGCCCCACCAAATCGCGAGGTCAACCGCAGACAACTGTATTTGCCAAGATTTACATTTTCAACCGTTTCGGCGGCGGGTGTGGCACTGGCCAAAACCACGGGGAACCCCGCAATCTTGGCACGCAAAATCGCCATATCGCGGGCGTGATAGTTGCCCATATCTTCCTGCTTGTATGAAGAATCATGTTCTTCGTCCACAACAATCAGTCCCAGATTTTGCCACGGCAGGAACAGCGCACTGCGCGTGCCCACAACTATTTTTATTTTGCCGTTTAGCACGCCACGCCAGATTTCACGACGACGCGCCGCGGTCAGATTACTGTGCCATACGACCGGCGGTGCACCAAAGCGCGATTCAAATCGCGACATAAACTGGGCCGTCAGCGCAATTTCCGGCATCATCAACAAAACAGATTTGCCCGCATTGTACGCGCGCCACGCGGCATCAAAATAGACCTGGGTTTTACCACTGCCCGTAATTCCATCCAGTAAATGAACCCCAAAACCGCCCGCGGAAATCGATGCGCCAATTGTGTCGGCCGCGGATTGTTGCTGTGCATTAAGCGTTATGTCACCGGAATCACGATATTCATACACAAATTCATTTGGGTTCTTTTCGCGCAATTGGGTCGGGACCAGCGTTCCGTTCTTAATCATTGTGCGCACAACCGCGGCACTGACATGCGATATATTCTGGATGTCATTTGCCGTCATGGCATCATTGTCATTTGAAGAGAAGGCATCAGCGACCGCCTGACGATTTGGGGTCATGCGGGCGGTCGTGTTATGATTATATACATACAACTGTTCCATGCGCGGGGGCAAAAACACATCTGGGATATTAACAATAAGTCTCAGCACCATTCCCAGTGGAATCATCGTCCATTCCGACATGCGCAAAATCCACTGTAAATCCGTAATAGACAGGCCATAATTCAACACCGTTGAAACATTCTTAATCTTGGATTCCGGCAGGTTGCTGTCACCAATTCCCCACACAACACCAACACACGGACGGTTCATAACAGTGACCATTACAAATGTCCCGATATCCGCCGGCGCACCCAGGCGATAGTCATACCCCGAATTCGGGATATTAGATATCAACACTTTAACAATCGTTCCAGAATTAAACATACCCATAAAGTACTTGTTTTTTTCTAAATTTTCAATATCATTTATGGCATATTTTATCAAAGGTATATAAAACTATGTGGCGCATATATTTTGAAGTTTGCGATTTCTTGGCGGGCCTGTTGCCCGTACGTAAGTGGCGCGAAAAAATCAGAAAAACCGAACTGTATGATTACAGAAAGAAATTTAATGCCCTGCGCAAGATTATACCAGCATCCGAATTCAAACATGTGCGCGTTATCAAGGGCGGATGGAACATCGGATTTATAATAAACAATAAATATGTATGCAAAATCCGCAAGTACTATGACAAGGATATACCGGTCGAAAAAATCATGCGTGAAAAGCGTATAACGGATGCTTTTCAGCCTATATCTCCCCTGCGCATACCAAAAATAGATATAATCAAATCGTGCGGATTTACATTCTATAAATACGACTTTATTGCGGGCAAAAATCTAAACACTTTTCCGTTGGGCACCATCATCGAAAACGGGTGGAAATGGGGCCGCCAATTGGCACAGTTTATTGATGCGATGCACAATACCGACCCGGCCGAAATTCAGGACCTTAAAAGCATGGACGGCGACGGATGGAATCATAACGATATTTGTAATAATATTATCGTTGACCCCAAGACAATGGAAATCGTCGGGATGATTGACTGGGAATATTCCGGATGGGGGACATTGGAAACAGAATTCCATAACTGCACCGCTTTTTCCAAGAAAATGCACAAATCCGGTATCGGTGTGGCAATTCAGTTGGAATACCATGCGTTGCAAAAGAAAAAAGCCAAAAAAGCCAAATAAACATTGACAAATTCCAATTTTGGTCCTATAATATCCTTGAAAAGAAAAAAATAACCCAAGGATATCAAAATGCCATCGAATAAAGAAAAGCACAGCACCCGCAAGTCCGACAAACTGTTTGGACAATTCACACGCTTTATAACGAATGAGGTTGTGGACAAGCATGGGCCATCGTATATGACCGCCGAAAAGATTGGCAACAAATGGCGCAACGAAATACCCTATTCTGATGAAGTTGAACACTTTTTAATCAGCACATCTAAATTATTCCTGCGCACACTGGATACAACTGATCCAGATTACACAAACCCAAAGTTCTTGGAATCAATTATCAAATCAATGGCGGATTATTTATCCAAATACACAATGCGCTCGCTGATTCCGGCGAACTCGAAAGACTGCGACATAAAAAAGGCACGAAAAAGCGCAGAAAAGTTTTTGTTTGAAGCACTGTATACAAACAACAGATATATCAAAAATTTGCTGGAAAAGAAGCAAATGAAAAAGAAACTTGAATCCCAGCCACGCGAAATATCGAAACAGCGCAAAAGAACACGCATCAAGGCAATCAAAGAAGCAAAACAAATCGCCAATCAGGTTCAATTTGTCTTCATCGAAGTTAATCAATACAGAAAAAAGTAAATAAATAACATGAGCACACAAGAAGTTCGCCCCGCCGCAAGGCGCGCTTTTATGACCAAGTATCTGCCGTATATCCGCAAACAATATCTGGATTTGGCACCCGTATCATATGTAAACGAACAAACAATCGGCGACAAATGGCGCACCCAGTCCGTTTACACCAAGGAAATCGCAGATGCACTTGTCCTTAAATCAAAAGTATTTTTATCAATGGCGTTCCCAAGAACGGACCAACGCCACTATGACATAGAACTGTTGGGGGATTTGTCCGATTTAATTGCAGGATACCTGGCGCCCTATACGCGCCGCAGCCACGCACAATATTCAAGGCAGCAAGCATTCGACAATATAAAAAAAATAATATTCACAGACAACGAAGCAATTAAGCGAAACATCGAAAAAAACGCACAATTGCATGAAAAATATCTGGCGCGCATGGCGCAACGCGAACAAGAACAGGCGATACAGGAAGAGGCCCCACAACGCAAAAAGCGCGCGCGAATCCAGAAGTATGTTGATGAACACAATAATATTCATCACGCAGCACTGGTTTGCATTGAACGCGAAATGGTAAAGCGAAAGTAAAATCACCCGCCGGAAGTGGCGGGATTTTTTCGGTGTTTTTTCTTATTTATTATTATAAAATTTGTTCTATAATAACAATATAAACCCAAGGAGAAAAACATGAAATTCAAATTGTTGGCGGTGGGCGTTTGTGCGTTGACACTGGGTGCCTGCTATGAAACACCACAAAATCCAGATGTGTTAAAGGGTGCGAACTTTGTATCCGAAAATCCGGCCGTGAATATTGTTCTGTCGTTTGATCCGACCGAAATGCGCGTAAACGGCAAGGTTGTAAACCTTTATAACGGCGCATATACAGCGAATGGTGACAACATCAAATTTGACGGATTTGTATCCACCATGATGATGGGCCCCCAGGATGCCATGGCAACCGAACAGGAATACTTTCAGTTTATGCCAACGGTTGAAAAATATGAATTGGTTGACGGCCAGTTAACCCTGATTGGCGCCGACGGCAAAGAAATTGTATTCATCCAGGTCGATGAATTACCAACCGAAGCACCAAGTGCCGAATAATTTTTGATATTTACTTGACATTGGGGTAAATGCCCGCTATAATTTGGCGGCGTTCGAAAAGAACACGGCAGTTTTGGCCCCATCGTCTAGAGGCCTAGGACACCGCCCTTTCAAGGCGAGAACACCGGTTCGAATCCGGTTGGGGCTGCCAAAATAAATAAAACCGCATTTTTGCGGTTTTTTTGTTTATTTCCTTTGCTTTTCTGTGGTTCGTAATTCGGGTGATGAAAACCATGCCTGTTTTGTAGATTACGAACTTTTAATATTATTATTAAAATCCCAAAGCGTATAAACCAAACAAAGATATGACAAATAAAGGGAACAATATAATTGAAACCCAATCGGCTATATTTTTGTGTGTTGGTGCTATATATCTTGCAACAAAGTAAGCCACAACAGACTGTATCAGGAACCAAACAATCAGACAAGGCGTTTTGATTTTTTCAAAACCACCAATAAAATGGGTCATATATGCAGATAACAACAAAACAAGGTACACTGCTAACAATACAGCGGGCACTAATAATATCCAACGTAAGATATTTATGTAGTCGTTTTTTTGTTTTTTCATTTTTGCTCTTTTTGTTTGTTCTCAGCATATTATATCACAAAATCTGCAAAAATGTTTTTATTCCTTTCCCGAACAACAACAAATCATGTATAAAATCAGCTCGTGGATTGCACAGTTGGCCCTGCCAAAATAAAAAATCACCCAAACGGGTGATTTTTTATTTGTTTTCTAATGCTTTCACGAGTTCGAAAGTTAAAAGTGAAAAACAGCCACCGTTTTACACATTTACGAACTTTGTATTATATATCATTTGCATTTTGTATATTGAAAGGCGCAGAATTATTTTAATTCATCATTTTTTCTTTAGCTGTCAAAAACAGCTGATTTTTCCATTCGATAGCCTTTTGTATAATTGCATAAAAATCTTTATATTCATCAGAGTTTTTTAAATAAGAAAAATCTCTGAATAATGTTTCTGTGCCGTTTGATAAATCAACTTTGTTACATTCTTGTTCAATATATTTTTTTGCTATGGAAAACAAATAATCACGAACCATAAGCAAATCTTGTAAAAAAATATTTGGTACACTATCTGAATCAAATTCGTAAATGTCTCCGCCACGATTGTAAACTTCTTTTGTCCAATCAGGCAAATCAAGACGATTTTTGTCTACCAATTTAAAACAAGAATACTTTGTTTGCCATGGTTGTTGTTGATAATAGTCACGAATTCTTCTTTTTATGTATTGATAAACCATGTTATTTGCGATTGCGTCAATATTTAAGCGCGCAAATTCCGTGTTCTCTATTCTTCTTATGTTACTTGGTTTTATTAAATTTATTAAATAATCATTTAAAGGGCGTTCTTCTAATAAACTAAATACAGCCATTTTGTGTCTCCTTTGCTTTGTCATATTATATCAAAAAATTTGTAAAAATACCTTAATATCTTTCCCAAACAACTATTCATGCATTTCATCATATCGCAAATTGCGCAAGTCGCCCTGCCAAAAATCAAAAACACCCGTTTGGGTGTTTTTTTGATTGGTTTTTCAATCGTTTTGTGAGTTCGAAAGTTGGGCGTTGAAAATAGGCACCGTTTCACACATTTACGAACTTTTTAATCAAAAATGTATCTCTTTATCCATTTTTGTGTTTATTGGGTATGATATTTGTGTGTTTCCTCAATGCTGAAATTACCATGTCTGCTATTTCTGGAGCAAGAATGCCACATGATTCTTTTATACCAAAACTACTAATAATTTCATAGTTTTCTTGTTCTTTTTTAATATCACGTTTTTTATAATCGATAAAATATTCTATATTGCGTGGCAGGTACCAAAAAGTAGCACCAGACAAAACATCAAAAACATTTTGTGAATTAATCAACAGGTGTTGCAAATTTGGATTCAATCTTAACAATTCTTTACCATCGTCTAATAAACTTTGTGCATATTCTTTTTGTTTTGCATGAATTTCATTAACTATCAAATCTTTTTCAGATTGTGTTATTTGTTTGTTTTCTTCTAAACAAGCATATCCCCAAGAATCATAATTGATAAAAAAACTGTATAAAGCCAGTTTTTGCATATAAACTCCTGGTTCAGTATCTCCTGGTAATTTATATTTATAATATAAATGATGGGGAAGTTTTACACCACGTGCAAATAAACTGTCTTCAAAACGTTTCGGACCGGAATACCATGTTGTCCCAAAAGGTGAACTAACCAAAGCAATATTTGATAACAACATTTGTAATTTTGTATTCAATTTTTATCTCCTTTTGGCATTTCTAGTCACATTATATAACAAAATTTGTAGAAACAATTTTATTTCTTTCCCAAGCGACCGCACTCCACAACAACAAAAAAGTTGACATTTACAATTTTTTGTATATAATATATATAACAAAGGAATATATTATGACACCTATGTACAGAATATCACAGATATACGACATTGCCACGGCATTTATTACGGACAGCAAGTCTGTTATGTCTGTAACACAAGATAAATCTTTTGTTTCGTACCAATTTACACGAATTGTACAACACGTTGACAAATTTACACTGAAAATTATACAACCCATTGGCAATGTGATTGAACCTGAATTCGGGGTTGGTCGCTGGGAAGTTGACTATAAGTTGGGGAAAATTACGCTGACTGACAGCGCGGGTTATTTGCTTATGTCGCAGACAAGGCACAGCGTGGGTAAAGTCGGTTATAAGAAATCTTCTAAACTGCAGAAAACATTTGCACGCGCAAAATCGCACAAATTCTTTAAACTTGTCGATATGGCAAACAAAAGAAAGGATGGTAATATGGAATTAAGGGACAATACAGCCGAAATATTTGGTATCGTCGCCAGACTTAGAAGCATGCAGCGATAATAAAACGCCCATTCGGGCGTTTATTTTTTATTCTTGGCGTACGACGGCATTATGCGAATTACAGAATACCCCGACAACAATATCGTGACTGTTATTAATACAAGGAACCAAAGCAACCATGAATAGTCGCCAAAAACACCAACATACATCAGACAAACACAACCAACCCAGCGACCAAGAAACAATGAGAACTCTCGAATTACAAAAAATTCAGTTTTATGATTGTTTGTGACGCACTTAGATCTGGATAACTTGAACATATTTACTTTGCATATTTGATCCATACCGATAATCGCAGTCGCATATACAAAATTATAAATCAAAAATGTAATCGGGGTCGTATGCCATATAAATAAAGAAATACCAAAACCTATCATCAGCATACACATATAAACAATCATGGGATAACTTCTGGGGCGACAAAAGCGACCTATACACCATGTTGCCAGTACCGAGCATAACGAAAACAATGTTGTGAAAATCCCAAGATTTAAGTCTGTTTTGAACATATAAATCGTGTACATTGTTATTACAGATGTCAGCAGTCCGTTCCCCATTCCGCGCATCAATTCCATAACAAATAATTTCTTAACAACCGGAAATCGCAACGCGCAACGAACAAAGCCACCGTAATCCATCGGATTTTTGCTGCGGTGATGTGACGGGGTCAACAACATCATTAACCCCAGTTCCAAAATGGACAGCCCCAACAGCACATATGACATGGAAATGTATGACCCCGTATCGATAAAGTATCCCAGAACCACCGGAAAAATAATTTTTGCCGCATAGCTGACCGCGTTCTGGGTCCCCATAAAATATCCCATAATGTCCGAAGAAACCTTTTCGCCAACCATGGTATTGTTTGGCAAATAGTACAGACCCGCGCACAGACCATACAACATTCCCAATATAAAAACATGCTGGGGCACATTATTGCCCAATAAAATAATCGATATCAGTAATGCAATCTTGGGCAGAACGGACAAACGAAAAACTGTCACCTTGTTGCGATGCTTGCACCAGCCCGCAAACAACACGCTTCCCAGCGCTGTCGCAACATATTCAAACAATTTGTATGTGGACACGGCAATAATCTGGTTCGTCGCGACCTGCATCAAAAACGATACCATGAACGCGCCCAAAAACAATTCAGTGACATGGCGCAACCCCGAAAAAACTATCAGCAACTTTAAATCGCGTGACATTTTTGAAAACGACATATAAAAATCTCCCCCTGTAAATGGGTATTATATCATATTTTTTTAATTCAGTAAATCGTTTGACAAGACACAAGTTTCCACAGTATAATCACAGGCATGAAAAGGTTGTTCGTATTTTTTATGACAATATCAGTACTGTTATTGACAGGATGCGGTGTAAAATCCGAACTGGACCGTCCGGACCCATCGTTCCCGCGCAATTACCCAGTATATTAAGAACACGCGGGTATGGCGAAATTGGTAGACGCGCTGGATTTAGGTTCCAGTGGGG
>JAZLDK010000020.1:0-1407 GCA_045614725.1 Candidatus Enterousia sp.
ACCCTTAGACTCTATCTTATGGCCTTGGCGTTCTGAAGGAAGATTATCGAACTCATCAAGTGAAATCTCAACATCAATATCATTGCTGGTGATACCTGTAATCTTGAAGTTTTCAATGAAACCTGATGGCAATATCAAACGGGCTAATTCCAATAGTATTTTTTCGTCTTGCATAGTACTTTATTTTAACTATGCGAAGATAATATTTTTATATCATCCCCCCAACTTTTGCAGGTGAGCCGATTTTCAACGAATTATGTAGTTGGAAAATGCAAATAAAAAAAGCAGACTTCGAAGTGAAATCTGCTTTCAGCGGAGAGAGAGGCTCTAAAACGTATGATTTCACACAATACCACACAATGCCAAAACACCATTCAATCAATAACAAAGCGAAATTTGCGATATTGTAGAATACCACACAATAGCAAGAATTTGTCATAAATTCGTGTACAAAATCGTGTACAGGGTTTTTCGGCATTCTTTACAATCATAATTCGTCAAATTTGGTCATTGCGCGTGCTTTCAATTCATCAACGATTTTAACGTAAGGTTTCATCGCTGAAAAATTAGAATGTCCCGTCCATTTCATTATCACTTCACTTGGAATGCCAAGTTGCAAGGCGGTAACAACAAATGTTCGTCGCCCGCAATGGGTGGTCAGCAATGCCCACTTTGGCAACACTTGTTCCATTCGGTTGTTTCCTTGGAAATATACAATTCGGGTCGGTTCGTCAATGCCACACGTTTGCCCAAGGATTTTCAAGGCTTCATTCATTTTTACATTCGAGATTACAGGCAATGCCAAGTCGCCACGAAATTTGAAATCCTTGTATTTGTCAAGAATGGCTTGTGAATGCTTGTTCAATTCGATTCGCAAACCATCGTTTGTTTTCTTTGTTACAACCTCAATGAACCCGTCCTTGATGTCGGTTCGTTTCAGCTTTGCAACGTCCGAATATCGAAGCCCGGTGAAGCACGAAAACAAGAATACGTCCCGGACACGTTCAAGCGATGCTTGCGTGGGTTGGAATTGGTGGTTTTCCAACATTTTGATTTCGTCTTGTGTTAGATATATTATTTCCTTTGAATTGCCGTCAATGCCCTTGATTTTGGGCTTGAATGTGTTGTGAACCGTTCCTTGGTAATATCCTTTGTTTGCAGCCCAACGCAAGAACCAACGCACGAATGAAAGATGCTTTGCAATGGTTGTGTTGCGCAATTCCTTTCGGTTGAGATATTGAATATAATCACCCATTTTTGCGTCGTCGATTTGAGGGAACGACAACAAGGGGTCAAAGGCTTTCAGGTGTTGCCGAATGGCGGCGAACTTTTCAAAGGTTGAATCCGTCCATTGATTTTGTTTGCCCATCGACGCGGTGAACATATCAAACACCCGAAACAAGTTTT
>JAZLDK010000021.1:0-1120 GCA_045614725.1 Candidatus Enterousia sp.
AATGGTACGCGCAGCCGCGGAAAGCACGTTGTCGTATGACAACAAGTTTGCACGTCTGTTTAGTGAATCCTCGGAATGGTTTTCACAGTTTTCACAAACCATAAAAGAAACGATGACCCCGGCAGTGCAGGCGGCGACGAAAGCAGCAGCGAACGCGGCGCGCGCGCTGACCCCGGCACTACAGGAAACACTACAAAGCGCGCAACAGATTGCCCGTAATATGCCAATATTATTCGACCCGGAATATATGCGGACAATAGGCGAAACGTTACGCTTATGGGGACGGGAAAATATCATACTGTTGACGATGGTACAGCATTGGAACGACGTCAACGGCGTCGATCTGCTGGACGATGAAGATATGGACGTTGAAGTGCTGGAAGAAATGACGCCCCGCGAAACGTCCACGGACGACACCAACGACCCGCCCCATGAAAGCATTATTGACGCGCTGCAAATCCTTGCAATCGCCTACAATAACACCCACGGCGGCATTGACGCCATAATCAACGACAACGGGACGTCGTTCGATCTGCCCCCCGAGGCCGAGGCCGACATAAAAAAAGTCATAGACGACTATTGCGCGTTTCACAACAGCAGCGGCGCAGAATCGTATATGTACACGGCAAACCTGTTTGCAAAGGCGCATTTCCAGCCCACAGACCCCGGCGCTATTGTTGTCAGCGACAGGATAACAGCCATATCCTTACAGGATTTTCAGTTTGCCTTGACGACCCGACCCAACCCCACGGCGTTTATTGCGCCCCTCGGCACGGGTGCGTTTACCCGTTTCCGCTATGATGAAAAACTCGGGAAAGTTATCAACGTAAAGACCCGGCAGCCTGTACATGAAACTCAAACCCCGGCAGAAACGGCGTCAATGATGAAAACGCAGGCGGACAGCGTGACGACCCCGGATTTTGTGTTGTTGACCCTGCTGTATGGTATTCTGTTGAAAAACGCGACACGGTTTGAGGGGGACAATATCATTGTCCCAATTCAAGCACTTGCAAAGGCAACGGGGATAGACGTATCAGCAGGCCACGCGAAAGACCTTGAAAAGAAATTCGCATTGTATGACCCTTATGTGGGATGGATTAACGGGCAGGGGCTTTTTGCA
>JAZLDK010000022.1:0-11892 GCA_045614725.1 Candidatus Enterousia sp.
CACGATTGATGTAATTGTGTTCCCGGGTAACTTTCCGATATTTACGGCATTCGCCAACGGTCAGTATTACGCAAGTATATCCGATGGAACGCAAACGTGGTATTCCGATATTTTCACGGCGGTAAACGACATCGAACCATACTTGAAAATCGAATGGTGGGATACAGAAGATTTCGTAATGGATGCGGGCGCGATAGTTTACAAGAATCCGGCGTTTCATAACGTGTTGTATTTGGATTCCGATTTGGCTAAACCCGAATATCCGTTCGAAGAAGAGGGCGAAACCCGGGATGGTTACTTTTTCCCCATTAAACAGATTTCGGAAAAACATTACCGGTTCAAATTCTTTGCATCCGAATACCTGTTGGATGTTATGCGATTTATCCGGATGGCCGATTATGCCCGCATTACATATCACGGACAGACATACGAATTGGATACGTTCTTAATCACTCCCGAATGGGAAGATAACGGGGACGTTGCAAGCGTTGAAGCCGAATTCGATACGGCAACGGTAGCGAAGAAAATCGGACGCGGGTACGTTGTACCAACGGGCGGTAACTTTAATAATGACTTTAATAACGATTTCAATAACGATTAAAACATACAATTATGGCCGGAAATTATGCACAATTATTGGATATTATAAACAACCCGACGGAACACGGATTGCCCGCGTGGGATAATAACGCAAAACAGATTGAGGGCGAAACAATCCAACAATATTTGCTTTCAATTATCAACTCTTTAACCGTTGGTTATCAGTTTATAGGAGTGGCAACACCGAGTACATCACCCGGAACGCCCGACCAAAACGTTTTTTATATTGGCGGCGCGGGTACTTACGCCAATTTCGGTACAAGTATAACCGTAAGACAAGGCCAAATTTGCGTATTTATATGGAATGGTTCTTGGACTAATACACCGATTGAAATTGCCAATTCGGGATTCGTAAACGTAAACGATGTAAACGGACAATCAACCGAATACGAAACCGCAAGTGCGGGCCGTTCAGCCGTACCAACGGCATATCGCAAAAGCGGATTGAATATTACCTATCTGTTAAGCACGGGTTGGGTTATTGAACAATTTATTGGCGATGATGTTTCCAATTGGGGCGTTGCCGACAATTGGAAAACCATTGGTCCGGTTTCTTCAACAAGAAATGCAGATATTAATGCCAATTTATTGAACATAGGGGGAAACACTAACACCGGTATATATTCACCTTATGTGAAAAGAACGATTGGCAAAGTTGTTTCGCAATATGGTAATTTAATTGATGCGACAGATTCTTATGCGGTTACAGATTATTTCTATTGCGTAATTGGGACTATCATTCGCAATCCTTATCCGCCATTGGCATATAGTTATACAAAAGTTGCCTTTTATGATAGTGAATTGAACTTTATTTCTGCCATTGGGGAGCCGGGGACAGATGATGTGACATTGACCGCTGAAAATATACCATCTAATGCGGTGTATTGTAGGGCAAATATCAATCCATCCACGGGATATATCAATACGATTCAGCCGTTGGCACTACCTACCGTGATTGATGAAATAGAAAAGAGAATTGCTCTTGATAATTATGCAAAAATGCCGTATGTCAAAAGTAATTCAAGAAAACCCATTGCAAAGGGGTTTGTTTTTGTTCAATTCAAACAGAAATACCAAGAAATTACCGTACAAAAAGCGACACCGTTGGGTAATAATGGGGAGTTTATATTGTATTTATGGGATGGTTCATCATCGACAAGTCTAACATTATATAAATCAGAATCTACGATTATAGGCAATAAATATTTTTGGTATGGCGATACCTATACCATTGTATTTGATTTTGACGCGTCGGGAACATTTACCGCATTTGGCACAACATCAAAAACCGATATAGTATTCCAACCCAAATGTTTTATTGGGGAATGGGGGGAAAAGGTTGCTAAACATAGAGGATTTTTCCTTGATTCCGATGGCACTATCCGCGAAACGGCGTCAACATCTTATGCCGTAACGGATTACATATATGCGAAACCGGGAGTAAAAATTGAAAATATAAGGGGTGCATCCACGGGCGATTATACCGTTGTATTATTCTATAATGAAAAATTAGAATATATCAGCAGAATAAAAAACACAACCGCTTTGGCTACCATTACATTGACCGCACAAGACATCCCTAGCGGTGCAAAATTCTTAAAAGCGGGTGTTGATGGGGCAACCGGTAGTGTTGTTGAAACTCAATTATCAGACCTTAATGCAATGATTGAGATTTTAAGTGCTTCGCCATCTTTACATCCTTTATACGGAAAGAAATATGCAAGTTTGGGTGCAAGTACAAGTACCTATCCGTGGCACAAAAACGCCGTTGAGGAAAACGAAATGGTGTTTAGCGGTTATGGCTTGGGCGGTGCAAGTTGGGCATTAACGGCCGATAGCGCATTGGATTACAACTACAAAACAAGTGGAGTTGAAGCAAACAACGTTATGATGAATCAGATTGCAAAACTATTTAAGGATGCGGACGACAACAATTATAATCCGGATTTTATAACATTTCTTTGTGGTCTGAACGATTGTTATTCCCCATTGCCGAGTGGAAACACCTTTGAAAACGCAATTTCGGCAGACCTTACCGGTCTTACACCTGTAAATTGGTTTACCGATGCACCATTGGATTATCGTTTGAATACGGTTATAAATATGAGGGCGGGATTAGAATTTGTAAGCAAGAAATTCCCCAATGCTCAAATAGTGGTCGTAACTTATCAAAAAGTAAGTCACAATAGTTTCAATCAAACCGCATTGGCACAATTGTATGAACTTGAAAAGCAAATTGCAAATTGGTTCAGTTTCCCAATTGTTGATTTTTGGTCTGAAAGTGGTTTAAGCATTCCGGCGGGAACAATAGACGTTTATTCCAATGATGGTTTGCATCCCAATGGTGCGGGGAATATCTTATGGAAGAAATTTTATTCCAATAAAATTAAAATCACACTTTCGGCAAGAACGTAGGTTTAAGATTTATAATATTGTTCATACAAACGAATGAAAAAGATAACAACACTAATAATCGGTGCAATCCAATCAATGGGTTGCACCGTTAAATAACAACAAAGATGATAACCGCAAAACATTTCAAAGAATCAGAATTCAAGCGATGCACGCCGCCGTGTTCATTACAGGATATGGCGCAAGGGACGATAAACCGATTGGATACGGCCCGCGATATTGCGGGCATTCCATTCGTCTTGAATAGTGCATACCGCACCCCGGAATACGAAAAGGCGCACGGCCGCAAGGGTACATCATCCCATACGTTAGGCCGGGCCGTTGACATCCGTTGCAATGATGTTGAAAACCGATACAAGATAGTTGAAGCATTGCAACAAGTGGGATTCAACCGAATTGGAATTGCCAAAACGTACATCCACGTTGACGATTCCCCACAACACAAACCGTATGTGATTTGGACTTATTAACCGAAACAGATATGATACAGAAGATTAAAGATTGGTTAGGTAAGCGCAAGCGCGAAGCCAAACAAAAACGAATGATTGAAATTGCCGTGTATGCGGAAAAATACGCGGATGTTGTTGTAAAGGGATTGTCAAAGGAAATGCGATTATCCGGAAAACAGGCAACAGACATCGCCCGGGTAATATTTACGGCCATCGTAAACGCAACGGATGGTATGTGTTCGCCATACGTCGCAAGACATACGCCGTATGATGAACCGGAAAAGGGACAATAAGGTTTCAAGGCCGTTCGGCATACTTTGGAATCGTTATGGCCAACCCGTCAGCAATGGCGGGTTATTTTAATTTTTCCGGGAAAACTATAATATAACGGATTTATATTTTACTTTTGCAATGACAATGTAAAACAAATACTCAATGGTATATGGAAACATCAATTTGGGTCACTATTGCAACGGGCGTATTATCCATTTTTGCCGGTGCGGGTTTTTGGTCGTGGATTAAAACCAAAGAGGATAAAAAGAAAACCCCATACGATATGTTCCGGGACCTGTTAGCGGAACAAAAAAAGTTCTACCAAGAACGTAACGCGGATTATGAACGGGAAAAATTGGATTCGGCGGAAAAATCATCCGTGATTATGCAAAGCCATTTTTGCAAACACAAATTCAAAGACCCGAATATTATTTGCCCGGTTGACACGGCGAATGATGAAAGATTGAAAAAACGATGTGAACGTGTTGGGTACAATTGTCCGTTAGATAACAAAGAAAATGATGATGAAAAATAAGGGTGGGGCGTTTAACGATAGTTTTGGAAACGATTTTAACAACAATCAAAAATCAAAGGAAATGACAAAAGAACAAGCGTTGGCAACAATTGCCGAAAAGATTGCCGGACAGGGCAACCAAGTTGATTGCGGCGGTGCGTTATCAGAAATTTTGAACGCATTGGTAAACGGTGCAATTACCGTTGAGGTTACAGACATTACCGCTATTGATGGCGCAATCTTGGATTCGCTGAATGTAGGCGATAAGATTGCAAAGGTAACAGGAAAGCAAAAACACCTGTACCAAGTATCATACAAAGGCGAGGGTGTCGGCGAGGGCATTTGCCTTACTTACGTTGACGCATCGGTTATCGAAACCGTATCATACGATTTCACGGCCGATGGTTGGGCGTACAATTCAACCGACAAATGGGAAAAGGCGTAAACCGGAACCCACGAACAGACACGGGGCGCAATGCCCCGTTCTTTTTTAATGATTGAAACGATGGTTGCATATATATTGATTGTGGCGGCGTTTTGCTTTATCGCATACACTATCGGCCGCCAAAAGGGATTTGAACAATGTTTGAAACTGACAAAGAAGAATGAAAAAGTACATAACGATTGCGATAATAGCGTTGGTAACGCTGATGGCGGTTCAGATATACAGGCAGGACCGCAAGATTGAACGGTTGACAGATGAACGGGACCGATACAAGGGTAACACCGAAACGTTGTTGTCAGACGTCAAGACATACCGCGTGCGTGATTCATTGAGTGCGGCCCGGGTGCAATCGCTTGAACTGACGATGAAAGAGTTTGAACGGTTCCGGGCCGATGATGCGGCGTTGATAAAAGAGTTGAAAAACAAGAACCGCGATTTGTCGGCCGTAAATAGCGCACAGGCCCAAACGATAATCGCGTTGCGTTCCATTCCGAAAGACACCGTTGTTATCCGGGATTCGATAAAGGTTCCGGCCGTGGCCGTTTCTTGCGGCGATGAATGGTACACGTTCAAAGGATTGTTGACCGATACGGAATTTACCGGGACGTTGGCCAACCGGGAATCATTGAAAGTTGTTGAATCTATCCGTTACAAAAAATTCCTTTGGTTCAAGACGAAAAAGATAAAAGACAGACAAACCGATGTGGTTTCCTTAAACCCATATACAACGATAACCAATGTGGAATCGGTCGTTATTGAAAAATGACTATATTTGCGATACACATATAAGGTTTAGTAATTAAAGTTAATAATTGGGCACGGCCCGCGTTGCGAAACGCGGATTTTCTTTATATTTGCAATTGATAATCCTTTTTATAAATGAATTAGACAAACAATTTGAACCGCATTGGCCGCGATGGTTGATGCGGTTTACCATTAAAGCCATTTATTTGCGTTCTAACGGCCCCAAAAATTTCAGACGTACAAGTTACCATAACGGAAAAGATGTGCGATTGTGGGGCAAATTCGCCCAAAATAACGGAAAGTTTGTCCGGATGTTATAATGGTACGCGTGTGAACGAACAAAGCGGGCGCGAATTCGCATCCGGTCCCGCTTTTTGCTTATGAAACTATCCACGTTTGTATGCCCCAAAGATACGCAAAAAGGCGAAAAACAAAAAAATTCACTTTTTCGCAAAAAATAATCAAAAGTTATTGCACAATAAAAAACAATGCGTATATTTGCATCGTGGTTGATGATGAAACCACGACGGACGCGGCCGGTTCCGCGAACCAAAACGAAACAGAAATGACAACGTTAAAGTACACAACCCGCACAATCAACCGCGAATTCAAAATTAAGGTATCGGGCGTTTTCGAGGGTAAGAAAATCAACACATTGGTTGGCGTATCCGGATTGATTCGTTTGGTTGCTGACATCGAATTAACCAACCGTCTTTTGGACCGCGCATTTGAGAGTACAGACGACAAAGTTATATGCCGTTTGCGCCGTGGTTTACGCATTGGATTTTACGTTCATTGATTCAACCTTATTGTCTAACCTATAAATCAAACAGATATGAAAAAGGCAACACGCGAAGCCATTGGAACATTCCAAAGAATGGCAACAAAACCGGTTAATGGCGTATTCTTTTCATCGTGGCGCACACCGGATAATAAACGTTTCTTTTTGGCACCGGCCAAAATCGACATCAACGTAATTAAATTCGGTTCCAACCCGGATGATTGGGAAGTATCTTACACACTTTTGGGAATTCTTGAATTGGTAAAGTAAAACCGGGCCGGGGCAACCCGGCCATAAACAATAGGCGATATGGATTATAGAAAATTTGGAAGAAACGAGAATTGGACGTTTTTTCAACCCAACCCACAGGACAAAACAAACAGAAAAGGCGATTGCCATATTAGAGCCATCGCGGGTGCATTGAATTGTTCGTGGTTAGATGCATACGATATGATGTACAAAATGGGTCGCAAACGTTACGATTCAATGAGTGCGGACAACATCGGTTGTTTATTGGAAGAACACGGATTCGTTCCGTGCAAGGTTTCCCCAAAAGACAAACCAACGGTTGATGAATTTGTAACCGCGCATCCCACGGGAACGTATGTTTTACGATTGGCAATGCACGTTGTTTGCGTCAAGGATGGCCAATTTTGGGATACTTGGGATTGTGGTTGGAAATGCGTTTACAGGTATTGGGAATTAAAAAAATAACGATATGGAAGTATTACAACACGGCAAACATTGGGTGGCCCCGGAATACCCAAAAAGGAAACGTTGCGATTGCGGTTGCGTATTCCTGTACAACCGGGATGAAATCAAAACCGACATTATCGGGGATAAGATAATTTGCCCTGTATGCGGCCGTTCTTTCCGATTGGAAAGAAAAAAACAGGAACCGGAACCGGTTAAACCGCGAACCCCGGAACAAATCATTGAAGCGGAATTCAAACCGATTAAGTTTAACCGGACAGGCGGCGGCAACTATACCGACGTGTACGATGTCGAAATAGTGAAACCGGATTTGACCGTTGGGGAATTCATCAAATATGTATTGGGAACCAAAGATTGGGGCGATATGAGGTTTTACGAATCCGAATTCGTTTCATACCTGTTCGAATACAAACACGGCAAATTAACGGATGGTCCCACGGATGATGTCAAAGACAGAATCAGCGACCGCACGATTGCCAAAATTACCGCATCCGGCGGTTGGTCCCGGATGGATTACCAAATATTGATGCAATGATGGAAAGATTTTACACCACAATTGAGCAATCGGACAAATTGGTTGCGTTGGGATTAGACCCGCAAACGTGCGATATGTCGTATTGGATGGATAACAACAAGGAATACCAAATCAAAATTGGCAAAGACGTGGCGATTGCGCATAACCTGTTTTCGTTCCGTAACGGATACGTCAAACCGTGTTGGTCGCTTGTTGCTTTATTGAATCTGATTCCAAATTTTGAGTTGATAACCCACGATGTCAACGGGGGCGCCGGACCATACCGGGAATGTTACATTGATTCCGGATTTTTTCAAACGGATTTTCGCACATCATTCGTTGATGATGCATTTGATATGGTTGTGTATCTGTTGAATTCCCAACAGAAATACGGCAAAGATGGTTACATCAAAATACGTCAGATATGAACGAACAGGAAAACCCCATCATCGAACAATTAAAGGGAATGACGCAATTAAAATGGGGCCGGGAACAACAAGCGTATTACAAACAGATTGTAAAGGATTGCCGCCCGGTCCAATGCGAACGTATGCGTGACGTTCTGACCGCGAAACAACTTGAATTCATCAAAGGGTTTTACCACGCCCAACAAAAGCAATGTTACAGGAACGCGGCCGAATTGGTGTTTTTGATGGAACGGGCCGATTGGTTGTTCCCGGAACCGGCGCGATACATTGAGGGTTACGCGTATTGTATGTTCCCAATCGAACACGCGTTCGTTAAATATGGGGACCGCTATATTGACCCCACCTTTGAACGGGCGTGCCATTTGGACGTGCGCAAAGAATTGTACGCATCGTTGATTGAGTTGGAACCGGATATATTGCGCCAACACCTGTTGGATACCGGCCATTACGGGAATATGTACCAATATGCGTATTTATTGGAACACAACCCGGCACGGGCGGCCGTGATTCGCAAGATGAACGAATAAAACCGCCCCGAACGAATCCGGGGCGGCCGTCAAAATACCGATACAGGCGATATGATGGTAAAAAGACGATGCAAATATAGGAAATTAGCGGTAATTAGTGGTAAATTTCCCCAATTTCATTTGCGTTTGTCTTTTTCCCTGTATCCGGATGCGTAAATTGCGCGGGCCTGTTGTTCCGCTTTTTCTTTACTTGCATAAACTTTGCCGGATGTTCCGAATTGATACCCACCGGCCACACGTCTAACGGGCATAACTGAAAGATTTTATTGGTTTACGCCACAAATATAATCCCGTTTGAACGTGTTGTGGGCGCGATTCCGAAAAAAGTTGCATTTTCTGTAAAAATAATAAGTAAAAGTTATTGCGGAATAAAAAATAATACCGATATTTGCAATGTCAGAGGTTGACAAACGGACCGGGCCGGTTCCCGGTAAACATCGAAAGATATGGCAACAATAAATTCAATCCGCAAACAAATCGAAACCGCTAACAAGCGCATCGAATCATTCCGTAACAAAATCGAAATGTACGGAACCCGTCTTGAAAAGGCCATCGAATCAGCAAAAAAGGCAACAGGAATCAACGACATTACCGCCGAGAATTACGACGAAAAGTTACGCAACAATTGGGAATGGAATTGCAAGATTGGCAACAACGTTGGTTACCTGTCAGACAACAAAAGATATTTGGCCCGCGAAATCCGCAACGTTGAGAATCTGACCGCCGAATTGTCAAGAATGGAAAAGGCCGCCGCCGATAAGGAAAACGCAACCGCCCCGTTAAAGGCCGCATTGATTGAAACAATGGCCGATTTCCGCACCGTATGGTTCGAAAGAATGAACGATTGGTATTCCAACCATTACGACGAAATGCGTTCAAAGTTGAATGGCGCACGCAACCGTTACAATCGCATCCGTACCATTCTTGACAATTACTTTTATAGTTACAAGACTATCCGCGAACATTCCAAGATGTACTATTCGTTGAAAGAAGCAAAATCGGCCGATGCAGAGGTTATAAGCGATAAGGCAAACAGGATGGGCAAACCCGAATATATGGCATATATCAACGAAAATTTGGTTAAGGAATGGAACAACGGTATTGATAAGTTGGCCGACAAATGCAAGGGTTTTGGCGTTGACGAATCAAAGGTTAAGGCAACCAACCCGGAAATGACCGGCAAAGGTTTCGCCGTAATTCTGACCGATGGAACCAATCGCGTGATTGACGCACGCGTTATATGGGCCGCCGAATATTCATACATCGTAACACCCCACACACGTTACATCGTAACCGAACGCCGCAAGTAAGAACCACGGGACCGGGCAACCGGTCCCATTAAAACCAAAACAATATGGCAAAAGAATACACATACATAACACAGGACGGTAAAGAAATCATCGTAACCGAATTCGGGCGATTCGTTACCATCGGACAGGGCCACGGAATGACCATTGCGAAATCAATGGATGAAGCCGAAAAGATATTGGCCGCGAAAGGATATACCCGCAAAGGTTTCGAGGACGAACAGGGCGTAACCCGGCACGCAATGCCGCGTGGTAAGGTCGAATCCCTGTACAATCAATTACAGAACTTTATTGCCGATTGCACCATTCATGAATACAAGGCCCACGAACAGGCGTTCACAGACATAAAGACATTGTTACATCAACGGATGCAATAAGACGCAATCAAAGAAATTAAACCGAAAGTTATTGCACATAAAGAAATAATAACTAACTTTGCAACACCGACCCGGCGGGTTCCGGGACTAAAACAAAAGCGATATGAAAAAGTTTTCATCAATCTATTTCGCCATTTCCTTATTGGCGATGTGTGGCGAATCCGAACATTTATGGTGGTATCTAATTGTGGGTGCAAACCTGTACGTCAGTTTCAAATTGTTTAAGAAACATAACCCCGAATATGTATTATGAGTGATTTGGACGATAGAAGATTGGATGCGGAATTTGACCGTTATATGGATAACCGCACCCCGGAAGAAATAATCGAACAGGAATCGGCCGACTTTGAAAACGACATCAACGAAGCCGCCGCAAAATACAAGAATTTGGGTTCGTGGGAAATCCAATGCATTTTGGAAGAATACGCCGAATTTTTGAAGAATCAGAGAATGGCACGACACGGTGCAATTAATAACAACAATAAAAACAAAATTGAAATGACATTAAGAATTAATGAAGCGTTGGCCCGCGCAAACACACAGGGCAAAAAGGTGTTCAAAAAAGATATTTCGGAAAAGTTGTGGCCGGATTCAACCGCCATCGCGCAACAAGTGAATATGACCAATTTATGTTGCGGCAAGACACAAAAGATAAACCCGGATTGGGTACGCATCATTTGTGAAATGTTAGATTGCACGGCCGATTTCCTGTTTGGACTTTCAAACGATTAAATTATGAAATATCAAAGTTCGTTGAATCTGTTTTGGGCCATCATTTGGGCCGTGGTATTGGGTTGCGCCATCGTCGCAATCTTTTGGCAACCGGCATTGTTTGCCGTAATCATTTTGTCCGCAATCAACTTTGGAATGTTCTTGCGTGAATACATACAAATAATGAGAATCAACAAAAAGTAATATACAGGCGATATGGAAACAAAAGACACAACAAAAGAGTTGTTCCCGGGAATGACCGTGGAAGAAATGACGGCGTTGTTTTTCAATGCTGATGCGTTGAAAGAACCGCCATACAAAGTTTATCAATTGAATTCAGACGGCCACCGTTATTATTACCGGTTCGACGCCAACGGCAACCCGGAATTTTACCCGTCCGTAACAACATTGTTGAAACAGGTAATGCCGACCCCACCCGCGTTGTTGGATTGGATTGCCGCCAATGGCAAAGAGGGTTCCACGGAAAAAAGGGATTTGGCGGCCGCATACGGAACGTTTATGCACGCCCAATTCGAAGAACTGATAATCAACCGCCATTACGATTTCGACGCCGTACCGGGCGTTCTGTTGGACTATATGGAACGCAACAACTTACCGGATAAGGTATTTGGCGATTGGTTGGTTACGATACGCAAAGACGTGTTAGCATTCGCCCAATTCGTAAAGGATTGGAACGTAAAGCCGTTGGCCGTTGAAATTGCGTTGGTCCATCCGGAATACCATTACGCCGGTTGTCTTGATTTGCCGTGCGAAATGACGAACCCCAAGACGGCCGAAACGTTTACCGCCATCGTGGATTTCAAAAGCGGGCGCAAAGGATTTTACGAAGAACACGAAATCCAATTGCATTTGTACAAAATGATGTGGGATATGTATTGCCCGGAAAAGCCGATACAAAGGTTGTTCAATTTCAGTCCCAAGGATTGGCGCAAGGCCCCGTCATACAATCTGAAAGACCAAACGGATTCAGTGAATGCCAAGAAGATTCCGTATTTGTTGGATTTGGCCGCCATCGAAGATGCAAAGAGGGACAACACGTTTACCATCGTGCAAGGCCAATTGGATTTGGATAACG
>JAZLDK010000023.1:0-34812 GCA_045614725.1 Candidatus Enterousia sp.
TATACGCGGTTCGAAAGTGTATTCGAAGAGATAAAAAATGGAAATTTAACTTTCGAACTCGCCAAACCTTTATGTTTCAAACAAAAAATGCCCCAGTGGGCATTTTAATAACTGTGGTTGTGCTGTCTGTGCAATTCGCGAGCCGATATAATCAAAATCGGACAAGAGATTTATGAAGCGAAAAACAAATTAAAGATTATTTAAAGTTTTTAATTATATCTTTAAATACAGGTTCTGTTCCTATATATTTTAAAGATTTTAATTTTGAAACATCAATCCATTGTGCGGGTTTAAGATATTTCTTTTCATCTGCTGTCAAAAGAACTTTTGAAGGTGCTGCTATTGTAGTTTTGCAGATATAAAACAATTGAACACAATGATAATTTGTCCCCGTTTTAAAACTTTTGTACAAAGAAGTATATATACTTAAAATCTTTATTGGTTTCACACTAAGCCCTGTTTCTTCTTTTATTTCTCTTTTTAATGCATCGATATGGTCTTCGCCCATTTCAATTGAACCACCCGGCAAAGCATATTTGTTATTAACAGGCAACAATAAAATTTTGTTTTTTTTAATAACTACCCCGTATACTGCGGGATTAAAAATTAACGATTTAGAATCCACTTTAAAAATTTTGCCGTTTACATCATGAACAGCTACTTTCGGCATTTTATAAACCCCTTTCTTTCACTTGATTATATCACAACTAGTTCGAAAATGACAATTTTTTGACATTTTTCAAAAACCGACTTTCAAACTCGGTGGAAACATTAGAAAACAAAATAAAACCCGCCTTTATCGGCGGGCTTGTCTATCTTGGTTGTGCTGTCTGTGCAATTCGCGAACTAAATTGATTGAGATTAAGCAAGAAATAATAGATTTTAAACACAGATTTATGGTATAATGTACAAACATGGAAAACAAAGTAAAAACTCTTTATCATGGTTCACAACATAAAATAACAGATGGCGTTATTCATGCCCGTGATGCATATTTACCAACAACAAACACGCCTATAACGGCTGTATTTGCAACGCCTGATTTTGCTCGTGCAAGAAATTATTCGTGTATGCGATTGATAGCAGACGGATGGAAATCCCCAAGAACAAGTGATATCTTGTATGTTCAAAAATTAAGCCAAGATATTTCTGGCAAAAAAGCATATATATACGAATTAGACTCTGACGGTTTTGAGTGCGACATCGATGGGACTTATTATTCCTTGACGGACAAACCAATTAAAAGAGTTATTGAAATTGATGTTATGCAGGAAATAACAAGTGGAAACATAAAAGTATACGTTCTAAAACCGGGTATAGATTGTCCACAAGACCGTAGCGATATATGGACAGAACTTGTTAATAACAAGGATAATTTTGAATTGTATAAGCCTGTTTCAAAAAATCTTGATATGTCGCTTTTATCACAAATGAAAGATTTAGGGATTAATAAATAATCTAAAAAAGTTCGAAAGTGGCATAAAATCGCCACTTTTTTAATTCTAACTTTCGAACTCGATGAAAGCATTAGAAATCAAAAGAAAACTTGCTCCGATGGGCAAGTTTTGAAACTTTGGTTGGGGCGCACTCAATTCCCTCGGCATATTATGCCTGCGGGGCATTCCTGACGATTTGATTGCACGTTGTTTATCAAATCTACTCATTGTCGAACCGGCAACTGGCGTTGCAGATTACGAACCGTGGCTCCGTTCAATATTAAAACGCACCACAAGGGTGCGTTTGAATATTGGTTGGGGCGCACGGATTCGAACCATGATAAAGAGAACCAAAATCTCTTGTCCTACCATTAGACGACACCCCAATAGCGCCAATGATTATAATCAAATTTATTACTATTTCAATAAATATTTTAACACACCACTACAAAAACTTGACAGACGCACGCGTTGTACTACAATCAGGATTATGAATAAGAAACAAAATCTTGTATGGCAGGCGAACACAGACCGCATCGTAAACAAAGCGGTCGGTAAAATTCGTAAATACCAAGAAACGCACAATTCCGCGGAACAGTCCGCATTGCTTAAACAAATGTCGCCAGAGGTACAAATAATGGTACGATACTGGTCGCCCCAGGACGCAATTGAAAAACTGCGCACAGCCGCCCAGAAAGATCAATTCAGACCGCGAGATTTGTCCATTGAAATGTTCGCAATGCGCGATGACTTGGAATATGTAGGCGGGGCGTTTTCAACCTATAATTATGAAATTTCAAAAATGTGGCGAAAAGACACCCCCGCAGATGAAATAAAGTTTGTTATTCGCGAAGAAATTCAAAATAATTTGCGCCCCGTCGCGTATCAGTATGGGGAACAGATTGCGCGCCTGATGAACAAACATGAAAAACTGGCAGGGACGGCAACGAATTCTTTAAGGCACAGAAATCCAAGCGCCATCGGAATATTTTTACAAACACTGGCCAACGATATGAAGTTCGAATTAGGACTGCACAATTACACATTAAAGATTCATGTGGTCGATTCTTGGAACCATATACCAAGGCGCCTTTGGAATTCTGTTGACAACGATACTTTTGCGATTATTGATTTTGACAGCCGAAAAACATGGATACATATTAATCGCAAAACCATCTTTGCAGACAGGGATAAAAAATATAAATTTAACGCGATTGTCGCAACCATGGCACATGAGTTTGGGCACTTTATCGATTGGTTCGCGCCAGACATGGGGGCACTGGGCGCACAAAAGGCCGTACTTGACTCTGGATTATATGACGAAAAGGATTATTATTCCAATGCGACCGAAGAAAGTTCAGCAATGATTGAAAAAATCGTTTATCAAAAACTTAACGAATTACAGCGCCGATAATTTTTATAGTGACAAAATATGATTTAATGATATAATCCCTGACGAAAATGGTCCCATCGTCTAGCGGTTAGGACATCGGATTCTCATTCCGGTAACACGGGTTCGATTCCCGTTGGGACTGCCAAATCTTAAAACACCGCACAAAGCGGTGTTTTGTTGTTTTCTTTATATTCTGATGGTTCGTGCAGCGCGCGGCATATCACACCAAAACATTAATGTTCAAAAAACGAACGGTCATTATTTTGAAATGCATGGCCACTGCTTTCTCCCCTGCGTTTCTGTATATCTTGGATTTTTTCTTCTAGGCGTTTCTGTGCCTCTTGAAAACTTTCTTCCAGGCGAGCATTTGCCTCTTGGGTGTGTTTTTTAAGTTTTTTATCAAACTGTTGCCATGCTATTGCCCGCGCGATATCAGTGTTGTAATATGCAAAATCGTCAAGAGTTCTCTCGTTTAATTCTGGCGCATAAAATTTTTTCAAGTTCGGCTGAGCACGGGAAAGATGTCCAAGATATGTGGCCTTTGGCACATTTATAGATTCCATAACCTGATTACATTGCAGGGAATATTGCTCAATTCTTATTAATTCAGGCAAATCCAGTTCTGTCAACGCTTCATTACATGTCAAAAAATCTTTTTCTGTGCGTTGAAGTTTTGGGGCCCTAAATTGTGACAATATTTTATTGGCGCTTAAAAAATTTTCCCCTATTGTTTCAACGCTTGCCAAATGCATTGTCCGCAAAGAATCGTTGAAACGCAGGAAATTGTTACCAATCTTTTTGACATGTGGCAAACTTAATTCAATTATTTTGCCGTCCTTTATTGTCACCCTGTTTCCGTTCGGCGTGCTTAGGACCGTTGTTTTATCTGATTTGTTCGTAGTCCTTGTCACCGACTGGCCGTTAAATGCCGCCTTGAATATATTGACCGTATCATCGTCAATTGGCGACGATATTTCTTTTGTCCTGGTATCATAAATCATGTAATCCATCATTATCTGACAGTTGCTGTCTAATTTAGTAATTGTACTGCCAGAAAAATAATAATCCGAACCGAAATGAACGTTATCTATTTCATAGCGGTATTGTACAATTTGATCATGAATCATTAGGTACTTGTTCGGCAAGGGAGTGTTAGAAACATTGAAATCAACACCAAAATATACCTGTAATGCCATTGTCAGACCAGGGATAATGTTATCTGGGTTATTATCAAAAGTCGCATCTGGATTTTGATCCTTTATTGTGTGATTATAGCGATTTTTGATTGATATAAAACCACCGTCTTTGATTATTTGAATCGATATAACCGAAGTTCCGTATTCATCTTCGCGTCTTGGCGTGTCCGAAGGACGTATTTTATCGGCACCGCGTTTTACAGCATGAATCATGTGATAGTTTATATGACGCCTTGGGTCCCTAAAAGTGCATATTTCTTCACCCGGACGATAATATTTTATTATAGAATTTTTTTGTTCTTCGGTCTTTACAACAAAAGCATCATAACCGGCCTCGGACAACAATTCCAGTGGGGATTTCGTCGTGAAATATTGATTCTCTTCGTGCCGGGTGTATATTTCCTGAATAACCCTGCGTATTTTCAACGCATCATATTCATCACGACCAGCGTATTCCAATATATGCACTATATTAGGGACACCAAGCAAACTGCCGTCGTGGGTCCTGTCGCCCCTAATAACCTGGGCAAACTTTTCGCCATTTTGTTTTTTTATCTGCTTAAAGACTTTTTCCGTATCTATTTTTTCCGCCAATTCAGTCCCCTTTCTTGCCAAGAATTTTAACATAAAAAATAATACGCTTCAATATATCATGACAAAAAACACCGCAAAACGCGGTGTTTTTGTATCTTAAAAATGCATTATTTATTTCCGTAATATAATTTAGAATATTCTGCCAAGGTGGCGACCATTAATCCACGAATACCATGCTTGTCCCAAAAGTGTGCAGTTAATGACAGGCCGTCTTGGAAATTACAGAATTCGGCCTTTTCATTATCAATAAAGCCAACTATGTTCAATTCGTCGTCCATAATAAAATTATTCCCCAAATCATTATGGAACCAGCCGTATAAATATCCGGGCACTGCATCAGGCATGGGTTTAAGGTCGCGAATTTCCGCCGGATCGGCACGACCAACACAATACATAAAATTCGCCAATTGTTTTGCCAGTTTGTCCGTGTTTTGGTTTATGTATTTTGGATCAAATTCGCTGATTAATTTTCCGTGGATAAATTCGTACCTGCGCACGATGGTACCGCGCCATTCAAAGACCTCCATTTCAGGCAAATGTATCGGCGAGACAGTGCGCAACGCATCGGTTATTCTTTTTTCGCGCGGGCCACGACTGGGGCGATTGACCAACGAAAACTTAAATACATGTTCGTTATTTAATAATACGACCAAGTTGTGACAACCGACCCCGAATTCAAGCGACAATTTTTTTACCCCACCGCAATTCTTATTTGCCCAGTCGCGAACAAATTCAACATAGTCATGAACAATTTTTGGATTGTTTAACACAACACGCGTTTGACTGCGCGCCTTGTGCCCAGGAATAAGTCCACAAACAATATTTATCAATATGCGTTTTAATCCCATTATTTATCACCGTTGTTATATAACCTGTCGTATTCTTGTTTTAGTGCGGTCATAAACTCTCGCATTGGGGTGCGTTTGTCACCACTAAACAAATCCGAAAAATCACCAAAGGCGCAGTCTTCCCAATCTATGAATGCAACTATTTCCATGGTTTCGGGATTGATTAAAAAATTATCCGCAATGTCACCCTGGCACCAGCCGTACAAATAACCAGGCATCGCATCGGGCGTGGGTTTAAGGTCGCGAATTTCCGCCGGATCGGCACATGCAATTTCGTATAACATGCGCGCAACAGGTTTCACAAAAACATCCATATTTTTTAACACGAAATCAACGGACAGTTTTCGCAACTGGGCACCTTGGATAAAATCGTATTGGCGAACCAATTTATCGCCATACTTCAAAACCGTCACAGGTGGTATATATATTGGTGACAATGGTGCCAGCGCATCAACAATACGCTTTTCACGGATGGCCAATTCGTTCGAATCCACACGACGAAGGGGAAACTTGAATATATATTTATCATTAACACTGATAAGTAAATTGCGTGCACGATAACCAATAAAGGTTTTTATCTTTCTTAGGCGCAGGCCAGTATGCTTTTGAATAAAACGGATATAACCCAACATGTCCGAATTCAAAACGACACGCATTTTTTTGCGTGCATCTTTGTTGTAAACAAGACCGCAAATCACATTTGTAAAAAACTTACGCAGCGCACCCGCCATATCTTATATCTCTTGCCATTGACAGATTACAACCGCATGTTCTGTATCGCCGGTACGGATTTTATGGCGCGTGGTCAGACCATCAATCGCCACATCGATACAGATTTCCGGTGTATCTGGACTGATTTCTTTCTTGAAATTAATGTTAATTTTACGCAACTTGTGCCCCGTGCGATATGCATAGCCAACACTTTCGGTTGCCCATACCGCATAGACCGCATTGTTTATATGCTGGTTCACATCAATGTCATCAAAGCGACATTTCATTACATGGGTTTTGTTGGTTTCAAAATCTGGGAACTTGTCAAAGGCGCACCCATATGCGCGGGTTGGCACCACAACATCAGGCGACAAATGATTTGCCAACGGCACTGGACGACGGCGTGACATGTCGATTAATATCCACTGGGAAGTGGCACGAACCATCAAACGACCATCCGCACCATGAACTTCAAAATCACGGGTGGCACGCAGGGCATCCTGACATGATGGCCAGGTACTGAAAGTCAATTCTTCGCCTTCGCGTGGTAATTCCAATATATCGACCAGATAATACATCACAACCCAGCCAACATTATTTTCAAGGCAATATGTGCGCCCACACCCAAGGTGTTCAGCATGACGGTCCGCAATCGATTGCAATTCGTTCATTAAAATCAATGGACGAACATTACCAAACCTGTCGCACTGATAGGCCTGTAATATTCTTTTTTCAATCAATTTATCCGCCATGCCTGCCCCCCCGTTTATTGTTTTTGTTCCACAACAACAAAATCAATCGCATCGCCCAAAACGATATCGTTTGCGCGGGCCGCAGATTTTATCAAACCATGCAGAACCGCCGGTGTGTCGGATGGAATGGTCAGCGTTTCCAACTTAGCCCCATTTCCAACCTTGCGTTCTGTGCGCAGCCCACGAATATTCTTCAAGATTTCCAGTGCAATGTTCATCGTTGATACATCGGTATCATAATCAGATTGCACCATTGGATAGGATGTCAAATGCAGTGTTTCACCGCCTTCGAAATCCTTGTAAATCTTTTGCCATAATTCTTCGGTCAAGAAAGGAATAAACGGCGCATACAATCCGATTATTGCACGCAATACCGTGTACAATGTCCATTGTGCCGACAGTTTTGATTCCGCGCTATACTTTTCTGGCGCCCAGAATCTGTCTTTGATAAATTCCAGATATTGGTCACAGAAAATATCCCAGAAGAATGTATCAATCGCCGCACGGGAATTATAGTTATCGTATTTATCCAGATGCTTTCTGGTTTCGGCGATTGTCTTGTTCAATTCAAACAATACCCATCTGTCTTCGATAAAACGTTCGGACACAGGAACCTGGACGGCGGTTGCCGGTTCGAAATCAGACAAATTCATCAGAACATATTTTGATGCGTTCCACAATTTTGTTAACAACTTAGAACCGCGTTTAACTTCGTCATCAGAATAACGAAGGTCCGTACCAATTGGCGCAGTCGAAATCCAATAACGCAATGCATCTGTTCCAAATTTTTCAACAGTATCCAGCGGGTCTGTTCCGTTACCCTTGGTCTTGGACATTTTTTGTCCCTTGGAATCGCGAATCAATCCATGAAAGTTTACAGTACGGAATGGGACATCACCCATAACGTATATGCCCATCATAATCATACGCGCAACCCAAAAGAAAATAATATCGGCACCAGTGTACAATAAATCTGTCGGATAATATTTTTTAAGTTCAAGGGTTTGTTCCGGCCAACCCAATGTCGAAAATGGCCACAAACCCGACGAGAACCATGTATCCAAAACATCGGGGTCGCGTGTCAGGGTTTTGCCACCGGACATCTTAATCGCTTCTTCTTCGGTTTCAGCAACATATACAGCGCCATCTGCATCATACCATGCTGGTATGTGATGCCCCCACCACAACTGACGCGAAATTGTCCAAGGACGAATTCCCTTCATCCATGCCATAAACAGGTTATAGCGATGGTCGGGAATAAATTTTATTTTGCCCTCTTCAACAGCCTTAATCGCAGGTATCGCAAGTTTTTCAGCATCCACAAACCACTGATCGGTCAAAAATGGTTCAACAGGAACCTGGCCGCGTTCGGAATATGGCGTTGGGATAATTTTGTCTTCGATTTTTACCAACAGGCCCGCGGCTTCGATGTCGGCAACAACCGCTTCGCGCGCCTTGTATCTGTCCAGACCACGATATTTTTCCGGCACAACCGGATTGTCATTCATTTTGGCATCTGGGGTCAAAATACATACCGGTGTCAGGTTGTGACGAACACCAACCTCCCAGTCATCAAAGTCGTGGGCCGGTGTGATTTTAACCGCCCCTGTACCTTTTTCTGGGTCTGCATGTTCGTCACCAATAATTGGAATTTCAATGTCTGTTAATGGGATAATCGCCTTGCGCCCGATTAAATGTTTTAACTTTTCGTTTTCAGGATGAACGGCAATAGCCTGGTCACCGAACAATGTCTCGGGACGGGTTGTTGCAATTTCAATCACGCCACCATCAACCAATTGGTAATTAAAGTAATAAAACTTGCCCTTTTCGTCGCGTGTTTCCACCTCTAAATCAGATACAGATGTTTGCTGTTTTGGGCACCAGTTAACCAAACGCTTTTCACGATAAATTAAACCCTCGTTATACATTTTGACAAACAGTTTGGTGACCGCACTGGACAAACCTTCATCCATAGTAAAACGTTCACGTTGCCACACGGGTGTCACACCCAAAATGTGCAACTGGTTCATAATCTGACCACCTTTGTCGGCCTTCCACTTCCAGGCGGCATCCAATTTTTCCTGTAATGACAAAGAATGTGGATTTATACCGCGTTTCGACAGGTCGCGCTCAACCAACAACTGGGTTGCAATCGATGCGTGGTCGGTGCCGGGCTGCCATAAAACATCAAAGCCCGCCATACGCTTGTACCGACACATAATATCGGTCAAAACATTATCCAGTGCGTGCCCCATATGCAAATTACCCGTCACATTTGGTGGTGGCATCATGATGCAAAATGATGTCTTGTCAGAATTGACATCATTTGCCCAAAAATTATTGCTATCCCAAAATTCTTGGATTCTGGTTTCTATTTCACGCGGACTAATATTTTTACCAAGTTCGATATTCATTTGCTCATCCTGTCTTTTACATATAAAACAACTTAATCGCAATCGTACCAGAATAAAATCAAAATTCAAGAATTCAGTGCCGTATAAAAAACAATGATTTATCACCTGTTTTTTTCTTAAATTTATGATAAAATGCATGACATGAGTACTAAATCAAAATTTCTTCCACAGGCGGTGTCCAGGGCACTTAAAAGTTTAACCATGCGTATTATCGGTGGCGGCGTGATGTTTTTTGCGCTGTGGCTGACATTCGCGCTTGTATTTTTCAATCCGTATCTGGATGGATTCGGCGTGGCCAGCACATTCGGCAACCAGTCTGTTATCGGCAATCTGGTTGGGATTATACGATATGCAATTGGTGCATTGCCTGCGCTGTTCTTGTTTTTGTGCGGGGCGCGTTGGGGATTGGCACAATTGTTCGGATGGGAACAAGATTCCGCACCAGAATATAATTTATTACGTGGTTTCGTCGCAATATGCGCCGGCGCAATGGGATTGGGCATGATTATGCCAAGTGCCAATTTCGGCGGTATGTTTGGCGCAATTGCCGCAACCGATGTTGGGGGACTGATTGGCGGGTTTGCACCACTGGTTGGAATCGCACTGGTTGCAGTATTTGTGGTGTTGGCGGCAAAACTGTTGCACATCAGCATGGCGCACATCCGCGCAATTGTTCGCACACTGTGGCGCATAATCCGCATGATTGGGGCGGCTTTCCACCTGAATATGCCACCGGCGGATGCGGATGACGAATACGAAGACGATAGCGAAGGCGAAGAAGAAGACACAGAAGAAACCGAAGAAGATGAAGAGATAGAGGAAGAAGAAAAACCAAAAAGAAGACTGTTGGGTAAACGCAGTGCCAAACCACAAAAAGTCAGCGAAAAACCACGCAAAATCGCCATTGCGGGCGCGTTTGAATTGCCCGACCCTAAATTCTTGGAACGGTCTAATTTCAGCAAGTGTGGCGTGACAAACGAACTTAAACAAAATGCACGGGCGATGGAAACACACTTTGAAGAATTCGGCGTGTACGGCAAAGTTGTCGGAATTAAGCCGGGACCAATCGTCACACTGTATGAATTTGAGCCCGACACCGGTATGCGTATCGCAAAAATTACTGAAACAGTTAAGGATATGACACGCGCAATGGCAACCGAAAACATTCGTATTGCGCACATTCCACGAACAAACTATATCGGTGTTGAAATGGTGAATCTGAACCGCCAAACGGTGCGTTTCCGCGGGCTGGTGGAAAATCAGATATTTATCGAATCTAAATATAAAATCCCGTTGGCGTTGGGCGTGGATATTGGTGGGAATCCAATGTACTTTGACCTGGCCAAGATGCCACATATGCTGGTTGCGGGTCGTACAGGTTCCGGAAAATCTGTGTTTGTTCAGTCAATTATCACATCCATCGTGTACCACTTTACACCGGACAAGTGCAAATTGATGATTATCGACCCCAAGGGTGTGGATTTTGGGTTCTGGGATGATATACCGCATCTGATTACCCCGATTGTTAAACTGGACCCAGCGGCGGCGGTTAACGCACTTAAATGGGCCGTGCGCGAAATGGAAGAAAGATACAAACAATTACAGGTTCTTAACGCGCGTAACATTGAAAGCTATAACGAAATGGCGGCGCAAAAACGCGTCAATGGCGAAGTTGTCACACAACAGGTCGCCGTCGGAACAGATGAAGAGACAGGCGAACTGCTGTTTGAAACACAACAGGTGGATATTTCCGACATGCCGTATATCGTCATCGTTATTGACGAGGTTGCAGACCTGATGAGTCTGGCACGCAAGGAAGTAGAAGCATGCGTACAAAGAATCGCACAAAAGGCACGTGCGGCGGGCATACACCTGGTCATGGCGACCCAGCGTCCAGACGCAACAACCATTACAGGCGTTATCAAAGCAAACTTCCCGACACGCGTTTCTTTCCAGGCGCGCAGCCGTATCGACAGTACAACAACACTGGGTGAAGGTGGTGCGGAACAGTTGCTGGCGTGCGGTGACATGCTGTTTAGTGAAGCGGGGCGCGTACCGGTTCGTATCCACGGGGCATTTATTGCGGACGATGAACTGAACCGTATCGGCGATTTCCTGCGCGCACAGGGCGAACCAGAATACGCAGACGGTGTGACGGACGGCGAAGGCGGCGGCGATATCGACATGGGCGCAGGTGGCGCAGCCACGGGCGGTAAAGAGGCCAAAGATGCCGACCTTTACACCCAGGCAAAAGAATGCGTTTTGCGCGATAAAAAGCCGACCATTTCATATATCCAACGCAGATTACAAATCGGTTATAACAAGGCGGCCGGATTTATGGAACGAATGGAACAAGAAGGCATAGTATCCGCGCCCGATGCAAATAACAAGCGACACATCCTTTGATAAAAAATCCGCCGGTTGGCGGATTTTTTATTTGATAATGACCGGTTTCCATGTACTGGTATCCAGATTCTGTAATTCAGTGGGCAATGTTGAAGCATCCAAGACATTCCACTTTTGCGTGCGGCCAAACGGACCTATTTTCCCGCGTACATTAAGCACAGATGATGTATCCTGCCACATAAGACTGGAATAAACCTTGCCCGATTTTGGGTCCATTATTTTGCCGTCTTCGTATTTAGCATCGTCATTGTCCCATTCCATATTCCAGATAATATCCAAACCAACCATTTTTGGGGAACCCTTGACCTGGTCCGCGATGCGGGTTGGGTTGCTTAGGGTTTCGGATATATTTCCGTCCGCCCCGTACAGCGCAACTATACGACCGGCCAATTCAACATCATCGCCGTTATTGTATTCGTATAATGCAACAATCGATTTGGGTGTATTCGTTTCGTCATCAATCGTCTGATACAGACCAACAAAGGGCGCCGCCGCCAGTGCCATCATCGGTATCAAAGACATAATAATTCCAGATAATAATTTCTTGGACATAGTTTTTCCTTTTTTTCTATATATCGGACAAGAAAAACTATAAATAAAAAAATTAAAATCGTAAACACAAAAAATATTTGACAAATGTTTTTTTGGGCACCACAATAAATATCATCATGGACAACAAAGATATTTTAAAATTTTTGCATCAATTAATTTCACATCGTGATATATCGGTCGAATATGATGAGTTCGCAGCGCGATATTATATTGATATGGAATCAGGATCAATGATAACTATTGAATGTGCGTATGCCGCAGACGAAGATAATCGGCCCGCGTATTATTACGCCGTATCGTTAGACGATGAAGTGATTATGGAATCATATAGCCTGCACAACACAAAAAAGCATAGCGCGCAAACCAAACAACTGATTGAATTGGTGCGCCGGTGCAGCAACAAGGTTATATACCAAGAAATGCGGGCGCGCAAAAACGGGCTGCTGCAACAAGTCGGCTATACAAAAACACATAACTAAGATGCATCCAGATAACAAAGATTTTTTATCCAAAATGATTGACGAATACCCAGTGTCGGTTTATGAACCAGCCGAAGGTATCACGTCTTATGAAGTGCTGTTGCCAGATATGCAAACGATTTCTATATCAACAGTATTAACAACTATATCGCCGGACTATGTCGAAGTATATTATGCTGCGGGCATCGAAGAAAAAGTAATCGAAGAAGCATATGCAAACAGCAGGGACATAAAAACAAATCAATCAGCACTGGACTTTGTGGAACTGTTGCGCAAGTGCAGCGCTAAAATTATTATGCAAGAAATGCACAAGACCCAATCCAAGATGATGGTTAAGCATATCACGAATAAAAAAACACTAAGTTAGTGTTTTACTGGGCGGTACGCGCCGCACGACAAAATGTCACACCATATACGGATTTAGCACCCGCACGAACAAGTGCACGACGCAATTCTGAAAATGTTGCACCGGTTGTCATAACATCATCAACCAACAAAATCCTTTTGCCACGAATATTGTCGACGCGAACAACATCAAACACACCATGAATATTTTCCGCACGCGCGCGGGCACTTTTATGTCCCATATTGTCACGATACTTGCGACGAACAGAATCCAAATCCATTTTAACATTAATCGCATTCGCAATGGGGCGCGCCAGCAGGGTCGCCTGATTATATCCACGAAAACTTAATCTTTTATTTGCCAGCGGCACAGGCATTACAACATCAACAGAACCCAAGTCAACATCACGCAACGCCCAAATCATTGCGCGCGACATAAAACGCGCATAGTTTATTTGACCACAATGCTTGAACGGCAACATTAAATTTCGTGATGCATCATCGTATACGCATGCGCTTCTTATCCAATCAAGTTCGCTTTTGCCCGATGCGCATACGGGACACATTGGCATATTTTCAAATTCAAAATGTGACGCAAACGGAAAGCCACAACGACAGCAATACGGCCCATCAATCCAATTCAGTGCAGTCCAACAATCCGCACACAGTTCCCCATGTATCGACACCGGCGTGCCACATGCTGGGCACGCCGATGGATATATAAATTCAGTGATTGATTTTACAATGCGCGAAATTAACTTTACCATGACATACTTTTATGTTTGGTCGTTTTAATTACATCACCAAATATATCGCGTTTTTGTTCGGTCAATGTTTCATACTGTTCATTGGTTAAGACACGCAATACAAAACTGTCATCGTTTCTTGGGGTTAAAATCGGAACAATTCTTTGTTCAGGCACGCCATTATCACGGAACACCTGTTCAACAATTGCCAAACGGCGTGCCGTCAGTTTGCGTTGATCCTTATTTAATGTTGCACTTTCTGGTATAGAAATCTGAATTGCGCGTGTTGGTCTGGTGACCACGATGCCGGCCAATTCACTAAGCAATCCATAATTATCGCGCGACAGTGCCGAATCGTCGTCACGGAATTTTACTTTAACCTCTAGCGTTCTGATATCCTTTGTTTCGGACGAGTCACGTTCCGCGCTAAAATAAGAATTCGATGACATATCGCTGGCCACATCAAAGCGCGAATCCGTTTGATAGGTCGATATATGTTTGTTTTCGGACAAGAATGTTTTTCTGAATGCGCGACGAAGTTCGGCAGGCGTCATCTTGGTCATATCATCACGAACCGCTGCAATTGTAGGGGATGTATTTTTTTCAACACTGCGTACAATTACATCGTCATCCATTGGGACAACCAGTCTGCGCAACTTGGTTGGCGTGGTGTCTGCGACTATTTCTGTCGCCTGTTTCGATTCGCTTTGTGCGATGCGTGGCGCAACAGTTGTACGCGATGGTTGTGCTCGTTGTTCATTACGACGCTGCATTTCAACCAATTTTGCAATTTGATTATCAAGGGACGGTTCCTGGGACACACGGTTCACAGGGGCGGGTTTGGTGACCGGCGCCACAGCAAGCGGTGTATCCAAACTTTCCTCAGGCAAAATACTATCGTTGCGGATTACAGAAAACTCAGACGGTGTTGGCATGCGAAGTGGCGCATCATTTTTTGCCCACAAATCATTACTGGGGCGACGCGGCACCAAGACATCGTTTGATGCAACAATTTTTTCACCGGTATCCTTGGTGGTTTTTGTCACCGCTTTTTTAGCCGTACGCGCGACAACCTTTTTTGAACGGGTTGGCACGGCCACCTGTTTATTTTTTACCGGTGCCTGGGCGATTTCTTCGCCAAATGCACTGCGCGCCGAAACGCCCGCACCGGCCATATTTACAGCCGGCAAACGAGTACCCGCAACCGCAGGTAAAACGATAAACAATGATATCGCAGAGATTGTAATCTGACGCATGTTTCCTTTCCTTCCGTTTTAATCATAGAACAAATCAGGAAAGTCACGCAAGCACAAAAATCTAAAAAACAAATCCCCATGCGGGGATTTTTATTATTTGGTCACTTCATCGGCAATCATGTTTACCGCGTTATTTTTTATTAGTGCCTTTTGTGCCATTTTTTCCAAGCGCGATGGGTTATCAAACAGTTCGGACAACGTTGACGACAACCAACGCGTTGTAAACTTGGACTGTTCTATTGCGAATCCACCACCAGTCTTGGCAAAGCTGGCTGCGTTTGCGGTCTGGTCCGGGTTAATCCCAAGTGGGACAAATATTGCCGGGCGACCAATTGTTTGCAATTCTACAACAGTGCTGGCACCACTGCGCCCGATTACCAAATCAGAATTTACAATCGCATCGGACATATTGTGAATGAATGACAAAACATTTGCCTTAATCTTGTTATCGGCATAGAATTTTTGCAGGCGCGCAACATTTTCAGGCCGCGTTTGATGTGTGACGAAAATCTTTTTATTTTTCATTGCAACAATTGATTCTGGGACAACATCATCCAATATTTGTGCCCCCAAAGAACCACCCGTCACCAGCAAACGCGATGCGTTTGGCAGCGGCGCACCAGACGCATTCAATATATCACGACGAACCGGCAATCCCGTATACACAACACGCGTTAAATTTGCAGGCACACCGGAAACACTTGGAAAACTGGTCATCAAGGTTTTTACCCAGCGCATCGCAAACCTGTTCGCACGACCGATGGCAGCATTTTGTTCATGCAAAAATGTTGGCACATGCCAAAGGTGTGCTGCAAACACCGCCGGCACAGATGCATATCCGCCAAAGGCTACAACACGGTCTGGACGAAAAATCATAAAACGCAACGACAATGCCACCGCAGAAACGCCAATCTTGAACAAGGCCCCCATTTGTTTTATACGACTTTTTGCGCCAACGCCCGATGCCCAGACATGCGCGATACGCGCGCCTTGGGGGCGACCACGCAAAACCATTTCACGAACACGACCATCACAGGATATAGTCACACGATGACCACGGGCAACCAATTCTTCGGCAACACTTAGCGCCGGATATACATGTCCACCTGTTCCACCCGTTGCAATCCATATTTTCATATCTTTATCCTTATTTCTTCCATTTGTCTTCACGAATTAGTGCCAGCAACATACCAAACAACAGGCAATACGCCAACAAAGAACTGCCCCCATAGGATATAAACGGCAAAGTCATTCCCTTGGGTGCAAACAGTTTTAATGTGGACAACATGTTGATACAAACCTGGGTACCAAACAGGGCCGCCGTGCCACCCGCCGCATATGTCAAAAATAAATCACGGGAATTTAATGCAATCTTAATCAGTCTGCGGAATACATAAAACAGCAGTACCAACAACCCGCAGGCCATAATCGCACCTAAATCTTCGGCAATTGCAGCAAATATAAAGTCCGTGTGCGCATCGGGCAGATACTGTTTTACAAACGCATCATCACCCGACCCCAACAGTCCGCCATGTCGTATCGAATCAACAGAATTATCAACCTGATATGTGTCACCGGTGCCGGTGATAAAAGATATTATTCGGCGCTGAACATGCCCCAGTGTAAAGAACGCAACAACACCCATCATAAGCGCACCAATACCAATCACCGGAATTACAGACCATGGCAATCCAGCAATGAATATCATTGCAGAAAATACCGCTAGATATAAAATCGAGGTCCCAAAGTCCGGATGATTAAAGATGATTGCAATAACCGTAAGAAATGCCAGCAAATACCAAACCCAACTGAACAACCGGTCAAAGCGCCACGCTTCGCGATTAAAGAAAATATTGTCACCGTATCGGTTCTTCATCTGGGCCAAGAACCACGCCGTCATAATTACAAAACCGGGCTTCATTATGTCCGATGGCATAATATTAAAAAAACCAAACGACACAAATCGGGCAGAGTTCTTAATCATATATGGCGCAACCACCGTCACAGGCAACAAAGCCAATCCCACCGCCAGATTCAGCGCTGCCAAAAATATCACCTGTTTTTTGGTTAAAAAACTGCCGCCAAATAAAAAGATAAACCCAAGAATATAAAACGGTATTGCCTTGACCAGAAAGAAATGCCATGGCTGGCCAATTCTTTCGGCCGCAACAGACCCCGCCGACAGCGCAAACAGCATGCCGATAAAAATCATCAGCAACACGCACCCCAATAAACGGCGGTCTATTTCAAAATACCAACTGGTTAATTTACTTTCTTCTGTGCGCGCAATATTAAACATAGTCACCGTACTTTATGCAAATTTTAACAATACCAATGCCAATCCTGAAAACAATATCGATACGATAAAGAATCTTTCCACGATTTTTGTTTCTGCCCATCCCAGTTCTTCAAAGTGATGATGCAGTGGCGCACGCAGGAATACACGCTTGCCCGTGCCCGTAATTTTACGGGTAAATTTGAAGTACATAGTCTGGATAAAGGATGACAACAAAATAAGAACCATCATGCCGGCGGCGACACCCATGATTATTTCCGCCTTTAACAACATGGCGACCGTTCCCATAAATCCGCCCAGTGCCAGCGACCCAACATCACCCATAAATATTGATGCAGGCTTCGCATTGTACCACAAGAATCCCAACACCGCACCAAACGCGCCACCCAATACGGCGTACAAACCACTGGCCGTGGGCAGGAACATTACCGTATCCATAAATCCAATTCGGGTTGCACCATACAACGCAACGACCAACACCACCAGCACAGGCAGGTATAATTTCGACAGCATGCCATCCAACCCATCGGTGATATTGGTGGCATTCGCACTGCCACAAATTACAAAGTATGCAAACACATAGTACAACAGACCCAACGGCAGAATTATACCCGAACCAATCGCCAAAGAATTTTCCGCGATATATGGTGGCATGGTCTGGTTAATCAGGTACGCCAATATCACGACAAAAATTCCTTCGACAACCAAACGCGTTAATGGTGACAAACCATTTGATGCCTTTTTAGACTGAGAAGTCACCTTTTTATAATCATCAACAAAGCCCAACGCGCCGAACATAACCAGTGCCGCAATCGCAATCCAACCCGTCGGATTTGACAGCGGCATGAACAGAACACTGGCAACCGTAATAGCCAAAACAATCAAGATTCCGCCCATAGTTGGGGTGCCGGCCTTTTTACGATGCGCTTCGGGGACATTTTCACTGATTGGCTGGCCCTTTTTTTGCAGGTTGCGCATCGCGCGCACAAACGGTCGTCCAAACATCAGCACCATCATAAACGCCACAAAAAACGCACCCGCGAATTGGGTCCAACCACTGGCAAAAAACGAATAACCATTAGCAAAAAAATAATCTGTCAGCATAAAAAATCCTTTCTTTATGCTGACATTCTATCACAATAAAATGTGAAAATAAATCCCAATTAATAAATATTACCCTAGAATATTCCACCAACAACCGGTGCGGTGGATGTGGCCGCCTTTTTAGGGGCCGCGTTGGGGGTTTGGCCGGGTTTGAAAACCTCGGTAATAATAGTACCGGTGGGGTCGGCGGATGCGGCCGCGCCACTGCGACGATTCACCCGCATAAATGTCATGCCATCGGGGACCGAAAACGGCTGATTTTTATCATTTTGCAATGCCACGCGCATAAAGTCCGCAAACACACGCGCCGCCATGTGCGAACCCGCACCCTTGCCCAATGATTTAGGCGTGTCAAATCCCAAATACACACCCGCAATCAGGTTTTTGGAAAATCCGACAAACCATACATCCTTGACATCGTTTGTGGTGCCGGTTTTACCTGCGATTGTGTGACCGGAAACACGGGCCTGTTTACCGGTACCGCGTTCAACCGCGCCCTGTAAAATAGATACCATCTGGTACAAACTTTGTGGGTCGGACAGTGGTTCGGAATCAACGCGCGTTTCGGGGGGCAACAAATCATCGGACCATTCAATCATTTCCGTTGGTGCGCCACCAATCACACGGCCGTATCTGTCTTCGATATAGTCAACCAATTTAGGCTGAATCGCGCGACCGCCGTTTACAAATGCAGAATACCCCAAAACCAGTTTTTCAAGTGTCGTTTCGCCCGTCCCCAAGGCCAAAGACAAATTTATATCCTTTAATTCAGACGGATAGACACCGAAACGCTGGGCAACCTCAATCGCGTTTTCAGTTCCGATTTGTTCAACCAAGCGCACGGTTGTCACATTACGCGATGTTTCCAGCGACAGGCGCAAAGGCACATCGCCCAAGAATTTTTTGTCGTAATTTTCAGGCTTCCACAAAGTGTCATCGGCGCGCCATCCAACAATCGGCGCATCCAGCAACATTGTTTGCGGACTGAACCCGCGTTCCAACGCCGCCAAATACACGAATGGCTTAATGGTGGAACCGACCTGACGATAGGCCTGGGTTGCACGGTTAAAGGAACTTTCCGAAAAATCACGACCGCCGGCCATTGCGACAATTCGACCGGTATGCGGATTCATGGCGATAATTGCGCCCTGTAATTTTTCGGGGCGCCCCTCGTTATATCGGTCCAGTTCTTTGTTAAGGGCGGCACTGGCGGCGCGCTGTAATTCCGGCACAATCGTTGTTTTGATATAAAGCCCCTGGTTGTACAAAGTTTCGCGCCCAAGCGATGCCAGCAATTGACGGCGAACATCTTCGGCAAAGTATTGGAAATCAGGTTCCATTTGTGCGGTAAACCCGCTGTTGATATTAAGTTCTTCGGCCGCGGCGGCGGTGGCTTCGTCCTGGGTTATGAAACCTTCTTGGACCATGCGACGCAGGACGTAATTGCGACGCTCGACCGCGCGGCTGCGATTATTTGGTGCCTTGGGCAGTGATGCCAGAAACGCACACTGGGCCAATGACAATTCCGATACCGGTTTATTAAAATACATTAATGCGGCGGAGCCCACACCATACGCGCGCGCGCCTAGAAAAATCTGATTCAGGTAAAGGGTCATGATATGCTGCTTGGAAAAAGCGCGTTCCAGTCGCAGTGCCAATATGGCCTCTTTAATTTTGCGTGATATCGTGCGTTCGGATGTTAAAAAGAAATTTTTTGCAACCTGTTGTGTGATTGTTGATGCGCCCGAAAAGTCCGCATTGCGCCCCATCATTCGCATTGCATTGTTTACAACCGCACGAACAATACCCTGAACATCGATTCCGGGGTGGGTCCAGAAATTCTGATCCTCGGCCGCGATAAAAGCATTGATTAATTGCGGTGGCATATCGTTAAAATCGATGAAGACACGACGCTCTTCGGCGTATTCAATCAAGAGCGAACCATCGGATGCATAAAGGCGCGTTGCAACCGGTGGCGCATAGGTTGCCAAGTGCCTGTAATCCGGCAGGTCATTTCCATAAATCAGCACCAGTGCCGCCAACGCCGCCACACCCGCCGTAAAGCACCAGAATATAGTATTCAGACAAAAACGCGCAATTTTTTTGAATTTCATAATACTGTAAATGATAGGACACTTTTTATCTGTTTGCAAATAATATGTTTAATAATAACACGCCCAGTTGGGCGTTTTTTATTCTTCCCCTTCTTCTGGGGGGGTGTCGGAGGGCGTGGGCTCAGGACAGCTGCCATCTGAGTTGAATTTGCCGTTCTCACATTCAACGCGGCAACTGCTGCCCCAGACTTTATAGCCGGCATTACAACGACATAATGAATTAACCCATTGCTCATTGTTGCCTGTTTTTTCACTGCCAAAAGTCTGACCTGTGGTATTTTTACCGTACTTGTAATATGTTGAATATTCAGGGCACAGCAATGATTGATAGAATATTTCAGATATCGCATCGATATATGCGCCGGCATCGCATGATGTGGGGGTGGAGCCCTCAGTTGTGCCACATACCGATGCCGCATCGCCATCAAATACCGCATACGCACAGGTTAACGCAACATTGCGGCATGCGCCACGCATTACACTGCTGATATTTTTAACACTGGCGGCCGATGTCCACGAATTAATCTGGGCATATTGCTGATTATAACATGCGGCAATATCGCTGATACATTCGGATGCGTATTCGGAAATAATCTTGTGCTGGGCGGCCTTGATATTAACCATGGCACGCTGAACATATGTCAAAACGACATCGTTATATGGTTCATACTTGTCATCCTTGTATGTATAACGCTGACACTTGTCCAAAACGGCACGACATAGCCCTTCGTCTGCAACCTCGTCCTTGGTGCCGATTTTTTGCAGCAGGTATTTTACATTGTATGCGCCATTACCACTGACATCACCCGTGGTGGATATGTTTCCATTATATGCGGTGTCTAAAAATTCAGTGTCTATATCTGAATTGTTATACGCGGTCATAAAGTCGGTGATTTGGGTGATATCCTGACCAAGTACAACCTCGCCATTTTCGTCGATATACTTTTTGGTTGGGTCCAAACATTTGTAATAATCAGAACCACAAACCATGTCATCGGTCATACAGGTTTCAAGTGCAGCAACACAGCCCTTGGCATCGTATTGATTTTTATTTTCAAGCACCGCCAGACGCGCCTTTTGCAACATTAATCCAGCACTGCGAACATTAGACTTTAACGCATCGTTCATTTTTACCAGTCCCTGTTCGTATGCGATACAATCCTTGTCAATGGCCAGATCATAATTACCGGTAATCTGTTGTGATGTGGCACCGGCATCCTTGCAACTGGTTAAAATTGTGTTGCAACGCTTTTTCGCGGCATTATACAAATCCGCACCACGAAGGTTGGAAAAACTGGACGAAGTGTCGGTATTCAAAAAATCCAAACTGAACATATCGGCGGAATCAGATGAAAAATTCAAATCAATATCCATGCCCGAATATGTGTCCGCGTTATACGATGCCGCCGTTGTCGGGTCCTTAATCATTTCTTCGATTTTTTCCAACATGTTGCGCGTTTCGGATGTGTCACGCGAACCGCTAAGTTCGGCTTCGGCCTCGGTCTCGTTCATAATGGCACGAATTTCATCCGCGGACAAACCAACATAACGAATACGCTGGGCAACATCGTTTAATTGTGTGTTGGCATCTTTAACCGCATCTTCTACTTTCTTGTATCTTGAAATATTTGCTGAACAGGAACATCTTTTCTGGTTCGCATCAATCACGGCACAAAACTGGTCCATACATTCATTATATTGCTGCTGACAAGTTTTATTTAATTCGGCGGTTTGTTCCAGACGCTCTTTGGCCTGGGCAATTGATTCACGATTTGTTTCGGTCGCGGCACGCGAACGAACAGTGCGTATTTCTTCATCAATATTTGAACCAGTCTGTTTATCGGTCCCAGATATTGTGGCACGGCCGCCAACCTCGGCCGTAGAGGGGCGCAAAACAATCCCCGCACGACGAAGGGCCGGATTATTATTTATACTGGCCGCGGAAACACGCGAATTGCGACCAACGGTATTTACCGCCGCATCCAGCGCAGCACGCGAAGATTTTGTCCCCGTACGCGATGCAGTTGTGCGCGATGCAGTTGATTGTGTTTTGGTTTCCACCGCACGCGATATTGTACGCGATGCCGCACGATTGCGGACACTGGTTGTGTTCGTTGCAACCCCATCCATTGTTGGAACCGCACGAGATACAGCGCCCGTCGCAGCAAATGCCGCGGGCGCAACCAAACACATTACCCAAAAACAAGTTAAAAAGTTCCTCATACCTTTCAGTAATTATAACACAAAAAATATACTGGGAAAAGTGTTTATTTTTTCTTGAACAGGCCACGAACCTTTTTGAAGGATACGGTCGCAAACTCTTGGACATAGCCGCGCGTTTTTTCACCCAGACTTGCATCAATTTCACCGCCAATTTTCTTGGATATTTCTTCGGCTTTGGTTGCCAAATACCATACCAAGGCGCCGGTCAGCACCGTTCCTATAAAGCCCGCATTATCCAGGGATGGGATGTGCGAAGCACTGTTCGAACCGATAACGCCCGATAACATCGCGCCACAAAATGCGATAACTATTGAAAACACAACAAAGAATACCGCCGCGTTGATAAAACGCCCCAACTGTTTCTGTAATGATTCAGCACTAAATAACTTTACAAAACCGTTATAAACCTCGCCATAAATGCCTTTGTACGATGTCTTGCCCGTGGTTTCTGCAATGGCGGTGAATGGCAACATCATAACACCAAGGAATAAATCTGCGATTACCCCCAGGGATATGAACGCATATTTCCAAGCCAGACATACAAAACCAATCACAAAGCCCAGCCCCGCCAAAAAACCAAAAACATTGCCACCGATGCCACCACTCATCCACTTGAACCCAACACCAATCGCGGTATAACAAAAACCACTAATCGTTGCAGGGATACATAAAATCGCAGAAACAGTATCACGGGTCATAATATTTTCGGCCGCAATGTTATGAGCGACATAGTTTTTTATCGCGCCACATGTGTTCGGCATCGAAGTGCCAACAATTGATGTAATGGAATTATATATTACATTTGCCAGATATGTAGCAAAATCAATAATTGGCGACACAATCATCATGAACAAATCACGCAACCCAACATTCAGAACAACAACCCATATTGTGACCAGAATGCCCTTTTTGACAATTTCTTCGACTTGTTTTTTTGTGTCGGCCTGACCCTGGATAAGACGATAAGATTCCAACCCCGCCCAAAATATATACATTACCGTTATAAAGATTATAACAAAATGCCCCAAAGAATCATCCAAAACCCTGGCGACATAAGACATGGCATTCATGAACGCCAAACCTATCTTGGATTCAATCGGAACGGTACCAGGGGCACTTGAAAATCCAGATGTAAAAGTATCCAGTTCGGCCCTGGTATTCTGGATAAGATGCTGGCGATTTGTTTCAGTTGTCCACATACCATAATCGCCAACACCCTGCATTCCCAAATCTATGGCAGAATACGCCGGTGACATTACACCAGACAAAGTTATGCCAAGAAACAGTATCGATAAAAATCTATATATACGCTTTATCATTTCTACATCGTTTTCCCAAATGCTTCTGTCACCTTTTTGACAACATTAAGTGGTCCATTCCATGCGACCCGACCAACATCCTTGACCCAGCCACCAAAATCAAAGCTTTCCTTGCCATCGCCCGCCAATAACTTATCAACCTTGGGACGAACAACCAATAAGTACAGGATAAACAATCCCAACATCATTAACAAAAATTCCGAACCATTTTCCAAGAATCTAAATGCGCTTGGGTTGCGAGATTTAGCCGCATTAAAGCAGGACAAGAACCGATCTTCGTCCACGGCGCCACCAGATGTCACCGACACACGTTCACAATTTACAAACGTGTTGATTACAAATTGGGTGTTTGCATCAGAACGAGCCTGTTCCTTTTGAATTAACGGAGGCAACAAAGCCGTAAAACCATCGCGCGGGCCCGGGTAATAAGTATCGGCAACAAAATATACAGTTTCGTAAAGAATTATTGTTTTCAAGGCAATTCCCACTATCTTTACCGCAGACGATACAATCATATTTATCGCACCACTGGTCAGACCACTGGCCATTTTCCAGGTACCTTCAAACGCAGCGGCCGCCAATAATATCGGCATAAATATAATCACAAATATTGTCTTGAATACAACGGATAATAGCTGAAAAAACAAATCAAAACCAATTACCATGAACATGATAACCAATGCAAGACCAGACAGCCATGTAAACAAACCCGCCCCCAGACCAAGCCACGCATAATTCATCATCGCAAAGCCGCCTGCCGCGCCCGCCAACATGACCGTATTAACATTACCAATAACACATGAAAATGGTTTTATAACTGGCCCCAAAATATCGTTTTCATCACTCATGTCAATTGTTGGGCACTTGGCAGAACCCGATAAGCCACTGGCCGCAACAGACAATTCTGCCCCCAGATACATTACAGGCGTGATTGTTAATTTTGAAACCACTTTAAGTGCATCGGTTCCGCCGCCACTTATCACCCCCATAATCGCACCAACAATCAGAACGCGAAGTCCCTGTCGCCAGACCTTGTCAAACCATCCTTTGAATTCAAGTTTCTTTTCAGCACCATCCAATTTGGCCGTTTGTTTTGCGGCATCCAGCAAATATTGTATCGTATAAATTATCAGAAAAACCCCAAACCCAAGCGCCAATAAAATCCACATAGAATCCAACAATTTGGTCCAAAACAGTTCTGTTGCATTACCCAAGGTTGAAAATAAATCAGCAACAAAACTGCACATAAAGCAACCATTCGCACTGGATATGTCGCCGTTGGTGACACCAATCGCACGCAAGAAATTATCGGTATTTGTATAGGTCAAAGCGGTACCACTTATCGACGAGGAAACAAACCATATCCCAGCACCAAGCAAAATGCCACCCATAAGGATACGCAAAAGAATCGAAATGATTTTTAACTTGAACATTACGACTTGTCCCCTTTGATTGCATTTATGACTTTACTGCCGGCGCTGGCCGTGGCATTGAAAATGTTTTTGGTCACGCCTTCTAGACCATTTGCCAAACCTTCACCAATCTTTGCATCATCTTTGACATTAAACGCATTCAGTATCATTGTTGTCACCTGACCAATTTGGTCATAAACCCAGTTCATAACAAACAATAAAACAATACAGTTTCCAAATGTCATGGCATATATGCTGTCCATGGAAAATTCCATCTTGAAAACATCCCCAGAGGTTATGGCCGCCATCAAGTCTTCTACCGAGACCGCATTCGAACTAAAGAACTTGGAAACCAATATAATTATTATCGTGTATGTAATGACGGTTGCAACCAACGAAATAATCGCGTTTACTAGACTTTTAAACTGCTCTATGCCCAACGATTTGCCCAGCGCAGAAATCCATGCTGGCACACCTTCTAGGCCCTTGAACGGGGTTAAAATTAATGATATCGGAAAGAAAAACGCAAAAAATGTCATGGCAATAATAATGTCAACAAACTTGCAACAAAATCTGAAAAACAATTTGAAGAACTGCCATGTTAAGGCAATACCGATGAAAAATATAATTACATGCTTTAGAATATTGCCAAGCCCAAGCAAAAAACCATCGCTGGACTTTAATAAGGAATCCCACTCAAAAGAAGCATCAATAATAGCAACCCCAAGTTTTATGTATGATTGGAACTGAGAAACCGTCGTCATCATCATTAACAAGATAGTATCACGCAACTGGGGACGATAAAAACCATCGTCACGCATTTGCATGGGCGTATAACTGACACGTTGTTCGGTATGTTCGGATGTAGTTTTTAACATTCCTTCGGTATAACTTAGGGCAACTTGGGCAATTGGCTCGAAAGTGACGGTCGTGACAAAACGCGGCAAAGCCACACCAATATTCAACAAAGAAAGCGCAACCAATGCATTTATCACAACCTTTTGCACGGATTTTGTATACATCGGGTCCTTAACACCACCCTTGATATTCTGCCAGACTGTGCTTAACACATAAAAAGCCAACAAAACAGCAAACAATCCCGTGCATATAAACACCAATTTATCATAAACAACCGAAGCGGATTGGGACACAATTTGAAACAACCTGTCAAACAGACTGCACCCCCAGCACTGGATATGCTCGTTCACGGTCGTATCAACAAAATCGGTGATCCAACTCATTATTTTTTCCTAAGATTCTTAATCCACTTAATGCCTTTGCTGGCCGTGCCGTATGCAGATTTTGCATCCGACACAACGCTTTTATGCATTCCGTCCAGACCCTTGGCATATTGCTTCAACTGATCCTGGGTCATTTGAAATATTTTCAGCATTAAATAGAAAGTTAACAATGCAGACAATATTGTTATGGACTGCTGACCAAAAGCCTCCATCCCCAGACTTGGCATCGGAACATTACCCGTTGCAGAACCACCTGCGACATCACTGTACACAGATGTACCGGACGGAAACAGCGCCCGAACAACCGCAACATTAATAGCCAACATAAACGCCGCCGCAATTATTGTGATAACCAAATCTTGTAATGCTTTGACAACGCCGGAAAACGCCGGCCACACATCAAACCACTTGTCACTGGATTTGAACACATATGTTAATACCTGAAACGGATAAAGCATCAAGGACATACCAAAATTAAATATCCCCTGCAAAATAATCATTACCATAAATATATTACTGCTGACAAATGTAAACACCAATATCAGCCCCGTCACAATATTCATAAAATCCTGACCGCCGTGCGGAATCAATGTTATCAAGCCACGCAAACCATCGGTCATCATTTTCCAGCCGCGTTCCACAACACGATTATTAGCGTTTGATATTTTCGCAACAGGCTTGATTAAAAAATCACAGGAACGTTCCGAAAGCCAGCCTTGCTGTACAACCTCGGGCGGGCACGAAATATCATACACACCGGAATCCTGAATATTTATCCCATCAATAACATATTCCGTGTACACAGACCCCAATTCAAGAAACGGATTAACCAAAAAGTCTACTATCAAAACCGGTCGTATTTGCAAAAACAAAAGAACAGCCAAAATTGCACGGAACCCAGGTTTTAAAACATTTTGCGCAACGGTCATTCCGCCAATACCATTGCCCCACATTTCACCACCACCAGTAAACCCGAATATCTCGCCCCAGTTTTTTGGAAAATACATTTTAGCCAAATAAAGTCCCATTGATATCGCAGTACCACCCCATATCAAAATAAACAAAGGCCCCCGACCATTTGACCCAACAAAATATTCATATGTAGAGGATGCGATACTTATAACAACTTCTAGCATATTGGGAACAAACGGCGCCAAATTCATCATATCAATCAGTCCACCCGCCACAGCAGAGGCAGGCGCAAAAAGCACCACACACAAAATCAACGAACAAATTAAACGACTTAAGACTCTCATCCCCTATAACAATACCATTTTTATTTTTTTAAGTATAGTAAATTTATACCAAAATTTGATATAATTTATGATATAATTCAATATGATGAAACGACTGAAAAAGATTTGGATTGGTTTGATTGCCATGCTGCCGTCTGCGGCCAGCGCTTTGCCAACCTTTGTATGGGGCATCATTATTGGTGGCGGTGCAATTGGGCTATATTCTACATATCGTACTGTTGCACCGGTAAATACCGCTGATGCAATGAACTTCTTTTCCGGATGCTGGTCATGCCAAATGTTTGTTGATGTTATGGAAATAATGTCAAACCTGTTGACCAATATATATAAATCTCTTGGCACGATGATGATTACTTTTATGGCGGCCCTGACATTAATTTGGTTCGCGTGGTCAATGATAAAAGGACACATTGATGGCAAGATAGAATCCGCATGGGACACAACAAGCAGGTTTAGCACCCATCTTATAAAATTTGCATTTGCAAGCGCGCTGCTGGTAATGCCATTGCCACGAATGATTAGCGACATTCTGCTGGAACCAATATTTAATACCGGCCAATCAATCGTGCATACGATAACGGACGAATCCACATTTAATTCATGTCTTATTTCAACATCGCTGATGGACCAGACCGTTATTGACGGTTCTGCAACAAAGCACGGCGCATTCTCGCCACGACTTCGTCATGGCTTGGCATGCGAATTAGTATCTATTCACCAGATGACCGGAATTGGCATGACTGTTGGTTGGACTATGTTGAACATGGCGTTTAATGCAGAATACATGCATAAAATTTTATGGACCATACCGTTTTTTCCAAATGTTCCTGTATTCTTTGCCGGCTTGCTTATATTAGGACTGTTCTTTGTGGCCCTGTTGCCGATACCAATATACTTTCTTGAAATTTTTATAAAACTGACCATGGATTTGGTTATGCTGCCGCTAATGTTGTTATCGTGGCTGTTTAGCGACTGGAAGATTATAAACAAAACCAAGACACTGCGTGAAGTTGTGGATGATGTTATAACCGGCGTGGTCGGCATTACCATGACTTGCATATTTGCAGTATTTGCGATTCAGTTTTTAGAGGTTATTTTCGGGGATTTCCATAACTTTAGCAGCCTGACCGAATTATTGGCAAACGATTCGGAACAAAGTGCAAAAGTATTGATGGACGCATTGATGATGCGCGACGACACCTTGATTAACTTGGTATTAATGGGGATATTCATGGCAATGTTTATGACTTCTATCCCCCAGTTGATAAAGACTTTGTTCAAAGTTAATATTTCGCAGGAATTTTACGATTCGGCTAAAAAGAACCTGAACACCATGTGGGGCGGGGCTAAGAAAATTTTTGAAAACGCAAAAAAATAAAAAAATAAAAAATCAAGCCCTTTATTTAACCCACCCCCCTTTTTTACACAATCCGAATCTGATATAATTCATAGCAATGAGACAATTTCCGATTCTTTACTGGCCACGCAGAACAACTGGGGACGAAACATACCAGTTGGCACGCAAGGTCATAAGCAACAGCACCGGCGTTATGCCGACCGTTTATGGGGCCGATACGGATATCGCGGGTATTTTGGCACAAAACCCAGACGGGACCGTTTACTATCCTGTTTTTTGCGAATCAACCGGTTGGTGGGGCGAATTGTTGGGTGGCGATGCGGTTGTGACCGACAAACTGATAATTTCGCCGGAATGTCAACTGATGGTCATCGAACCACAAAAAAACGCAAAAAAAACGGGGCAGAATCAGTTGCTGGCGGCAGAAATATACCCAACCAGCGGATTCTTTAAAAAGATGAATTCCGGAATCGCGACCGTTGCCGATATGCTAGCAACCGATGCAGGCACCATATTGGCATTATTTTCGGGCAAAAACCAATCCCAGTTTATAAATATACTGGAATCAACCGGCAATTCTTATCTTGGGTGCATTGGCCGTTATTAATGTGTTAATATTGCTTGCTTTCTGTAAAAATCATTGTATAATTTACGGGCTAAAATTCTAAAAAAGGTAAAAACAATGAAACAAGGCATTCATCCTGAATATCATGAAATCAATGTCACCAGAACGGATGGCAAGACTGTTAAAATGTACTCTTCTGTTAAGAAGGACCTGGTTTTATCAACAGATAACCTGAACCATTCTGCATGGACAGGCCAGCGTTCAAACGCCGGCGACAAAGGTCAGCGCGCCGCAGATTTCAAGGCAAAATTTGCTGGGTTCAAATTTTAAGTTTAACTTTCGTCTGATGGGGGCAGCGACATGGAATTGTTGATAAAAGGTTCAACCGAATTAAACAAAATGTTTATGGCGCTGCAACGCACTGCGTCGGGTTTGCGCCGCGATTTTGGCGAGGTTGAAAACCTGCAACAGTCTTTGCGTGGTGCACGTGACTTTGTACAAAAGGCCGCCGCCCGAATCGAAGAAAGTATTTTATCCGACCTGCTGTTGGTTCGTCCGGCGGCGGGTTTATTAACACCAAATGTCACACGCGAAGGTGACGGGCGCGACGAATTCGTGCTGGCACTGTCTGGGGCTTCGAATTTTGTTCGTGGCAATCCACACTTTGCAATATCTTTGGCGTTGCGTTCGAATGACGAAACAAAAATCGCGTTGGTTTATTCTCCAATAGACGAAAGATTATATTACGCGGAACAAGACCGCGGGGCATACATATTCTCGGCGTATCATTCGGCACGCATCAAGGTTTCAAATCTAGCCGAAGAATCCGAATTGACCGTTGCATATAACACTTCGGACAATCGTCCAACGATTGGTGATGTGCGTCGCACAGGATGCCCTGCATTGGATTTAGCATGGGTCGCGGCGGGCAAATTGGATGCGTTCGTATCCGAACCATTGGATTTTGCAGAAATTGCCGCCGGCGATTTGTTGGTACGCGAAGCGGGCGGTCGAATCGAATTGATGGCCGACCTGGTTGCAACAAATGGTAAGGTAGAATTATAAAAAAACCGCCAAACGGCGGTTTTTTTTGCAACTGTTCAACACAATACATTTTAAAACCCGCCAATCGGCGGGTTTTAATTATTTGGCTTCTTCTGGGATAACAGAAACCGTTCTGCGGTCACCGTTGCCCTTTTTGAATTTTACAATACCAGCAATCTTGGCAAAGATTGTGTGGTCTTTACCCATACCAACATTCAGGCCAGGGTGTACGGATGTACCACGCTGACGAATAATGATGTTGCCTGGGATAACACGACTGCCACCAGATTTCTTAACGCCTAATCTGCGGCCTTCTGAGTCGCGTCCATTGGTGGTTGCGGAACCAGCTTTCTTATGTGCCATAATTTTGCTCCTTAGGCTTTAATATCTGTGATTTTCAAAACAGTCACATACTGACGATGACCCGCAGTGCGGCGATAGTTTTGGCGACGCTTTTTCTTGAACACCAAAATTTTGTCAGCGCGTTTCTGTTCAACAACTTCTGCGACAACCTTGGCACCGTCAACAAATGGAGTACCAACTTTGTCACCGACCATCAAAATCTGGTCGAATTCAACTTTACCTTCGGCATTCAGTTTTTCAACTTTGATGATATCGCCCTGTTTTACGCGATACTGTTTGCCACCGGTTTGAAAGATTGCAAAATCGCTCATGTTCTTTCCTTGGTTTTTTGTTTTTTATTATTTTTTACGCCTTTTGGCGAAAAGTTTATGCAAATTTTATATTTTTTATATCAAAAGTCAAGCATTTTGTCGAAAAAATTCTACACAACATGTTTTTATGGAAATTAAACTTTGCTTGAAAACTTTATAATAAATCACTATAATAATCACCAGAGAGTTAGAAGTTGAGACTGTTCAAACAATATTTTTTATTTATACTGCTTGCCTTGACATGCGGTAATGGGTTTGCGGCCACGGACTGCACCACAATCACAACAAACCCCGACTGTAATTCCACCCCTGGTTGCTGGTGGGACGACATTTTCAATTATGCCAACAACAAATGTACAACTTGCGCAAACACAATCCCCGACAATGCACAATTATACACAAGCAGTTTGATTGGTATAACAACACCAGGCGATGCATGGACATACGATTATCAAAATACACAGAAATTTTGTCCATGGACATTTGAGTGCCCAGCAGGACAAATCCCCACAAACATAACAGAAAATGGTGCACAATGTCAATCATGCCCAGACAACCAATACACCAGCGACAAAATCAAAATCTTTGTAATGAAAAAAGACGAAGACCCAATATACTATTATAAATTCACTAACAGAGGATTGGCAAACGGGTACAATCCAACATTTGCGTGCAACCAGTGTGGCACCAACGCAACACATAACGCCGACCATTCAAATTGCAATTGCAACACAGGTTGGGCAACAAGCACTAATAAAACAACCGACGTAAACACTGACAACTGTATCAAATACGCAACAACTACGGTATACATGTACATAGGAAATTTTTTATTCAGATATTTATCATACGCACCAAACAAAGGGTACGATGTTAACCGCAATAATGACTTTAACGACGATATCGAAGTTTATTTTACAGATTACCCATCGGTGACCACCCCGCCCGATACAGAAAAAGAAAAATTTACATTAGACGGATGGTCAACTGATACAGAAGGAAAAAATTTGTTTTTTACTTCAAACCAACTGACAGACGAAGACAACGAAAAAAATATAAATGAATATTGCGAAACCAACGCTTGCGACAAAACGAAAAATGGCGAAATTAAACTTTATGCCGCCTGGACACCAAAGAAATATTATCTTAAATACAAATCATATGGTGGCAACACTCATTTTTATACATGGGATGAAAATCTTAAATGCGAGTATTCAAAAGAATGTCTGGCACATACACCAGAAGCGCTGGAAAGCTTCAATTGCTACTGGGATGACAGCTATTACAACAACCTCACAGAATGTTATTTTAACAAAAAGGCAGGCGCACATATCTTTTCGCACTGGAAATGTACAGGCTGCTTAAACGACAATGGAATTGTATACCCTGGGGAGGCCATAATCGAACCTGAGACAGAATACGAAAATGAAACAATTGAGTTGCAGGCAGTTTACACAGAGTGCCCATCCGGATATTATTGTTCAGATGGCAAAAAACACAAATGCCCCGCCGGTTCCACCAGCAATGGCTCCGGCGCGGCCAGTAAACAAGACTGCTTTTTGGTTGGTGGCATAACTCGTTTTTGCAAAGATAAATCCAAATGCATTACCCTGCCAAAAGACATAAAGTTAAAATACACCGGACAATAATCTTAGGCCGACGACACGTACACAGAACTTGTTTACATTTCACAAAAAAAATCCCCCAAACGGGGGATTTTATTTTTAGTTCTTGCGTGGGAACTTAACCGCAGCCTGGGCCGCCGCCAAACGTGCAATTGGCACGCGGAATGGGGAACAGGATACCGAGTTAAATCCACACTGGTGGAAGAACGCGATTGATTCTGGATCGCCACCATGTTCACCACATACGCCCAAGTGGATTTTATCACCCTTGGTCGCGCGTGCTTTCTGGACAGCGTCTTTAATCAACAGACCGACACCCAACTGGTCAACGGACGCAAATGGGTCAGCAACATATACACCACGTGCACGATATTCATCCAAAATCTTAGCTGTGTCGTCACGTGACATACCCAATGTTGTCTGGGTCAAGTCATTTGTTCCAAATTCAAAGAATTCACAAGATTCTGCAATTTCATTTGCCAAAACTGCTGCGCGTGGCAATTCAATCATAGAGCCAACTGTGTATTCAACAGATTCGCCTGTTTCCGCGAACAATGACTGGGCTGTTGCGTCGATAACTGCTTTAACAATATCAACTTCCTTCTTGGAACCAACCAATGGAACTTCGATTTCTGGGAATACGCGTACGCCCGCCTTTTTGACTTCCAAAGCAGCCGACAGAATCGCACGAGTCTGCATTTCGCAGATTTCTGGGTATGTAATCGCCAAGCGGCAACCACGATGACCCAACATTGGATTCTGTTCATGCAGTTGTTCTGCGCGCTGTTTGATGAATTCAACAGATTTGCCGATATGTGCAGCCAATTCTTCGATTTCTGCTTCTGTATGAGGCAAGAATTCGTGAAGTGGTGGGTCAATCAAACGAATTGTCACAGGCAGACCGTCCATAATCTTGAACAGTTCTACAAAGTCAGCCTTTTGGTATGGCAACAGTTTTGCCAAGGCTGCACGACGACCTTCTTCGTCTTCGGCCAAAATCATTTCGCGCATATCCTGGATACGGGATGGATCAAAGAACATGTGTTCCGTACGCGCCAAACCGATACCTTCGGCACCAAAGTCACGCGCCTGTTTCGCATCTTTTGGTGTTTCTGCGTTTGCTTTTACCGTCAAAGTTTTGATTTGGTCAACCCATTCCATCAAAGTACCAAAGTTGCCCGTCAATTCAACAGATACTGTTGGGATTTTGCCTTCGATAATCTGACCCTTGGCACCGTCAATAGAAACCCAATCACCTTCGTTGATAACAACACCAGATGTTGTTTTTAATGTCTTGGATTCATAATCAATTTTAATATCAGGCGAACCAGATACGCATGGTGTACCCATACCACGGGCCACAACCGCCGCGTGTGATGTCATACCGCCACGAGCAGTGATAACACCCTGGGCCGCGTTCATACCAGCGATATCTTCTGGGGATGTTTCGATAC
>JAZLDK010000024.1:0-2077 GCA_045614725.1 Candidatus Enterousia sp.
ATCAGAATTTCGGCGTTGAATACATTTGCAAGGTTCTGAATGCTTACAAGGGCCGACGGGATGCCGTCTTGGTCAAGGCCAACGACGCAATGCCGCGTGACATGAAACCGAAAATCAATCCGGCGCAAGCCGTCGAATTGTCGAATGCAACGAAACGTGATTGTGTCAACGCGTTCGAATACTACAAGGAAAACGGCGTGTTGCCGCGTATATCCCCGATTGCCGAAATGCTATATTACAACATTCTGTCGGATGCTGGTTTGGCCCCGGAAATTGAATCAACGGACGAAGAAAAGAAAACGATGCTTGCACGGACGATTGATATGTATTCAAACAAGGGATTTTATTGCGATGTGCGCCGTGTCGAAAGCGCGGGAACCGAAGCGTACGAAGTGATTCGCGGGGCGTATGAATTGGCCCGTGTGCGATTGATTAAAGAAACGTTTTCCGCCCTGGTTGCAGACGGGAAAGAATTGTCGGATTATGTCAAATTTGAATGATGGAAAATAAATTGAAAGTCAATGTTGTTGTTGGGGTTGACCCCGGTTTTGGCGGCGGCATTGCCGTATTCATTCCGGGCCAAAACGTCAAGGTCGTAAAGATGCCGAAAGACATTTCGGATTTGCGTGATTTCTTTCAGTATTACGCGGATACATACCATCCGATTGTATTTTTGGAAAAACTATCAGTACGCCCGGACGATGTCATGTCGGACGGAACCGGCGCGAACATGGGAAAGTTGTACCGTATCCAAAAAATGATGGCAAATTTCGAACACTTGAAAGCCATTATCGAAACGGCCGGGATTCCGTATGTCCTAACACATCCGTTGACATGGCAGACGAAATTGAAATTGCGCGTCCGGGGCGAACATGAAGAAAAGGCAGACCGAAAACGCCGGTATCAAGAACACGCCGCACAATTGTATCCGGGCGTGAGGGTTACGTTATGGAATGCCGATGCCCTGTTGATAATGCACTTTGGCCGTTGGGCGTTGGTAAACGAACCGACATGGGTAAAGGCCAATTTGCCGGAACGTGAATACAATAAATTGTTTTGATATGGAAAAGGAAAAAACAAAGTATAACGACAAAAACGGCCGACGTGTATGTGTTGGGGATTGGATTTGTTTTTTGTTTTGGCATACGTGTTCGGATGGAACACAACGCGAAAAATACATATATGGCCGGATATTGAAACGACGCGGCCAATTGGTTTTTCGGTACAAAGTAAGTTTTGAAAAAGGGAAACAACGATTTTCGGAACGCAGATTAAACACGTTAAATTTTGATTCGACAAACGATTGGGAAATAACAAATGATACAATAACCCATTATGCGTGTTATTTTCCATCAAACAGGTATAGCAACGCTACAAGTAACACGATATGTTGACGAAAGTATTTACAACGTTGGGCGGCAATTGTCCGTTCGGCAAAGGGATTGAAAGGGATTCGGCCAAGTGCCGACAATGTGAATTTTTTTACAAGGCCGGAACCGGCACATTCTTTTGGTGCAGCAATCCGGGCAAGACATCACGGATTCGGATTCCGAAACAGGAAACAGAAAAGGTTAAAAAGACCAAGACGGCCGGAAAACGCAAAATAAAGGCCGTACAGGGCAACCAACCAAAAAATGGATAAATTACTCATGGAAGAAATCAAATTGCCTAAAATCGAAAATTTGGGCGAAATAACGCCCGAACAAGCCGCCGAATACATCCGGTTCGTCGCTACGTTGCGCCACAATCAAAACAGGTGGTTCCGGCTTAAAGCGAAAGACGCGTTGGATACATCAAGGCGTATGGAACGCGAATTGGATGCCTTGAACGCAAAGTTGATGAACCCGGATAATACTTTGTTCTGATGTTTAAAGATGGGATATTTGTAAGGAAGGGCCGATGCAATTACATTGTACACCGATTTAATGACAACGGCAAAGACTTTTTTGTCGTAAAATATTGGGATACCAAAAGACGTTATTGGCACTATTGTATTATGACGCGCGAATCAATAGAAGATATTATCAATGGAAACAAAAGTTGAAGCCTACATTTCGCGCGACCCGGATGGGACGCA
>JAZLDK010000025.1:0-2356 GCA_045614725.1 Candidatus Enterousia sp.
CATCAAAATTTAACCGCTAATAAACAAGCAGAAATGCTTATGAAACAAAAATAAAAATCCGCCAATTGGCGGATTTTTTTATTTCTTCACAAAGTTTACTAACTTCTTGGGCACTACAATTGTCTTGATTATCGTTGCCCCATCCAGTTTTGCGCCTGCGGCGACCTTGGCCGCGGACACAACCGTTGCTTCATCGGCATCCGCCGGCACAACAAATTCGGCCGCGCGTTTACCATTGATGGATACAACCATGGTCATTTCCGTTTCGACCAATTTCGATGCATCAAATGTCGGCCACTGGGACAGAACCAGCATTTCGTCATTGCCCATCTTTTCCCACATTTCTTCGGTCAAATGTGGCGAGAACGGATTCAAGACTTGCATCAAGACCGCATATGCTGCGCGTGGCATTTTGCCCGAAAACGCGTTGATATATTCCATCATCGCGGAAATTGCCGTATTAAATTTCATATTTTCAATACGTTCGGTCACATCCGCAATTAATTTATGCATCAGACGTTCCTGTGCCGCGGTTGGAACCTCGTCCGTCAGGTTATCGAACAGATTTTCAACGCGTTTCAAAAAGCGCTCAACCCCGCGCAATGTATCCTCGGACCAGTTTGCGCTTTGTTCCCATGGCCCCAGATACAAAATAGTCAATCTGCATGCATCTGCGCCACTGCGCGCGACAACATCCGAACTGGGCACCGTGTTTCCACGCGATTTAGACATCTTGGAACCATCCGCCGCCATAATCAGACCATTGCTGGTGCGTTTTTTATACGGCTCAATACCCGGAACAAAACCCAAATCCGCCAAAGCCTTGTACCAGAATCTTGAATACAGCAAATGGCGTGTGGTATGTTCCATACCGCCATTATAATGATCGACAGGCATCCATTTATCCAACTGGGCACGCGATGCGAACGCATCATTGTTCTTGGAATCAAGATACCGCATAAAGTACCACGAAGACCCCGCCCACTGTGGCATCGTATCCGTTTCGCGCCGTGCCGCGCCACCGCAATGCGGGCATGTCGTATTCACCCATTCGGTCGCGCGTGCCAATGGGCCTTCGCCATCATCGGTCGGCTTATAGTCGGACATATACGGCTGCAACAATGGCAGTTCAGATTCCGGCACAGGCACCCAACCACACTTATCACAATACACCAATGGGATAGGTTCGCCCCAATACATCTGGCGCGAAAAACCCCAATCTTTTAACTTGTACTTTTTGGTTCCGCGCGCAAAGCCATGTTCCGTACCATATTTAATGGCCGCGGCAATGGCTTCTTCTTTGCCCATACCATTCAAGAATTCGGAATTAATGTGCGCGCCGTCGCCTTCCCATACCTTGTCCGGTTCACCGCCCGCCAATACTGGAATGATTTCAAGGCCGAATTTCTTGGCAAAATCCCAGTCACGGCCATCATGCGCAGGCACCGCCATAATCGCGCCAAATCCATAATCCGCCAAAACATAATCAGAAATAAAGACCGGAATTTCACGACCATTAAACGGATTCTTGGCCATCACGCCATCCAAACGGACACCTGTTTTATCTTTGGTTACATCGGTGCGTTCAAATTCGGATTTCGCACGTGCAGCGGCTATATATTGATTAACTTCATCAACATTTTTAATCTTGCCCGCATCCAGCCATTTTTTTACCAACGCGTGTTCCGGTGCAATCACACAGAATGTCACGCCAAATATGGTATCAACGCGGGTGGTATAAACGGTCATTTTATCTTCGCCAACCATAAAGTCCACATCCGCGCCATACGAACGCCCAATCCAGTTAATCTGTTCGGTTTTTACGCGTTCTGGATAGTCAACATGCACCAAATCATCAATCAATCTGTCCGCGTACTTGGTAATTGCCAGATTCCACTGCAACTTCATTTTCTTTTCAACCGGCCCATGACAGCGTTCACAACAACCATCTTCCAACTCTTCATTGGTCAGGTTCGTTTTACACGCCGGACACCAATTCATTGGCAATTCGGACTTATACGCCAAGCCCGCCTTAAAGAACTGGATAAACATCCACTGGGTCCACTTAATAAATTCAGGATCCGATGTCGCGACCTTGGATTCTGGGTCAAAAGACAGCCCCATAATCGAAATATCACGTTCAAAAATCTTAATCAATTCCGCCACAGATTCACTGGGGTGTTTACCAATCTTGGTCGCATAATTTTCAGATGAGATACCCATGGAATCATATCCAATAGGGAACAATACATCATACCCACGCTTGCGACGAAAGCGCGCCATTACATCCATGCCCGTATATGGCAACATATGGCCAACATGCAACCCCGAACCACTAGGGAACGGAAATTCAATC
>JAZLDK010000026.1:0-1198 GCA_045614725.1 Candidatus Enterousia sp.
CATTATGTTTGTTTAACATCGCGCCATATACGGTGTTTACAACCAATTTCAACGCGCTTGCTTCGCGTTTTTGACCGTTGCGTTTGTAATCCAAACGTTTATGAACCAATTTTTCGTATGCTTTCGGATCCGCCATCGACCGTGAACAATATCCGAAATTAATCATGCTGTTCGGATACAGACTCGCAACGTCTTGGTTGATGATTACACGGTTTTCGGTTTCTTCAACCGTCACACATGGTTTCGCGCCGTGAACGCCGCCCCATGCATAGGTGACCGGACATTTGCCATATTTGGTTTTCAACCACAATTTCAATGTTAATCCTTTGGCACCTTTACCATCGCCAAATAATTTCGTATCCGGAATGGATTTATCGCGGATTTGCATGAAAAAATCCATTACAATTTGCGGAATTAATTCAACATCGATATTATCCGGAACCACATAATCACGTTCGTCGTTACGTGCAACGGATTTCGCATCCAATACACGCGCGGATAATTTCGCATTGGTTAAACCGACCGCATCGTCGGATTTTAATCCGTACATTTCACCAACCATGATTTTTGCATCCAGATAATCATCCTTCCGCGCCCAATACAATTTGATGGTGGAATCAACGTCGTATTTACAATATCGAATTACTTCGTCCAATTCGGCATCCGTCAATTTACGGTTAATATCGAATGGGACGGATGATTCAACGATTGGTAAATTCATATTTCCTTCGATGGCCTTCAACGATAATTCACGCGGTAAATCGTCTTTCAAATCGAACGTTTTTACCGGTAATTTTTGATATTGTACGTATGGGAATTCCCATCCGTTATTGCCACCGATGATGAAATCGTTGCATCGTTTCACATCGTCATTCGTACCACCAAGCAACATTGTTAATAACACATAATTATCGTAATGTTTATTATTGAAACCGCCGATGATAATATCCGGTTGGTCCAAAAATGCCCGTAAACGATGAACATCGTTATGGATCACGATATGATGTTTGGAATCCGGGTTTCGGAATACAACAATCCAATCGTCGGAAAACACTTCGATATCGTAAATGTAAATCGTGGATTTTTCGGATTTTAATTCGATTTCAATATCACCTTTTTTCATTTTAAAAACGTACTCGTGCATACACCCTCCTTGATAAGTTGAGTGTAACATAAATAATATGAAACTTTCAATCTC
>JAZLDK010000027.1:0-6072 GCA_045614725.1 Candidatus Enterousia sp.
ATTTTGTCCAGAATCCCGGCGAAAAAATCCGTGATGGGTTTCCACGCCTCCATGCCCTTTTTCACGGAGGCCATCGCGGAATCGTCCGCCTTGATTTCCTCCGCGATTTTGGCGAGCAACGGGGCCAACAGGCCAATGATGCCGAACAACGGTTGCTGGCCCAACAGTTTGACGGACTTGTCCACACCGTCAATGCCCTTTGCCACATTCCCCAATGTGGGAATGCTATTTTTCAGCACATCACCCAGGTTTTTCAACCCGGATGTATAATTGCCCACATTTCGGACATACGATCCTTGGTCTTCGTCCAATTTTTTAAGGGCATCATTAGTGTTTTTTATCTCCTTCGAAAGTTCGGCGTAACGGTCCCGCCCGGCCTTTGTGGACAAATCCAGGTTCCGCAATTCCCGTTTCGCATTGGCCATTGAATTGACCATGCCGTTGTAACTGACCGTGGTTCCGTCCGTGGCCTTTTTCAAGGTTTCCATGTCCGCGGTGGTGCCGTTCATGGCACCCCGCATGAGGTTCTGTTCCTTGATCAGTTCACCGAGCAATTCCCGGTATTTCTCCGAACCCAATTCCTGTTTGGACAATTCCTCTTTGGTGTCGTGGATTGCCTTTTTGAGTTCGTTCAAGTTCGTGACGGCATCCACCGTCAAAATCTTGACATCAACTTGCTGATCAGCCATAGTTCGTTATGATGTATAATTCGTTTTATCCTGTACCTTGACAAATTCGCATTTCGTCGGGCCGAATGTCGTGAAGGAATGATCAATGATCCGGTTCAACGCCCACAACGCCCCGTCGAATGCATAGAATTGACGCAACAGGGATTCGTCCACCTTCATCCCCCGGAGGTCCACCCAGGCCGTCACGACCGCGGAATCATCGTCGTACCGATCGGCGATGTACCCGGCCCAATACCCGGCGAAAATGTTGGAATCCGCCCCGATCGTCACGCCGGGGATTTGCAGTTCCACCGGGTCCCCCCAATCCAATTGCAGATTGATCGTTGAACCGCCCCGGACATACCGCGAAAACGACGGGATCGAGGACAATTTCCACGATCCGTCATAATCGCAATAACCCGGCATCCAACACGGCGTGTTCCCGTTCAACGACAACATCACCCGCGTATCGTCGGACAGGGTGACATGGCCGGAAACGGGGGTTTTCATCCCCGCGAAAAACAACAGGGTGTCCCGCCCGTTCTGGTGTGCGTTGTCCGCCCCGTGGACCTGTAATTTTGGCATATCGTCGTGCATGGGGTGGGACGGGTTCAACCATGTCCGCGTGATGGACGAATAAAACGGGAGGGGGAAATCCTTCGTTTCGTTACCCTTGTACAAGGTGAATTTCCCGCCACCCAGGAACACCGACGGAACCGGATTCCCGGCCACCATGATGTCGCAATAGTTTTTGGATGCTTCCAGGACCTCGCACCCGCCCCGGAACATGATCCCGTCCGTCATGCGTTTTTCGTCCGCATCGAATTCGTACCCCGTATTGACACGGTATTGGCCGAACACGCCGTATTTCGATGCGTAATAATCCGCATATTCGCCCGCCGCCGGGGCATCGAACAGGTACCAACGGGCATCGAACGCGAACGGGCGTTTGCTGATTCCGCGGCCACGGTCAATCCGTCCGTTGATGTCCACCGTTCCGCCGTTGTACAGGGACGGACGGGTAATGATTTCCACGGTCTTGGAATCCTTGTGGCAAATCATCTGCAAACCAAACATCTTGCAATACGACAGGAGATAATCCGCCGGGGTGTGATCGCCGGACAAAAGGACCGCCTTTGTGATGGTCGCACCCGTGCGGACCGTGGCGGAATCAATTGCATCCCATTTGATGTAACTGCCTTGCAGTTCCGCGTAACAATCGAAATATTCCCCGTCTTGGTAATCATACGAACCCGACGGCCACATGAGGTTCGGATCAATCCCGCCCCGGAGGTGGCCCCACGCCAGGCCTTTGATGGATTGCGTCACCTTCACTTTGGCGATGCCGTAACCTTGGATGGAAATGTTTGGTTTCCACGCCTGTCCGTCTTTCACGAAATAATACCCGCCGGAAATGTAGTCGAATATCTCGTCCATTTGTACCTGGTCCGCGGGGGTTTGTTGCGTTGATGCCCGCCACCGGAACGAATCCACGACCGCATCGTTGGAATCGTAGGCGATCACTTCCCATTCGATGTAATTTTGATAAAAGCCGGGGGTATCGTCCCCTTGCATCCCCGCGGCCCAATCGTCCTCGCAATACAGGACATAATCGGTGGAACCGCCGGAGCCGACCATCGCAAAATCCATCCAAACATTGTAATATTTGGACAGGTTCCCGCCTCCGGGGATCGTGTGTGTTCCCCCGTTGAAATTATCGTCCCCGCTGGTCCCGGATGTGTCAATGTTCAATTCGTTCAACATCGGCAAGGTGATCCAGGTGTCGTTCCAAAACGGGTTGGTGTTCACGAAAAAAGAGGGGTCCAATTGCACGGACCATCCGCCGTTGTTCGCGGACTGACAAATGGCGTTGATAATCGCGGACATTTTGATCACGGGCCGTTGCAAATACGAACGGTAATCCTTCGCCTCCTGTTCCATGACATCCGAATCCAGGGTGACGATGGAAAAACCGCCGTTCGCGGTATAATCGCCGTCTTTCGCCGGGAGGCCCGCCGTTTCCGCATGGACAAAACATTTGTTCGCGTCGAACGGTTTCACGGGTTTGCCGTTGTAACACGGGGCGAAATTGATGATTCCCCATTTGGCGGGTTTGGTGGTGTCCCCGCCGATCCTGGCCCATGCGTCGGAAACGGCGTCCCGGTCAATCGTGGAATCCAGGGTTTCGCGGAAATCCAAATCCGCAAGGGACCGTTTGTTCCCCGCCCCGTCGTATGTCAGTCCGTACAGGAACGAACCCAGGCCCCCGAACAGGGTTACCTTGTATTCGCGGCGTTTCCGGGTGATGGTGATTTCGTCCAATTTCAAATATCCCGATTCCAGGATTTCCCCCATTTCGTTGTAAATGGTGAACGCCGTCTTGCGGGTGGGATCGAAATTCGGCCCGACATACGGCGATCCGTACACCGTCACGCGGTCATTCCGGTATATGTGGCCGAAAATCTCGTCATTGGCCGGGGTGCCCTTCAATGTGATTTGACGGGAAAACGAATTTTTCACCACGGTGGGATTGGAAAGGTCCTCCGCCGTGTAATTCAGCAACAGGAACGAACCGTTGTCCAGGTCCTCCCGCTGGCCCTCGATGTACAGTTGTACCTTGTTCCTCATCGCTTATACTCGTTTTGTGAAACGGCCACCTCAAATGTGTAATTCACCATGCCGTCACCGCGGGTGAATTTCCGGACCTGGTATGCATCCGTGGCGATCGTCACGGGGATGTACACCGTGGCGGCGTTCAAATTGACCAAATACACATCCGGGGAGTCCAATAAATACGGCATCCGTTCGGATTCCTCGTTGGACATGAACCCGGTGTTTAGGGTGTACCGTTCCGTGACTTCGTTTTGGAATGTCCATGTTTCCCGTTGCCGTTGGGCGTTGTTGTAATCCGCCACGAATTGGTCACGGACACCGGAACGACCGCGGATGCATTTTCCGAGCATCAAAATGTGATCGTACCCGCCGAACGGATTTTTGTAATACAGGGCGTATTCCGGGCATAGTTTCGTGACCTTGTAGGTAACGCCGCCCATCGTCAATCCCGTGAGGGTTTTGGAATTGTAGGTGGCGTATGTCGGGCAACTGAATTCCAGACGGCCCGCACCCGCGGCGGCAACGGCGTTGTAAAACGCGGAGAAATCCGTGCTTGTGATCACATTCAAGGAAATGGACCTGGTTGTGGAACCGTACCGGGCCGTGGCGGTCACGCCCGAGGATGCATACCGGGTTTGCACGACCTTTTGCCGGAGGTCAATCCACGGCGTGATCGGGAACGACATCCCGGCGGACGAGGGATCGAACCCGTCCTGGTAAGACCAATCGTCGTTGAAATCCACCGTGTCCACCGTTGTCCATGACGATCCGTTGGACGATTTTTGGACGGTGAACGACATTGGGAACGCCCCACCCCGTGCGGAAGATTGCGGATAAATCGGGACGATCTGCGACATATAATCGGCACAAATGTCGTTGATTCGAATGTACAAGGTTCCGGACGATGCCGCCCGGACCGCCTTGCCCTGGTAAATGGTCGTGTTGTTCACACGGATGCGGAAATACTGCGACGCAACGGAACCCAGGGACACAAATTTGTCTTTCCAAATGGGAATGGCCATGTTGTTGTGTTGTTTTTCGGTGAAATATCAAAAAGGGCCTCCGCGTAATCGAAGGCCCACAGTTACAGGCGGAACACCGTGTACAGGTACCGCCCAATGTCGTTCGTCAATGCATCTTGGATGCGTTCGTAATACGCCGGGATGATTTCATCGCTTGTCTTTTGGAAATCGTGGGTTCCCTTTGTTCCCTGGTCGTGGATTTTCCGGGAAATGAGGAACGCCAACTGTTTCGGGGTTGGAATCCGCCCGTTCGCATCCGGTCGCGGGATCACGGGTTTGATCTCCACCCACCGGGAAATCGCGGGCAGATACGGCCAATATTTCGCACGGCCACGGCCCGGTCCCGTCCCGTGTTCCAAGTATTCCCAATAATGGTTCATTCGCAATGATGCCGTGAACGATTTCCCGTCCACGGTCACATTCGCCGTGATCGTGTCCACAAGGCGGTCACGCCCGTAATAGGTGAACCGCCCGTCCTTGACCAAATTTTTGATGTACCCGGACCGGAATTCCTCCGCCAATTGTTTCAGTACGGCCTCCGTTTCGGGAAACGCCATCAGTTCGTCCGCCATATCAGTTCCGTTTTTTCCATTTTTCGATTTGCCGCCGTTCCTCCTCCGCCTTGTCATGCCGATAACAAATCATGTTCAAATATTCCAATGCGGGCATTTGGAAAACATCGTCCCATGAAACACGCATCGTTTCCGATACGCCATCTACATGGGCGTACCATCCCCAACGGGAAACGAATCCAGAAGGTCCTGTATTTTCATCATCAATTCCGTCCTCGCCTCCCGGCTCCTCACTCCCCGTGCCATCCTCCGTCCCGAAGAGTACAGGATATTGCGAATTGATATGAGCCATTGCTTGAAAAAAAAAGCGAGCAACGCCAGGCATTCCGCCACGGACATTTCATCCCGGATCGCCTGTTGTACATCCATGATGTCATACCCGTCGTTGTAATCGCACCCGCGGGGGACCAACAGGCACGACAACAGTTCCACGGTCTTGTTTTCGCGGTCCTGTGAAAAGGTTTGGAAATCAATGTATTGTGCCGTGGTTATCTTGCGGATGTCGGTGGTTGGGATCAACACGAAACCGCCGATCGGGTACGACCGGGCAACGCCGGGGATGAGGTTTTCCGGGCATTCCCGTTCGATGAACCGGGACCGGGCGGAGAAATCGCTGAATTCGGCCAACGGGAGGTTCAAAACCTCGTCCTCCGTCAATCCGGACAGGATCGCCACGATGGCCACACGGCGGTCCACATCTGTCATGTCCTGTTGGCACAGGCGGACGATTTCCTCATATTTCCCAATGGGCAAATCGCGGTAATTGTCAATAAATCCGTTTTTCATCTTCGATGGTGTTTGAATCCAATAACATATCGCCCGGCACCCTCGTTCCCGGCCAATTCCGAAAACAGGGCGTAACGCATCGCATCCAACGCATGGTTGAACACATCCACGGGGCGGTCGGTCAATTTCCCGTCGCGGTCTTTGGCCCATGTGTAATTCCGCAATTCGCGGATGAGGTTCAACGACCGTTTCGTCACATGGATGGACCAACCTTGCATCCACAACAGTTGAAATTTGAGGCGATCCGAACGGACCGGGGCGGACTTGTCGCACGGGAGGACATTGCACCCGGATGCGGCCCCGATTTCCGCAATGGATTTCGGTTCGGCGGCATCCGCCCAAATGTGAATCCAGCGGGGGACACCCTGGCCCCGGAGGACATCCGCGATGTCCCCGTTCACCATCCCGGTC
>JAZLDK010000028.1:0-27665 GCA_045614725.1 Candidatus Enterousia sp.
AAATACGGGGGATACTTTGTATGTGCTGGGCAAGGCAAAGGATAAAAAACGCGTTTACGCGATGCAACCGAATGGAAAAATAGACGAATTTAAGTTCCAAGGTGTGGACAGGGTTAAACCGGGCGATACTATTATTATCAATATGAAGCACAAGTTCTTGATGAAAAATATATCGCAACGTAATTTGGAAAAACAAAAATAGGATTTGGTATGGAACCAACAAATGATACAAAAATGCAATTACAATTGATGGGCACAGTTATTTTGTTGTCGGTTGGTATCGCATTTTGCGGACAGTGGGTATTTAATAAATGCTTTAAAAAGGAAGAGGTTAGGGTAGAGAAATCCCAGCCAAAGGTGGAATGTGATACAACAAAAAATAAAGATACGTTGTACATGTATAATATAATAAAGCAAAATAAAAGGTAGGTGTGTTATGAAGCAGAGCAGATGGGAAGCAAAAAAGAAGGAATTGGAAAGAAAGTTATGGTTGCGTACTTTGGCGCTTGATGCGGTTAATATTGCCATTATATGTGGGGCGATATTTTGCTGTACTGCCGGGTGCAGTATGACCAAGGCCAGAGAAGCCAAAGAACACTATAAGTGTATACAGGAAATCAAACAAAATTCTGGTATAAACATGCAGACAAAACAAAAATAAAAAACCGCCATATGGCGGTTTTTATGCGTATAGCGCGTTTTTATTTTATCTTTTTCAAATGGCTAAGAAATGTCTTGGTGTATTGGGCCGCTGACCAAAGACTGGCCACCAATGATAACCACAGACCCCATATGCCAATTTGTGGCAGAGCAAATATTAACATCATTAATGTGCGGCTTTCTGTTGTCGGGGTGATTAATGTGCTGATTGCAAATATCAACAAAAATGCCGCAATCGATACCATTTGCAGTGTAGTTTTTACTTTGCCCATGGAAAAGCGTGCCTTGGGTACGGGCATTTCTATTTTCTGGGTGCCCAGGAATTCACGCAATCCCGATATGTAAAGTTCGCGCGCAATCATCAGGATAATTGGAATAACCACAAACCATACCGGCATCATAATTGTTAACATGATTAATGTGTTCACAACCAATAATTTGTCGCCAATGTGGTCCATTACGCCACCAAGTTTGGAACATACGTTGTATTTGCGGGCCAGATATCCATCAAAGAAATCGGACAAAGCCGCCAGAACATATAATATAAATGTTGTCCAATATAGACCAAACATCATGGTTGGAATAATCGCAAAAGCGGCCGCAATGCGAAAGGCTGATAAAAAATTAACAAAAAATTTCATGTTTTCTCCTTTTGTATATGTTGATTATATCACTTATGAATGAAAATGGGCATATATTTTTTCGGCGGCATTTTTGCCCAGACCTGGGACCCGTTTTAGCGAATTAATATCCGCGTCCATTATGGCGCGCACATTGCCGAAATGTTGCAGCAGTGCGTGCTTGCGCGCGGGGCCGATGCCGTCGATTTCGTCCAGTACGGATGCGGTCATCTGTTTCGCACGGACATTGCGATGATATGTGATAACAAACCTGTGCGCTTCGTCACGAACGGCGCGCAACATCAAAAACAAAGGACTGTCCTTGGGCAGGTCGCGATATACCGAGCCATCAGGCAATATAAAGTGTTCGTCGCCATCGCGAACTTCGCCCTTGGTGACACCCATTACCGGTATCCCGTTTGCGTGCTTATTTGCAATGTTCCATTGTGCGGGACCCCCGTCAACGATAATAAGACTTAATTTTGGCCCACGTTCGGTTGCGCGTTGGACGAATTCTGCCATCATCGCAATGTCATTGCCGGCGCGGGATTTGTCCACTAGTTTAAAATGACGATATCCAGACTTTTCAAAACCGTTATGGTCAAAGGTTATCATTGCGCCAACAGGCTGTTTTCCAAACAAGTGCGAGTTGTCAAAAACACCAACCAAATCAATTTTTATGTTAAGCCATTTTTCCAAATCTGATACATTTTTATCCCAGTCTGAAATCGCGCTGTACGCATTGTTTTGTGGCCTGCCGCGGGTTGAAGTGTGTGTTAATGCCGCGATTTTATCGCGGATGATTGCGGCCGATTCAAAGTCCATGTTGTCGGATAATTTCTGCATTTCTTTGGTCAGAGTTGCGATAATTGGTTCGCTGTCGCCGGTTAATATTTTTCGCGCTGTACGCACGCTTTCTGCGTATTTTTCGTGTTGCGGGATGCAACATGGCGCACTGCAACGACCGATTTGATGCAGCAGGCAAGGACGCGTACGATTGCGCATAAATGTGTCGGTACATGTACGCAGGTTGCATACCTTTTGTAGGGTTTTAATTGTTTCGTTAAGGGCGCTGACACTGGGGTATGGGCCATATACATCGCGACGCTGTGATATTTTGCCACGGAATTTTAACAGGCGTGGATATTCAGAATTTGTTAATGCCAACATAGGGTACATTTTACCGTCGGTCAGCATGATGTTATATTTGGGTTTTTGGGTCTTAATCAGTTCCTGTTCGCGAAGCAGGGCATCTGATTCGGTGGCGACAATTTCCCATTCAACGCGTGATACCAATGTGCGCATGACCTGTTTGTGTAATTCAAGTTTTGATATGTCCAAATATTGCCGCAGGCGATTGGATAAATTCTTGGCCTTGCCCACGTATAACAGGTTGCCGTCCATGTCGTACATTTTATAGACACCTGGGGCGTGTGGGGCGTTGGCAATTAAATCAGAAAATTGAATATTCATAAGATTTATGATAGAATAATAAATATAAAATATCAAATAGAGGTTATGCTATGAAACAAGAATCAGGTCGTTCGATGATTGAAATGCTGGGCGTACTGGCAATTATGGGTGTTATTACCGTTGGGGCAATTGGTATGATTTCGACTGCGATGCGTACCCAGAAACTGACCACGGTTAATGACGAAGTTGTCCAGATGGTGACGATGGTTCGTAATTTGCATGGCGAATATGATGATTTTTCGAATATGAACAGTGCTACGATTTTTGGCGCAATCGGTATGTCGAACAAGAATCCCTATGGCGGGACATATGAATTGGCGGTTGACCCATCAAATGCGCGTCAATTTATCGTGACGATTAATGGGTTGACTAAAAATGACTGCGAGGCATTGTTGACCAAGGCCTGGTCCGATTCGGTTGGCTATCAGTTGTCCGCCGGTAAAGAGGGTGGCGCAACAGGTACATGTACCAGTGCCGCCGGTCAGAATACAGTCCAGATTGTTTATGGTGAATAACCGCGATTTTTGTCCGCGGGGGTAAGTATATGGCAGAAATTATCACAGTTTCCAAAGTAGAAGATGGAACGCGTTTGTTGCGCTGGTTCTTGCGGCATTTCCCATCCATGCCCCAGCGCGAGTTTTATAAACTTTGTCGTGGTGGCCAGATACGCGTAAATTCACGTCGTGTGCGTGGTCAGGAAATCTTGAATGCGGGTGACGCGGTGCGCGTGCCGCCAACAATTTCAAACTATGCGGTGGCGCAGAAAAAGACCGAAAGTGGAAATGTTTTTTCATTGGCGGATTTGGAAGAATTGCGGAAATGTATTATTCATAGCGATGATGATATTGTTGTCTTTAACAAGCCGGCGGGTTTGGCGGTGCAGGGCGGAACCGGTATCCGAAAGTCGATTGATAAAATGGCGGCCGCGTTATTTCCGTATGATAAAATATCGTTGGTGCATCGGTTGGATAAGGAAACAAGTGGTGTGCTGGTCGTGGCCAAGAATCAAAAGGCGGCACAGGTTCTGGCGGATGAGTTTCAATCGCGTGTTGCACACAAAGACTATATAGCATTGTTAAATGGCGAAGTTAGCCCGAAATCAGGTGTTATCGATAATTATATGATTAAGGGACAGGTGTTTGATAATGATGCCCGGGTTAATAATGGGACGGGACAGCGGCCCCAGCGCGCAATTACCGAGTACAGGGTTCTTGGCAGTGCGGCCGGATGTGTGTCTTGGGTTCTGTTTTCGCCAAAAACAGGGCGTACGCATCAGTTGCGTCTGCATAGTGCGTATTCTTTGAATGCGCCGATTGTCGGTGATGATTTGTATGGTCGCGAAAAAAAGTTGGACGGGGTGTTGAAATCTGTGTTGGAAACTAATAACCTGTTTTTGTTTGCCTATAAGTTAATTTTGCGCCATCCTGCAACAGGCAAGATGATGACTTTCCGTGCCCAGGTGCCGGAATTCATGTTGCCGATAATGAAGTTTTTAGAATTTAAATTGCCATGAGGGTAAGAAAAAGTATCTTTTTTCCGATTATGCGAATATTGACCCTGTTTTTCGTGGGGTTGGTGGTGGCAATCGTTGTGGCGTTAAGCAGCGTGAATCTTGAAACATTGCGCGGGAATTTGGTTGGATTGCTGCGTGATGCAACGGGGATGAATGTGGAAATTGATGGTGCGGTGTCATGGCGGTTTTCATTGCGACCACGCGTGGAATTGAATCAGGTGCGGATTGCTAATGCCGAATGGGCCAAACATAAATATGCTTTTAGTGCGGAAAAAGTCGATGTGACATTGAACCTGGTATCTTTGTTTCGTGACAGGCCGACAATTCAAAATGTAAAAATATATGATGCGAATATATGCGTGGAAAAAAATTCAAATGGCGAATATTCGATTCGATCAATGATGGCGACAAATAAAACGGCGACCGACAAGGCGCAGGAAATAAAATCTTTGTATCCTGTGAAAAACCTGGGGTTTGGCAGGATAGAGGTTAAGAACCTGACGGCGCATATTCTGGACGATTATTATTCGTTGGCGGGATTTAGTGTCAGAAGCAAAAACCTAAAAAATGAACGCGAATATTCTGGTTGGGTCAAGGCCGAAGAAGATGTGTTCCCGTTTATTGTGTCGTTATCTGAATACAATGTGGAAAGAAAAATTTATCCGGTGCGTGTCGCAATATCAACGGGTGGAAATGCACTGATTGCAAATGTTGCGCTGGAAGGAACCAGTCGTTTGCCCATCGATTTTGTTATCAAGGGTGATATCGCAAAGCCAGGGGCGTTTGGTAAAATACTTGGCGTGGATTGGTCGGGTATGCCGTCAGTGTCGCTGAATGTGGCGGGGGGATTGAATCATAAAAAGTTGAGCCTGCGAAAATCTTCGATTTATTTAAGAAATACCGAGTTTGATTTTTCAGGCGAATATGATTGGTCGGGTGTGCCAAATATAAAGTTAAATCTGGAATCAAAATATGTGTCGTTGGTAAAGTTGTTCCCAGGGGACTATGATGGACAATGGATTCGCCCAAACAGGGAATTAAATGTTTTCAAAGATGTGCCTTTGTTTGGGGATAAATTGCGTGATAAAAATCTTGATTTGCATGTGGCGCTGGATAGTTTTGTTGTCTATCGTGATATGGATTTGCAGAAAACAAATGTTTCGTTGAAACTGAAAGATGGGGCGGGGCGACTGGTTGTGCAAACAAATATTGGTGATGGTCAAATAAAATTGGCAGGACCGGTGTCTGTTGAGGAGGATGGGCGGATTTATGCCAAAATAGGGGGGCGTGGTCAGGAAATCGTTGTTGGCGAAATATTAAATCAGGTGCATAAAACAGATTTCTTGTCAGAGTTGCCGGTTAATATCGACTTGTATGTCGAGGCAAACGGGCGCAACTTGTCCGAGTTAATGAGCACAGTGACAGGACCAGTTCAGGTTTATTCGGTCGCGTCGGGGTATGCGCATTCGGCATTGGTGGCATATATGTATGGGACGGATTTTTTGACATCGCTGCGCCACAGTGTGCAGGATTTGTTCCGTTCCGAAAAGAAATATGACCAGATTAAGGTTTCGTGTATGGCGTTTAATGCCAAGTTGCGTGATGGGCGCTTTGAAACCCAGAATGGTTTTGCAGTTGAAACAAATGCCATTAATATCCGCTTGGCGGGAAGTCTTGATTTGGGACAGGAACAGATGCGCCTGTCGTTGACGACTGTACCGGTTCGGGGGTTAAAATTATCGCTGACAGGAAATGTAGTGAATTCAATTGAGTTGACGGGCAGTTTGGCGGAACCCGATATAAAAATAAGTGGTGCCGCAGTTGCAGGCAAGGTCGCGTCGGCCACTGGTATAGGTTTGCTGTTGGCACCGTTTACGGGTGGGCTTAGTTTGGTGGCCGGGGCGGGCGTGGGGCTGATTGCAGGCGATTTGTTGGAAAATTGGCTGGCGGATGATAAGCCGTGTCGTACCGCGATGGAACGTGGTGCACCGGTTTTGTATGGTGATCCAGAATGGATGGAAAGCCCCGTTGGGGATTTGATTGATTCCGTAATAAATTAAGTTTTTTGTGAATTTGTTTTCTGTGCTTTTGGTCTTGCACCGAATCGGTGTTTTTTGGTAAAGTTGGGGTGACAGAGTGTAGGACTTACACATATTATATAAAGGAAACAGGAGCGTATTATGGAATTTTCGGTATTTCGTCAGGTTTTAATCCGTGCGCTGGGACATATGCAGTCCATCGTTGAAAAGCGTGCGACTTTGCCGATATTGATGAATGTAAAAATAGAAGTTGCGGATGATTTGGTTTTGTCTGCGACCAATGTGGACTTGGAATTGGTCGAACATGTGGCGGCGGATATCACCTTGGGGGGCAAAGTGACCGTGCCGGTTCAAATGCTGTATGATATTGTTCGCAAATTGCCAGATGATGCTGAAATCAGTTTCAAACAATCGGGCGATCAATTGGTTGTGTCCAGTGGTCGTGCGGTGTTCCATTTGCCAACCTTGCCGGCGGAAAATTTTCCAGCAATGGCGGGCAGTAATTTGACCACTAAATTCCAGATGACAACTGGTGATTTGGCGCACTTGATTAATCAGACAAAATTTGCGATTCCAACGGATGATGTGCGTTATCATTTGGGGGGGATTTATTTCCATATCGCAGATGACAGCGGTTCTGCAAAGTTAACGGCGGTTGCGACGGATGCGCAGCGTATGGCGTTGTGCGCGATGCCGGCACCGGCGGGCAGTGCGGAAATGCCAGCGGTTATCTTGCCACGTCGTGTGATTGGTGAATTGTCAAAATTGCTGGAAGATGCCAATGTTGATGATGTTATGGTTGAACTTAGTGATACCAAGGCACGCTTTACGGTTGGGGCGGCGACATTGACCAGCAAATTGGTTGATGCACAGTATCCAAACTATCGCGTTGTTATTCCAAAGGGTAATGACAAGATTGCCATTTTGGACAGAAAATCATTTGTGAATGCTGTTGACTTGGTTTCTGTTGCCAGTGTCGATAAAACAAAATCAGTTCAGTTGACTTTCAGTATGAATAAATTGGTTGTTAATGCGTCAAGTCCTGATGCAGGTACCGCAACCCAGGAATTGGATATCGAATACAATGGGGACAGTTCGTTCACGGTTGTGTTTAATGTAAAATTCTTGTTGGATGTGGCGGGGCAAGTCGAAGGTGAAAAGTTCCAGATGGAAATGCAGGATCCTTTGTCGCCAACAATTATAAAATCAACGGACAAGGATACAGATGCATTATTCGTATTAATGCCGATGAGAATGTAAAACCGAATAAAACCCGCCAACTGGCGGGTTTTATAATGCTTTAATTTGGGACTGTTTTTTGGTATAATTCATTCTGATAATACAGGGTGTTTGTTATGGCGCAGGATATTTTAATTCAGTATGATTTTGAAGCTTTGAAATTTTATGACCCAGATACGGAAATGCACAGGGTTGTGGGCGCCAAGTTGCGCACAGTTTTTGAAAAACTGTTCCGTGATACTGAAATTAATTCGGGGGATTTTTATTTTACTGTTTTTCATGACCGGCATCCAAATGCGTTTTTTATCGAGAAAGACAAAACGCTTAATGGTAAAAATGTTATTGCCGTTTCGGATGCGGCGATTGCTGCGCTGGATACAGAAGAAGAACTGGCGGCGATAATTGCGCATGAATGTGGGCACTATTTGTGGGCGCAGTATATTCGCGGGCGCAATACAATTGTTCAGGAAAGATGGTCCGATATTTATTCGGTTGATTTGATGATGAATGCCGGATATAACCCACGATATGTTCTGGAAATGCAGAAGAAAATTATGGGTGATTTTCGTGCGACTGGGGTTTCTTTGGATGTGCATGGTACGCCATTTGCGCGTGCCGAGGATGTTAAGGCGTATTTAACCAAAATTGCATCGGAACGTGGGGATTTCCCGGAACTTAAGGTTGATAAATATTCAAGTGCCACATGGCGTAAATTTCAAAAAGATGTAAAAAAAATAGAAGATAAAGAACCTTTTTATACATATGTTGAACGCTTGTTGTTGGCGCATTTTGGTACGCTGGATATCAAAAAAATAAATCGGTTGGATTTTGTGAACCTGATGATAGAAGAAATCGAGTCAGGTAATTTATCGTACGCAGATAAGGGTGGATGGAATGTTCGTGTGAGCGAATTTGTTAGCCGATATCAGCGCTATGGATTCTTTAAAGACAAGACAGAGGAAGAGACGCTGGCATTACAGAAACTCTTTTTGCTGGCCCATGAAAAGTTTGGGCACAAGGGGTACGCCCATGATATTTTAATAATGGCCAAATTACAAGAATTTGGACCGTTTGCACAGCAACGAAAAAATATCGAAGGTTTTATACAAAATTACGAGGATAAAGAGCAAGCCATATTCTGGGCCAAGGAAATAAATAAGCTTGCCTGGACCGTTATGTATTTCGAGTCACTTGATGGCATATCAGATAATCCATACCCTTCATTGAATCCGCTGGGGCAGGATAATATTGGTAAACCTTTCCCGTGGGTAAAGTTGCAACGTTATAATGATTTGGATGTTAGTCTGGCACTTACATACCTTGGTGGGAATGCTCTGTCTGGGGCTCATTATTCCAAACCAATATATGACGAGGAGGATTATTTCCTTGAAAAAGATATTGTGACAATGTTTGGCGAAGAAGCACGTCGTGCAAACGAACGTGCAAAAAATAGCAAGGAATACGAGCGTGATAAAGCATATTTTGATTCCTTAAAAAAAGGAGTAGAAAGGGTTAATGATTATTATAATATTATGGCTGATTATCATGCTGGTCTGATTTCAGATGAAGTGTTTTATGATTATTTTAGAAAAGTAAAAAAAACAGGTGATGAATTTACAGATAATCTGAATAGTCTGCAATCGATTAAAAGTGAATTTTTTAAAGACGATTTATATGAATTATATCAACAGATTTTAAATTCTAAGTGGTACAGATATTTTGGTACTAAGTCCGGCCGAAATGAACAACTGGTGGTCAAGGATTCGACCAATTCGTCCGAACTGGATTTAATGATAAGAATGATTGTAAGTGCTAATTATGATTATGAATGCTATTCCAAAATGCGTGAAGCGCAGTACAGGTTTGCATCGTACCTTAATCAACAGGTTGAAGATGATAAAAAACAATGGTATGCAATCGGATTGTTGCAGGATTTGCATTATATGCGTTGGCATGTTAATAGCAAGGAAGAATATTTTGTGCGACAACAGCGCCAGTATCAAAAAATGTCATTGATAAAGATGTCCAATAATACCAAATTGTTTGATACTATGCGGGCGTATTTCTTGGGCGCGATTGCAGAAAATTTTGAATATAATGAAGATTCGGTTTTGATAAAAAATGCCGTTCGGCAATTGATTGGCCATGATAAAATTTCAAATGAATCGGATTTGGTTGCAGTATTAGGAAAATTACGTTGGTGGCGGGGGACGCAATATGTGTCAGGATTTGCCATGTTTGTGTGGGCGGATTACCTGCGCCAGGGTGGGCGCGCGAATATCGTCGCGGTCTTGGACAATGTGTCAAAGGTAGAAGCGGGTAAATATGTTGCTTTGAATGATGTGTTGGCCCGATATATTGCTTGGGATGATTTTGTGACATTGGGGTTGCATGATAAGATTCGGTTTTATGAATTCTTTAAATATAATAATTTGTTTTCCGAACAATTTGCCAATCAGAATAAAGTGATAAAAAACATTGTTGATGAAATTGTTTTGCGGCCGGCTAATGATGAAGAAGCGGTTAATTATGCGCATAACTTTCTGGCAAAAATGCCGAATTCTGTATTTGGTGAAGCGGCGTATGAAATCAAGGATTTTGAATTTGCAAATGAACGCAATAAATTAATAGATTTTTATGCAGCACATTGGGCGGCCAGATTGGGGCTGGATAATGGTACGGAAAAATATTTGAATGATTTGAATTTGTTTGTCCAAGATATGGCCAAGGAAAATCCGTCAACGCATAAACCGGCATTTTCGCGGGCGATTAAGAAAAGCATCGCTAATGCGCTGTCCAACAAGGTAGTTGCCCAGGCGCGTGCGGCCGAAATGCTGGGGCGTGTCGCCGAAGAAAGTATCTCGGGCGAACAGGTTGAAAAGTATGACTATACAATTCGCGGTGCCGAGGCCGCATTCGGTGTTCTGGCCAATAAGCCAGAAGATGCGGTTGCGTGTATTAATTTCTTGGCTAAAAAATTGTCAGATAAATCTATGGATGATGTGACGCAAATAATACTAAAAAATCATGAATACAGTAAAGAATCTTATACGCAATATCTGAACAAAGAACAATTAACAATTCTGCATCAGGCATTTTGGAGTGCGGATTTACCCGCGCGTGCGTATATAATGAATCGGTTGCTAAATTCGTACAGTCAAAGCGACGAGCAAAAATTAAATCTGATTCTTGATATGTATTTTGATAAAAAATCAGAATACTATAAAGATGCAAAATTGGTGATAACCAATGTTTATAAAAATTTGCAGGATTATGAACGAAACTTGATTTTGGCGGCGTTGGCATCGGCCGGACAACGTGATGAAAATGTCAAAACAACCGGTGGACAAATGGTGGGTCAGGGGTTGCGCATGTTTCTTCAGGCCAAGGGATCCGCGTTTATCAAGTTTGGTCAGTTGTTGTCTTATTTGCCACAATTGGATTCGGATATTCGTGTTGAATTGGCACAGTTGCGGGACAAGGCAAATATTCCAACGCGCGACGAACTGTTTCAAATGATAGAGCAGTCCTTGCCAAAATCGGTTATGGAAAATATCAGTCATGTTAGTGAAATTTTGGGCGCGGGTTCGTTCTATGTGACGGTGCGCGTTGTGTACAAGGGACGGGAATGTGTTCTGTCCGTGATGCGCCCGTATGCGCATGATTTGACGGAATCTGGTCTGGATATGATATCGCGAACAATCGATGATTTGGTTAAGGCGGATTCTAAGTACAAGCCATTGAAAAATATTGTGAATCAGGCGCGTGAATCTTCGATGTCGGAATTGGATATTGAACAGGACTTCCAAAAATATAAACGGGCCAAAAAGCAATATGAAAGAATTACCGTCGATGTGGACGGGACAAAATACAGTCCGGATGTTGCAACCTGGTTGTCATATGGCAGCGCCGCAAACGGCGAAAACGCGTACAAGATTATGGATGAAGCCGCAGGGAAAAGCTTGACATCCGATACATGGACGGAACAGGACAAGCATGAATTGGCCGTGGCATATGTGACACTTGAATTGTGTTTGTTGCTTTCTGGTGTGCAATGGGATACAGACCGGCACATGGGCCAGCAGAATTTCTATAACGATTCGTTCCGTGATGTTGTGATTGGTATCTTTGATACGGGTGCCCAGATGAACAAGGCGCCGAACAAGAAAGATAAAATGATGCTGGGGCATTTGTTGTATGAATTGGCCACTGGTATCAGTAATGGCCAGCCGGTTGGTGATGTATTGGTGCGCGTGATTAAGAATGTTGATAATGTGGCGGGGGCATTTAATCTTGATACGGCCTATATCGATGGGGTACAGCGCGGATTGACAGCGTTGTCCGATATTATGGAATATCAAAAGGAAGTCAAAGACGATGAAGGAAATGTGATTCAGCCTGCGAAACGCCTTAGTGCGCAAGATTGGCAAAATATCGTGACGGCAATATATCAAAGTGGAATTGTTGATAAAACGGTGGAAAAAACCGTCGTTGCCAAGGCGATTGTTGGCAAGTTATTGTCGTTTGGACGGGGGATGAAGCTGGGCGCGCCCGCGGCGGGCGGTAATCCGATTGTGGTTGAATACAAGCCGGTGGATAAAAAATATCTTGTTGCGGAAAAAATGGAAAAAGCCCAAGAGGAATTGCGTGAACTGATTAGTAAAAAGCAAGGCCGTGAACGATTCGGTATGAAGTTTGTGTTGCGTGATGCCAGTGCGCTGGACGATGGTGGGGTGTCTTTTGCCTAGGTTAAAAAATTGCAATTGGGATTTTTTGTGTTAAAATCTGCGTCAATTGATAAAGGTATAGATATGAATTTGGAAAAAGTTTCGGCGGGTACAATGCCGCCTAAAAAAATGAATGCGATTATCGAGATTCCTGAAAATGGACATGTTAAGTATGAAATTGACAAGGAATCCGGTTTGCTGAAAGTGGACAGAATTTTACACGCACCGATGGCGTATCCTGCGAACTATGGCTATTTTCCGGGAACGTTGGGTGATGATGGCGACCCGCTGGATTGTGTGGTTGTGTGTAATGCGCCACTGCGCCCAGGTGTTTTGATTGAGGTACGCCCAATCGGTGCTTTGTTGATGGAGGATCAGGCCGGTGGTGATGAAAAAATCATCTGTGTGCCACGGGATAAAATCGATCCTTACTATGAAAATACAGAGTTTGTTGAACAGTTGCCGGAAATTTTGCGTTCGAAAATAGAGTACTTTTTCCAGCACTACAAGGATTTGCAGGCGGGGTCTTGGTCCAAGATTTTGGGCTGGGCGGATCGCGAGACTGCGGATAAATTGATTATGGACAGTATCGACAGATATTGGAACCATATGCGCAATGCACAATAATACTTGCGTTCGTGTGTGGGATTTTTATAATCAGAAAAGTTAAAATTTTAAAGGGGTAAAAAATGGCATCTTATATTGCAAATGATATGCGTGTGGGTTGGGTTATCGCGCATAATGGTAAACGTTATTCTGTCACATCTATTACCAAGGTTAAACCGGGCAAGGGCGGTGCGTTTGTTCAGGCGGACCTGCGTGATATTGATTCTGGGAACAAGGGTGGCGACCGCTGGCGCGCAGAAGACAAAGTTGAAAAATTGATGGTCGAAGATATTGATTGTCAGTATCTGTATGCGGATGGCAGTGATGCGTTCTTTATGAACCTGTCTGATTATGAACAGTTTACAATGCCGGTTGATTCCTTGGGTGAAATGATGAAGTTCTTGGCGCCGGAAATGACCGTCAAAGCGAACTTTGTCGAAGGTCAGCCTGTGTCAATATCGTTGCCCAAGACGGTTGTTGCAGTTGTCGAAGAAACAGAACCCGCGCTGAAAGGGCAAACCGTATCATCCAGTGGTGGCAAGCCTGCTATTCTTGACAACGGTGTTCGTGTTCAGGTGCCTTTGTTTATTGAACAGGGTGAAAAGATTGTGGTAAATACTGAAACCCTTGAATACGTCGAACGTGCAAAATAAATTATAATAATTCATCTAAAAACAAATCGGGCATCTCATGTAGCGTCTGTACACTACGATGCCCGATTTATTTTTATCTAAATCATTCTGATTTATTTTTACAACAGGCAAGGGGGGTAAGTGACGGGGTATTATAAAAAAAATCCCCGGTTGGGGGATTTTTATAGTTTGTTATCACTGCCCATGATGTTTTTTATTTCTTCGATACAGGTTTCGGTCATTAACCTTTGTGCCGCACCCAGATATTCGCGTGGGTTAAAGTTTTCGGGTTTGTCGGTCAGTGACTGACGAATGGCGGCCGTCATGGCAAGGCGTAAATCGCTGTCCACATTTATTTTGCACACATTTTTGCGTGTGGCGGTGCGCAGTTGCGTTGTGTCAATACCACGTGCGTTGGACATTTTGCCACCGAATTCGTTTATGGTTTGAACCAGGTGCTGTGGAATGCTGGATGCACCGTGTAATACCAATGGAAATTCAGGCAGACGTTGCGCAACCGCATCCAGAATATCGAACCGCAATTGTTCGTTTTCGCTTTTGCGTTTGTACGCGCCGTGACTGGTGCCGATTGCGATGGCCAACGAGTCTATGTTTGTTGCGGCGACGAATTTTTCCACATCGGTCGGATTGGTATATGAAGAAAATTCGGATTGTGTGTTTTCGTCTTCTATGCCTGACAATATGCCCAGTTCGCCTTCGACGGATACATTGTGTTTGTGTGCAATGTCCACAACCGCGCGGCATGTGTCGATGTTTTGTTCGAATGGTAATTTACTGGCGTCAATCATAACCGATGAAAAGCCATGTTCGATTGCGTGTTGGCATGCATCAACGCTGCCCCCATGGTCAAGGTGCAGGGCGATTTGTTCGCTTGGCTTAATGTTTGCGCCGCGTATCATGCCAATCAGCATGTCCGTGCCCATATAATTTAACGCGGATTCAGAAACCGCCAAGATAACAGGGCTGTGTGTGGCGCGTGCGGCGGATAAAACCGCGTGCAGTGTTTCCATATTGTATATATTAAATGCGGGCACCGCATAGTTGCGATGAATGGCATCTAAAAACATTTGTTGTGTGTTTACCAAACCAAGTTCAGAATATTTCATGTCTTTTTTCCTTTTGTTTGATTATAGCATAATTTGTGGCCCGGTTTTGGATTTTTTTATAAAAAGGCTGCTTGACAGCGCGTATATTTGTGCAACAATTATCCCAAGTTATGGGGGAGCCGGCAGAGAACCTAATAAAAAGGCAATGCAATGAAAAAAATTTTGTTTTCTGTTGTCGGTTTGGCAATTTTGTCCGGCTGCACATACTATGATTATTACAAGGGTGGTGTAAGATATACCCAAGATGGCGAAGATTGTGTGTTTTATTCTGCGGAACGCGGTCGCCATTTTTCAAATGAAATTCGTTCGCTGGATGCGGATAAAAAGGTTGTTTATCGCAACACAATGTGCCGTGATTTGTATAATGCGGATAATATGGGCCAGCCATCACGCCACGATCGCAAGATAATTGTGCCGGCCGCCAAAAAGGCGTGTGGTTGCAACAAATGTTCGGGCGCAAAATATGTGTTGGTAAAATAATTTACATAAATGTACTAAAATCCAGAAAAATTTAATGATTTTCTGGATTTTTTTATTGATTTGTGTTAATGTATTGTCTTGAAATAGTTTTTTTATAATGATATAATTGTAAAAAAGAAAAGGGGTTTTTGTATGAAAAAACTGGTGAATAAGTTTAATTTTGCGCTGATTGGCATGATGGTCAGTGGACCTGCATTGGCTGCCAAGCAGAACGATGCTTTTTGTAATCTTGTTGATCGTCTGGGTTATGTTTTTGGATGGATTCGTAATTTGGCCTTTATTGGTGCGGCATTTATTATTGCGGCATGGGCGTGGGATTTTATTTCTGCTGGTAAGGTTGAAATGAAAGATATTAAAACAAAGGGCATCGGTATGTTCGTCGGTTTTGCCTTGTTGTTTACTATTGGTCTTTTGGTTAATTTCTTGTTGTCGGCGGCCGGTGAAGGTGGCAGTTTTGAGTGTGACTTGACTCGTTTTGGAATGACAAAAGATGTGTAAATAAAAAATGCGCCAATGGCGCATTTTTTTTCTTTGTCCGTTGTCCGCCAGTGGCGGTTTTTTATTGGTGATGTTATTTTTTATCTTCGATATTGGCCAGCGAGAATAACACCGATGATATCAGTGATTGATAGGGTACGTGTTGTGCATCGGCCAGTTCTTTTATCTTGTCCAATATAGGGCGCGGAATTCGCATGTTGATAACGCAGTCCGATTTATTAAACGCCTTGTACGCGGCGTATTCTTTCAGCAGGCTTTCTATGTTCATAATGAACAGTTGTTGCATAACATTTGGCATATTTACAATCTCCTATACAGGCTGCAATACCTAAGTCTTTACAATGTAATATACCATTGTAAATACAGTTGTCAATACAAATATATTTACATGTGTATTTATCTTTGTGATGGCGATTGTGGGGACGGGTGTATGGTGGCGAATTAAATTTGATTTTTATATTTTGTGTATATAAAATTGGCGTATATATGGAAAGGATTTATCATGCTGAAAAAGATTTTAATGCTGTGTGCTTTGTGCGTGGGGTTGATTGTGCCGGCGCGTGCGGAATTAAAGGTTGATATTGTTGCGGGTGGGGCCGAACCGATTTCAATTGCGGTCCAGCGGTTCGAAGTCGCAGATGGCGCATCGCAAAAAGATGCAGATCAAATTCGTTCAGTGGTCGAAGCCGACCTGAAACGGACAGGGTTGTTTCATATCGTAAATCATGATGCGTTTATTGAACATGTTAAAATGAATGATATGCCGAACTTTAAGTCTTGGCAGGCTATTAAGGCCCAGGTCTTGGTCCAGGCAAAACTTTATGGCCAATCAAATAATCAATATAAGTTGGAATTTTATGTGTGGGATGTAAATGGCCGTGAACAGATAGAGGCTCAATCGTTGGTTGCAACGCGTAAATCTGTGCGGCGTTTGGCGCATATTATGGCGGATGCTATATATGAACGCTTAACCGGCGAGGTTGGATATTTCGATACGCAAATAGTATTTATTGCGGAAACGGGACCGGTTGACAAGCGTGTAAAGCGTATGGCGATTATGGATCAGGATGGTTATGGTATGCGCTATTTGTCTGATGCGGATACCTTTGTAATGTCGCCGCACTTTTCGCCGAATATGCAGACCATTGTGTTCCTGTCGTATTATAATGATGACCCAATGGTGTGGTCGTTGGATTTGGATACGGGGCAACAGCGTCGCCTTGGGCAATTTGGGGGCATGAATTTTGCACCGCGCTTTTCGCCCGATGGGATGCGTGTGGCGTTGTCTTTGGTGAAAAATGGTATTACGCATATCTATGAATATGACCTGAATAATCAGGTTCTGCGTCAATTGACATTTGGTAATTCTATTAATACCAGTCCTTCGTATTCGCCTGATGGCAAAAAAATGGCGTTTAATTCGGATCGTTCGGGCCGTCAACAGATTCATGTGTTGGATTTGGAAACGGGTGAAGAAAAGCGTATTACATATGGTTCTGGCCGTTATGCAACGCCGGCCTGGTCGCCCGATGGTCAATTTATTGCCTTTACCAAGATTGCGGATGATACATTCTATGTTGGTATTATGAATCCCCAGGGGCGCAATGAAAAGATTTTGGCGGGTGGCTGGTTTATGGAGGCGCCATCCTGGGCGCCTGGGTCACGCAGAATTGTTTATTATGAAACAGAAAAGGATTTGGACGATATTGGTCGTATCAGTCATATTCGCAGTGTTGATATCACCGGTCAGAATATATATGATATCGAATTGCCCGATGGTATAAACGGACTTGAACCAACATGGTCGCCAAAATTACCGTAATATGAAACCCGCCAAAAGGCGGGTTTAATTCTAACAAAACAAGACAACGGGATTGTGTATTGGGGGAATCTCGTGTCCTTGATACTTTTTAGTATATAACATATTTTTCGAAAAACAAGTCGTTAAAGAATTATGTTGTTTTTGAGTGTTAACCCGTTGAAAATACGACATTACATTGTTTGTGTGATTTGTTGGTTTTGTGTTTAGCGATTCGCTTTTTTTATTTTTTGCAAGTAAAAAATTCGTTGCGACTGATTCGTTAAGAGACCTTGCGCGCATATGAAAATTGTCGTAAACTGTATCAACAGGAAGGTTTAGGTGAATAAGTTTTACGCTTTTATTCTGGCGTTATATGTCGGGGGTGCGGCTGCGCGTGCCGTTCCGGCCACGGTTACCTATATTGTAGATGGCGATACTTTTTACGCCAATGTTTTAATGGATGATGATATCAAGGTACGTACATCGGTTCGTATATTGGGGATTGATACACCCGAAATGAATGGGCGCTGTAAATCTGAGACCGATGCTGCCAAGCGCGCCAAGACAAGGTTGGCACAATTGTTGCCAATTGGTTCTGTTGTGGAACTGGATGATGTCAAAGATGATAAATATCTGGGGCGTATTGATGCCAATGTATCTTTGTCCGATGGGCGCAGTGTTGGTAAGATTTTGATAAAAGAGAAGTTGGCGCGTGTTTATAAGGGGGCTGGTAAGCGTGTCCCATGGTGCCAAAAATAAATTATAATAATTCATCTAAAAACAAATCGGGCATCTCGTGTAGCGTTAAGTACACTACCATGCCCGATTTGTTTTTATCTAAATCATTCTAATTTATTTTTTTGACAGGCAAGGGGTTGGGTAATGGGTGTCTCATGTAGCGTTAAGTACACTACGATGCCCGATTTGTTTTTATCTAACTCATTCTAATTAGTGGTTAGTGTAAGTTCGCCTCCGTTAGAGGAGTACCGCGTAGCGGGGAAGGTCAGTCTTGGCGTAGCGCAGCGAAGACGGATAGTTAGTGGTGGCAAAAAACAAAAAATCCCCCGTTGGTGGGGGATAAAGTGGCTTTATGCGCTGTGGCGATTTATGGCCTCGGATATTTCGTCCAACGATGCGTTCGATGGCAATAATGGTTCAAAATATACATTCGCCGTTCCGGAATGCATGCGGCCATGTTTTGGCCAATAAAGGCCTGCATCCGTGCCAACCGGTAAAATAGGCAGTTTTAATTTGTATGCCAGCAACAATAATCCGCGCTTTAATGGGATGTGTTCGCCTGGTTTGGCGCGTGTGCCTTCGGGGAATATGACCAATGTGTATCCGTCCAGTACGCGTTTTTCCACATCGCTGGCCAGTTTTGCCATGTTGGTTTTACCGCGTGCGCGATTTACCCCCAGCATACCACAGCGCCAGAATGCCCATCCGTATATTGGTATCCAAAGTAATTGACGCTTCATGATAAAAAACGAGTTTGGCACAACTCTGGATATAACGGCGATTTCTATGATTGACATATGTTTAGATGCGATGATGGCCTTGCCGTCTTCGCGCAGATTACCGTTTGGTAATTGTGGTATGTCGGCATCGTCTGATTTGGGATAGTGAACCTGGTATTTAATTCCGCAAATTAGGCGCGCCAGTACCAAAACGCCCGCGGCATCGGTAAATACCAAAAAACGAGACAGTCTTTTAGATACCAAGCCAATCAACAGTAATGGCATCCATAATGCAAAATAAATAGGTAATGCAATTTTGAATATAATAGTTCTTATCATTTGCTTCTTTCCTTTTGGTTATCCTTCTTTGATTCCGAACAATGTGACAATGTATTTTACATATTCTATGGCCCACCGTTCAAGTCTTTTTGCGACGGGCATGCCGTGCAAGGTCGCCGGACATGTTATTATATATGTATTGGGCAGTTCCTGTTTAATCAGATATCGTGCGCGTGGCATGTGGTCTTCGGTCGTGATGATTACAATACGACTAAGGTTTTTATCTGTGACGATATTTTTTATCGCCAGTGCGTTTTGATATGTGGACCTGGACCCCGTTTCAATTGTTGCAGGTCGTGTCAAGTCGGATGGCGATGGTGCGCCCGCGCCGATGATATAAAGGCTTGAGTTTGGGTGTTTGTTTACCTGTTTCATGGCGAATGGGATTCTGCGCTGGTCACCGGTCAGGACAAAAATGCTGTCATTTGGCAGGATTTCATCACAGGTGCGCGGGGTGGAAAACTTAAACAGCATTCCGCCAAATAAAAACGCGCCAAGCAATAAAAAAGGAATGACTAAATTCTTCATTAACTGTTTTTTAATATATTAAGTGTTGTTTTCTTGGTCACCCATATTGAAAAGATGATAATTGCGATCGGTAATGCCACCAGTGTCATCCAGCCGCCCACCGATATGCCCAGCATTGCCATCAGGCCGACACGCGCACTGTGTGCCGCAGAAATAATCAGCAGTAATACGGGCGCGGCAACCAAAAATCCCGCGCCGCATGCGATAATGGATATTCTGGTGACGATGATTTGCATTTGGCGCGCAACAAAGTTGTCGGATGCGCCGATTTGGTTCAGGATTTCCAGTTCGCGCTTGTGCAGCATGGCAGTATTGCGTGCAATGTATGATATGCAAACCCCGATTGCGGCCAATGTCAGCATTAATACAAAACCCGCAATAAGAATCATTTTCCATCCGGCGGATGTGCTGGTCCTAAGGGCGGAAGCATGTGTTAAAAAGCGGCCGTTTTTGGACAGGTCCTTGCCCACGGTTTCAAGGTCTGATTTGGTTTTGAACTTAACCTCCCACATTTGGGGCAGGTAGTTTTTAAGCACGCCACCACCAGAAACCCATGGTGCCATTAAATCCTGCATCTGTTTCTGGCTGATTTCATTAATGGATTCGATTTTGTCGGCGTTCGCGTTCAGGATTTTCTTAGTAGCCTGGATATTGTCCGGATTTGAAACCTGAACCGTGGCGAACAATTCCCACTGGGCATTCCAACGCATTACCCCCGTGCCAATTGACAGCGCAACCCCCAGTGCCAGTACAGACAAAAATGTCAACAGGCCCATTATTATGGTCATAAATATAGACTGGTCATGAACCAATGAAAATACGGTTGTTTTCTTCATTATGCGTTTCCGATGTCGTCAAATTGTTTTGATAATTCCGAGAAGTAATTCTGGGGTTTTGGACCACGCCATACTTTTGTTGTTTCGGACTTGGGCTGATTGGTGGTGCCAGAAAAGGTCACACGATGATTTTCAACCCGAATAACGGGGAATTTGTATGTGTCCATTATTTTCTTGCTGTGCGTGGCCAGAATAATTGTCGTACCAAACATTTTGTTCATCTGGATAAAAAGTTCCATAAGGCGCGATGCATTTTCATCGTCCAGATTTCCTGTTGGTTCGTCCGCCAGTAATATAGATGGCTGAACAATAATGGCGCGGGCAACCGATACGCGCTGTTGCTGGCCGCCGGACAAAGATTTTGGATTTGTGTTCGCGTATTTGCCCAGTCCGACCCAATCCAGTACCTTGGCCACAAGTTTTTTTATCTTATCCTCGGGCAGGCCGCGCACGCGCAGGGGCAGGGCGACATTATCAAACACCGTCAGGTGTGACAGCAGTGAATATTCCTGAAACACGATGGCCATTTTTTGACGGATTTTTGTAATTTCGTCACGTGTCATGTCGTTGGTAATTTTGCCGAATAATTTAATCTGGCCGCGTGCAGGTTTGTGTAATTGATAAATTAGGCGCAGTAGTGTTGTTTTACCCGCGCCCGATGCACCCGACAGAAAATAAAACCCGCCCCCGCTGATATTAAAAGAAACATCAGTCAGGATTTCGGGGCCGTTATCGTACTGTGCGGCAACATTTGCAAATGATATAGCTGTCTTTTCTTCCATGTTTTTGAATATAATAAAAAAAGATTTTATGGTCAAATAAAAATCCGCCATTGGCGGATTAAATTTGATTATTTTACAACCGTTGTAGAATTACGATTTTTTGCCCAAACTTCTTCGCCGGTTCCGGGATAGATTGGGTTTTCCTTGCCATAAGAAATTGTTTTTACGCGTTCCGGTTCGATGCCTTCGTGAATGATTACATGTGCGGCATTTCCGGCACGCAACGCACCCAATGCCAAGTTGTATTCAACGGTGCCACGTTCATCACAACGACCCTGGATAATGACGTCAACATCCTGATTTTTCTTAAGGTACAGGGCCTGTTTCTTTAGTTCGCGTTTTGCGTCCTTGGATATATCGGCCGAGTCAAATGCAAAGTAAGCCTGGCGACCTTCGATATTAGATGGAACGCCACTGCATGCGGCCAATGTGAATAAAGTCAATGTAAGCAACAGTTTTTTCATGATAATTTTTCCTTTCAGATATCTCTTTTTGGCAAGTTTAACAAAAAAATATTTATGGTGTCAACAGCTGATTTTTTTGCGTTTGGATTGGGGGACGATTTGTGGTATACTGTTCCTAAGAAAAAGAAGGGAGTTTACCATGAAAAAAATCGTATCATTGGCTGTTTTGGCCGCTTTGACCACACCTGCAGTTGCGGCACCAAGTTATTTGTCGCGCACACAGGATGGCGGTTATAATGTCACCTATAACTATAACGACAAAGAAAAAACCGGTTGGTATATCGGTGGTCGTGCAGAATTAAGTTTCCTGAATTGGGAAAATGAATATTCAACGAATTATGGTGGTTCTGTTAATGAATATAGCAGTGATAAATATTCGTTTGAATCCGTATTTGGTGGTTCGTTTTTTGCCGGTTATACATTTGATTATTTTTGGCGCGCCGAAGTAGAAGCAGGCTTGATTGGTCAGTTTGAAGATGAAGATGGAGGTGTAGAGTTTAAGTTGACTGTACCATATGTTTTGGCAAATGGTTATTATGATTTTACAAATGGTTTGTATGTTGGTGCGGGTCTGGGTATTGCATTGCCTAAGACTGAATTGAATGCAGTGAATTTTGTTTCTGGTGACGGCAGTGAACGTGCTGTGTCGCCAATGGGTGCAATTATGTTGGGTTGGACATATGATTTGGATTACAACCTGACATTGGATTTGCGTTATCGTTTGGCAGCATTTGGTGGAACCGAACATACGCGCGATTTCCGTGAGTTTGGAATTGGTGATCCAGAATTTGAATTCACAAACGAAATTGGGTTAGTTTTGGATAATTCTATTTCTTTGGGTATTCGTTACGAATTTTAAAAAACGCCGGATTTCTGTGGTGTAAAAGGGGTTGACCCGATTCGCAAAAAATGATAAAATACATATCAGGAAGAGAGTCATGAAAAAACAAATCAAAATATCATTATTGTCGTTGGTGTGCGGACTGTGTACCGCGACATTTAGCCCGGCGTTTGGTGCGCCGGCGGTGCGCTCGTTGGGTGGCGCGGGAACATATACTGGCGTGTCCAGTGCATCCGCGGCCAAGACATCTGGGGCATCCGCGGCTAAGTCGGTTCGTGCCAGTGCTGTGCGCAATACGGCGGCGAATTTGGGTTCGGTGAAATCAACTGTGACTTCGGCTTCGTCGACACGTTCTGCGGCGACACCGCGTTTGTCGATTGGTAAATATTTGGGCGGTGCCGTTTCCGTTGGTGGTTCGACCATATCCAAGGGCGAGGCCGGTGGTGAATTGGCGGGCAATGTTGATGATTTGCAGCTTGTTGTTGAACAATTGCAACAAAAGATTGAAAACATCCACAATGATTTTAAGGCGGCGGCGTCTGGTGACAATTCTAACTTTATCAAGACGACTGGTTCGGCCGGTGGTGATAAGTTCTCGTTTGAACTAAATGTGCCGTCATTGGTGGAACATGTTAAAAAAGATTTGTCTGGTCAGATGGGTGGCAATGTTGAAATGCGCTATAATGAAGAGACCGGCTATGTTCAGTACAAAGATGCCCAGGGTGCATGGGTTGATTTGGTTGCTGTTTCAACGCAGGGTGCGTTGGATGATATGGCGGCGGAATTAGAAAATCTGGAAAAGCAGATTAATGAAAAAGTTATTCCAGATGTTTCGGGTTTTGCGACCAAGGAAGAATTGCAGGCCGTTTCGGAAGCGATTCCGGATGTAAGTGGTTTGGATTTGCGTGTTGGCGCGGTCGAGGAGGCGGTTTCGCTTGATGGTTTGAAGACCGAGGCCAAGACAATCGTCGGTGCGCTTAACGAAATCAAGGCCAAGGCCGATGGTGCGTTAACTAGCGAGAATTTGGGTCAATTAAACCAGGATGTGAGTGGTTTAAAAGACATGGTTCTGGGTACTGAAACCACGGATGGGTTGCTTGGTACGGTTGATGCATTGTCCCAGGATGTGACAGACGTGTCGACCGCATTGGATGGCAAGATTCCGGTGCCAAGTGTTGCGTGTTCTGGGGGCAGTGGAATCTGTGTTCTGACGGTGAAAGGTAATAACTATGAATGGGTAGAATTGGAATTGCCGGTTGAGCCCAAGTAGTCCTAGAATCTGAAAGATATAAAAAACAAAAAAACGAAAGAAAGGAAAACAAAAAATGAAAAAATTAACTGCTGGTATATTTGCTGGTATCTTGGGAATGGTTTCCATGGGTGCCGCAGATGCGAATGTTGCATCCACTGGTTGGGTTAACCAACAATTGGGTACCAAGGCCGATACTTCTGTTGTGACGGCTTTGGATACAGTTGTTCAGACATTAAAGGGTGCTGTGTATGATTCTACAACGCAACAGCCAATTAGTATCGAGGATCTGAGGGATGCCTTGGAAGGTGATATTGAGGCCTTGGAAGGTAAATTTGTTGACGCTGATAAAAATCCAATTGATTTGTCGGCCTTGCAAGCTGGTTTGGAGGCGATTGAAAAGGATGTTGAGGATATCGAAAAATTGATCGGTGAAGAAGCTCAATTGCCATTGGAAGCGACAACGGTTATCGAAGCTTTGAACAAGATTAATAATAAAACAGCATCCAATGCAGATTTTACGCAGTTGAAAGAAACCGTTGGTGGTACTGATGGTAACGGTGGTTTGGTTGGTGATGTTGCAGCATTGAAAACAAATGTTGGTACAACACCTGTCTCAGATCAGATTTCTGGTGCTTTGACAACTTATTATACTAGTACGATTACACCTGCTATTGATGCGGCTAAGTTAAAGAATGCCGGTGATGCAACACATGCGTTCTATACCGATGCAGATGGTAAAGCGATTACAATTACAAAGGTTGCAGAAGCGGCCAAGGCGGACAGCGCAACAAATGCTGATTATGCGACATCTGCCGGCACTGCGACAACAGCGACTAGTGCGACAACCGCAACAACCGCTGGTACGGCGGATTTGGCCAAGGGCTATGTAGAAGGTGAAGCGATTGATTTGGCCTTGAAGAGTAAGCAGGCTCAGTTGCAGGCGGCTGGTGCAGCGGGTAAACCTGTTTATATCGGTTCAGATGGTCAACCGGTTGCAATGGATCAGGTTTTGGATGCGGCACACGCGGACAGTGCGGACACTGCGACAAATGCTGATTATGCGACATCTGCCGGCACAGCGACAACAGCGACAACAGCGACAACCGCTGCTGGTTATACCACGGATGGTGCAATCGCAGCTGGCTTGGCAAGCAAGGTTTCAATTCCATCATTGACAGCATCCGATGCTGCATTCGGTAAATATGTTTTGACCGCGGATAAAACTGCAGAAGGTGCAACGTATTACTGGGAACAGATCGAACGTGCAACAAATGCAGCAGGAGAAGAACAGTTCTAAACAAAACTAAACAATGTCCTTGACGGGATGTGGGGAATCTTGGTCAGGGATGTATAACTTAACAAAACAAGACAAAAAAAGGAAAAAAAATGAAAAAAATAGCAACAGTGTCAGTATTGGCAATCATGGCTGTATCGGCCGCACGCGCAGATATCGCATCTACATCATATGTTGACAAGGCCGCGGCAGGCGCAGTCACAACTGGTTTGGGAGCTGATGGTAACATTACAGCAGCGATTACAACAGCTACAAACGACATGGCAACCAAAACTAAGGTTGCAGAAGATATCGCCGCTGCTGTCACGGACATGGCAACGCAGACATGGGTGACAACCACTGCAACCGCAGCCCAGGCGACTGCTGACGCGTCTGGTAAGGTCATTACAGCAACATACGCGACCAAGGAAGAGTTGAACAAAGTTGCTGGTGGTGAATTAACGATTCAAAAAGGGGCTGTTGGTACGGATGAATTGGCAGATGGCTCGGTGACTGATGCAAAGTTGGGTGCTGATGTTAAAGCAGCGTATGTTGATACGGGTGAATTGGAAACTGCTTTGCAACCATACGCGAATAATACGGCGGGTTATCAGACTTCTTCTGATGTTTCAACTGCTATCAGTACAGCGACGACATCTGGTGTCATCAAACAAGCATTGGATGGCAAGGTTGATGATTCTGAAATCGTAGGTATGGCGAAAACATCGGATATCCATGACAATACCTTGACTATTACTGTTAATAATAAAGATGCTCAGACATTTACAGCAAATGCTGCTGCGGATAAAACAATCAATATCCCAGTACCAACAACTGTAGGTGAATTGACAAATGATGCGAATTATCAGAGTGCTGATCAGGTTTCAACTGCTATCAGTACAGCGACGACATCTGGTGTTATCAAACAAGCATTGGATGGCAAGGTTGATGATAATGAAATTAACGACATGGCCACAAAGACCTATGTTGGAGAACAGTTGGGTAGCTATTCGACAACAGCACAGATGAATGGCGAATTGGCTAAAAAACAAGATAAAGCAACGGCTGTTACACATGCTGAAAACACAGCGGTTGGTGATACAACACATGCCGTTTATATTGATTCAACTGGTGCTGCCCAAGTTGTTAATAAAGTTGCATCGGCAGCAGCGGCAGATACAGCAACCGACTATAACGCAACATCTGGTACAATCCAAGCAAAGTTTGGGGCGATAGATGTCACTTTGAATAGTCTGAGTGATCTGGACGCTTTGACTGGTTACGGTAAGATCCCTGCTCCAGAAGAATGTGTTAATGGTCAATATGAATGCACATTAGTTATGAAGTATGACACAGGTGCAGCGGGTATTGTTCCTGTATGGGAAAAGATTGCACGCTAATCGTGTAATTGATGTAAATCTGATGGGGTTGTGTGTGGGCACAATCCCATCACAGGGGATTATCTGACACTTAAACTAGGTGCTATGTGGATTGATTATGTCGTGTAGGAAATACATCTTTGTTTTGTCCTTGCTGCCCGGGTTATTGGTGGGTGCCGCCCACGCGGACTATACCGATTTAACCCCCAGTACGGCTTCGTCGGGTTCAGGTATCGCGGGTGTGACATATGTTAATCGTATGGTTAATACCGCCGGTGCCGCCGCACAAGCTGCGCAGGAAGCCGCCAAGGAAGCAAAGTCCGTCGCTGAGGCCGCGGTCTATACCGCCGGTGATAATGTGTCGGTGACTAACAAGGTAATCAGTGTTGCAGATGCCAGTGTATCGGCCAAAGGGGTCGCGAAATTGGGCGAAATTCCGTTCAAGTCGAGTGGCACTGTGACCGGTTCAGCCATGATGTGGGTTGAGTAAGGATATTAATTCTTAAAGTTTATAAAAATGCGCGTTCCGCGCATTTTTTTTATTGGTGGTGGGGTGAATTATTAAAACAAAAACTTGCAAAAGTTTTTGTCATCCTGCCACTTGATGGCAGGATCCAGGTATGCGCGCCCGCGCACAAATAATAAAGCATCCATGACCTGGGTCCTGGGGTCAAGCCCAGGATGACAAAACACTTGCGTGTTTTGTTTTAGGGGGGGGCTGGATGACAAAGTTGGTGATAAAAGAATAACAAAAACAATTTTTGAAAAAAATTGTCATCCTGAACTTGATTCAGGATCCAGGTATGCGCGCCCGCGCACAAATAATAAAGCACCCATGACCTGGGCCCTGGGGGCAAGCCCCAGGATGACAAAATACTTTCATATTTTGTTTTAGTGGTGGAATATATTAAATTCTCCCCCATGTGTGTGGGGAATTTTTATTATGTAAATAAATGACTCCTTATTTCCCCCATGCGGGGCCGATTACATATTCGGCGACCAGTGGAACCGATAAATGAGTCACGGTTTCCATGGCGGTCTTGATTTTGTTGGCAAAGGTTTGCGCCAATGGTTCGTCGCATTCAAATACGATTTCATC
>JAZLDK010000029.1:0-4937 GCA_045614725.1 Candidatus Enterousia sp.
ATCGCCGTAGCATTAAAGGTCGGCAGTGCATCGGCCGGCATAATTTGTTCGTGTGGAACGATTGTGATTTTTGGATGCTTGGTATTAAGCCACTTGGGCACCTGGCCAAATCCAGTGATGATATAGATATGGTTTACCCAGGGGGCAAATTTTGCCACGCTGCGCAGGGAATACATAAATTCGCCATTGTCGCGCCAGCGTGCCTCAATCGCGGCATCCTGATAAACAGGTTTTTCGCCCTTGATAATTTTCAGCCATTTGTTTTTCTGGGCGCGCCATTTTTTGTCTTTGTCGTCAACCCACAGATAAACAATATCTATTTTCATATCGGGTGTCATGATTAAATACCACTTTTTTTGAATCGTTCAGGAATCTTGGCCACGATTTTTATGCCCAGCATATTTGGTTTGTTCCATGCATATGGCGCACGGATATAGGTTTGAATAAATCGTGCAATACGAAGCCATCTTTCACCACGGGCAGGGCGACCGGTCACTTCGTTAATGGTCCCATTGCCACGGCGTTTAAGGTGGTTGACCCAATCGGGGCCACGGTTTGCAGCCTTGGTTAACAACATGTCCATATCAATTGCACCAAAGTGCAGTAAATACAGATTTTTGTCTATGTGGAAATTGCGGTTCTTGATACGGTGAAATCCGCTGCCCCATGTGACGGGTTTGTTAATTACAACGGGTTTGGTATAGCGTGTTGATAACAGCGCGTATCCGCGTTGGGATAAAAATGATTTTGTTGTATCAAGTGGCTTTTCCAATTTCATATGCTGGCCAACATCCAAGCCAAGTCCGGACAGGGTGGTGTTTATCTTGGTTGTGGACAGGTATTCGGCCAGACCCATTTTAATATCAGGGTCCAAAACAAGAAATTCATCACAATCGCATCCGATTACTATATCGTATTCGGTCAGTAATTTTTGTGCCAACTTGGACATAAGGTTTATGCGGTATTTATCGCCGGCCGCGCGGGACATATCGGTATGTGGCAATTTTGTCACATGGGCCGTGCCCGCGTTTTCTGGTACGGTTTGGTCCGTGCCATCAAGGTATATATAAAGGTTTTCCGTCCCGATTTCATCACCATAATACTTTATCCAGCGTGACAAAAAGAATTCGTCATTGCGGGCCATTGTTATTGCAGCGATGCGTTTAGTTTGCGTGTGTGATTTTTTCATATTCCCTCGACAAAAAGTTTATAGGTTGCGTGTTTGATTTTGCGATAAATGATTGTAAATGGATTGCGTGTCAGCAACCAATCGACATGTGTGGCACCAAACTGGCCACGCGCAGATGATAAAATAATTTCGCGAATGCTTGGCGATGTGTGGTTAAGTACATATAAAATCTGGCGACCCAATGCACCGTGATTGCGGTTAAAGGCAACCTTTTTCATAAAAGGCATTTTGGCGCGATATAGTTTTTTGATTTTATTGTATATGCCGCGGTTGCGTACACTGAACAGACAGCACCATGAAAGGTTGTGTGCAGAAATTTGTTTGGTTAATCCCTGTTCATATTCGCGGGTGATGGAACCCTTGGATGGTAATTTGGTAATTTTTTTCATAAATGCATCAAACCAATCGGACAAGAATACGGATTCCCGTAACCCGACAAACCAAGACTGAATATGTGCACGTTCGTGGTGTGGTTTGGTGACCAGACCAAATCCGTCACAGCCATGTGATTCCATTTTCTGGAAATAGGGCGATAAATCATAAAAAGGACCATATACCGAATCGTTTACCAAATAAACAAAGTCGTAATCCGCAAGATTAAGGTTTTTTATTGCCCATAAATATGCGCGCTTGTAAGAACCAAAATCATATTCGCCGTGGCGCGTGGCCGTACAATGCAATGTCAGACTGGATAATTTTTTTAATTCAGATTTCGGACAGTCCGAATCCATTACCAGCACAACATCGCCAAAACGATTTAATTCGCGCACATAATAGACAAGCGCATCATCAACAATTCCTTTTGCGTTATATCCCGCAAATAAAAATAACCGTTTGGTTTTCATACTATATAATGTACATGTTTTATTGGCATTTTGCAACTAATCACTTGATAACAAATAAAAACACCCCAAAAGGGGTGTTAATGGAATTTATTCTTCAATGTGTTTTTTTAGTTTTTTGCGCGTATTGCTGTCCAATTCTTTTTTGCGCAGGCGAATTGTGGCGGGTGTGACCTCGACCAATTCGTCGTCAAGTATATAGGACAGTGCTTCTTCCAGTGAAATACGACGCGGTGGTGCCAGGAACAACTTTTCATCCGCCGTCACCGAACGCATGTTGGTTAATTCCTTGCCTTTAATTGGGTTAACCTCTAAATCGTTTTCTTTGCTGTGTTCGCCGATAATCATACCGGAATATACTTCGGTCTGGGGGTCAATGAACAAAGTGCCGCGCGGTTGCAGATTGAACAGCGCATATGTGGCGGCCGAACCTTTTTCCATCGATACCAATACGCCCGGACGATATTGCTGAATTGGGCCACGGTATGTGTCATATTTGTCAAATACACGGTTCATGATACCGGTGCCGCGTGTGTCGGTGCGGAATTCAGACAAATATCCAATCAAACCGCGTGAAGGGGCGGAAAATACAATACGGGTTTTGCCACCGCCAGATGATTTCATTTCAGAAATTGTTGCCTTGCGCTTGGTCATTTTTTCGATAACGACACCCGAAAATTCATCGTCAACATCGATAACGACATCTTCGATTGGCTCCAGTTTTTCGCCGTTTTCGTTTGTCTGCGTAACAACGCGTGGACGGGAAACGGATAATTCAAATCCTTCGCGGCGCATTGTTTCAATCAGAATGCCCAGTTGTAATTCACCGCGACCTGATACTTCAAAGGCCTCGTTATTTTCGCTTTGTTCAACACGCAGCGCGATGTTGGTTTCTGCCTCTTTGAACAGGCGTTCACCAATCATACGAGAAGTTAATTTTTTACCGGATTTACCCGCCAATGGCGATGTGTTAACAAAGAATGTCATCGTCAGGGTTGGTGGGTCAATTGGCATGGCCGGAATCGCAGTGGTGACTGATGGGTCACAAAGTGTGTCTGACACGGTTGCCTTGGAAAAACCAGCAATAACAACAATGTCGCCGGCGGATGCACTGTCGCGGGAAATCTTTTCAACGCCGCGGTGTTCAATGATTTTTGTAATTTTTGCATTTTCGATAAATTCGCCACGCATATTGATTGCCTTGACAGACTGGCCAACGCGAACGGTTCCAGATTCAATTTTACCGGTCAGAATACGGCCAACATATGGGTCCGCTTCCAGTGTGGTGGCCAACATTGTAAATGGGGCATCAATTTGACAGCGTTCGCCGTTGCAATCGGGTGCAGGGACATGGTCAACAATCAACTGAAACAACGGGGTTAAATCCTTGCGTTCGTCATTCAAATCACGAACCGCCCATCCGTCACGACCAACCGAGTATAAATATGGGAAATCAAGTTGTTCTTCGGTCGCGCCCAGTTTATCAAATAAATCGAATGTTTCGTTTAATACTTCGTCAGGGCGGGCATCGCCACGGTCAATTTTGTTAATGCAAACAATCGGTCGCAATCCCAGTTTCAAAGCCTTGGATAAAACAAATTTTGTTTGGGGAAGGGGACCTTCGGCACTGTCGACCAAAAGCACAACGCCATCGACCATGGACAATATACGTTCCACTTCGCCACCAAAGTCCGCGTGACCCGGTGTGTCAACAATGTTGATTTTGTATTCGCCCCATTGAATAGAGGTGGGTTTTGCGGAAATTGTAATACCGCGTTCGCGTTCAATGTCACCGCTGTCCATTACGCGATCGTCAACGCGTTCGTTTTCGCGGAAAGTTCCCGCCTGTTTCAACATGTTGTCAACCAGTGTTGTTTTTCCATGGTCAACGTGTGCAATAATTGCAATGTTGCGAATTTTCATGCTTTGCCCCATATTTTTTAGTCTAATCGGATACAGGGTATACCCAAAAATATCAATTTTCAAGAATATATGTATATTTTTTTACTTAATTTTTGTTCTTTTTTTTGGGTTGTTTTTCAAATTCACATGCGGTGGAAAAGCGGTTTGATATGTATTCAAAGTTTTCACGCAGCATTTGTGGTGTATTATCACTGGAATCGTTAATACAGAATATAGCTGCGCGCCGCAAAGATTTTTCGTGGCCACGGACACATGGACAGGCATAGGAAGAACGACCTGTTTTATACCAATGTAAAAAGTTATATATTGCATCAAAGAATTTGTTACGACTGCTTTTGTGTGGGCGTGCACGATACATCTTTCCGCGCCCCTGTGCAATGGCATAAAGCCCAAATATCCAACGTTGTAATTCAGTGCTTGTGCGGAATTTGTTGTTTATTTGGTTGTCTATGATTGGCTTGATTATCGGGTTGTTGCGGCATTTTAACCACATAGATTTTATGTATGGGTCGATACTGTGTGATGGGGCGTACTTATAGAATTTACGACCGTATAACACTTCTATCATCTTGGTGCTTAGCAGCAATGTGGATAAATAAGAATTTGCGTTATCCAGCCAGTTGCCAAATTTTTTACCGCGCAGGTGACGGGTGACATGACGGGTTTTCGCATTACCGTGGTGGTCAAAGAAAAACGATGGTGATAATTTTTTGTTAACAAAAATATCATCGTTCATAATCAAAAAATGTTCTGACAAATTCGGAATGTTTGGAATACACATTTCGATTGAAACCGAATTAAAAGTGGGCAGGGCATCCGCCGGCATAATTTGTTCGTGTGGAACAATTGTGATTTTTGGATGCTTGGTATTAAGCCATTTTGGAACCTGGCCAAATCCGGTGATGATATAGATATGGTTTACCCATGGCATGTTTTCGGCAACACTGCGAACGGAATATAAAAATTCGCCATTGTCGCGATAG
>JAZLDK010000030.1:0-1667 GCA_045614725.1 Candidatus Enterousia sp.
ATTCCTTTATTGTCGGGGGTATTGTATAAACATTATCCCAGTGTTTCAATCATATATTTTATATTTTAGAAAATTTTTTGTGTGATTATTCCTGCCCCGCAGGGGCCGCGGTCAGGGACGCACGCAATGCCGCATCATACCGCGCAATCGCGTGGGCAATCTGGGCGGCGGGATTTTTGGCGGGCTGAATCCGCATGCCGTATTTTTCGGGCGCACTGTCAATATCAACGGCGATATAGTTAACCGTATCCATGTAAATCGGTGTGGCATTATTATCCAGATGTCGTGCAAATATATTAAGACCCGACCACATCATCGCATCAACTGGTGGACGAAAGTTCAGTGATTCATCAATATCGGAAATCGCGGTCATAATATCCGCCAACTTGGACGCAAATTTCGTCATAATATCCCCGCGAACCAAGGTGCCCGCCATACCAACATGTGGCCGTACAACATATATATTTTCGTTATCGATTGTATAATCACTGCTATTATCAACCACACGCAACACATCAATCAGGCGACCACGAATAACCGCCATGTTTTGAATAATTGCAAAGTTGTTGTTCGCGACCCTTGGAATATCCAGATTAACCAAAAGATCATCGTCATCAACAAACACGAACCAGTCCGGAATTTGGTGTCTTGATTTTGCCCATTCAACAATCGCCAGTCTTGATTTCAAATGTCCCTTGTTATATGCGGTATTAATAATATGTACCGGTCCGCGATAGCCCAGTTTTCGTATGTCGCGTTTTTTTATTTTTGTTTCAGGATTGTCGTTATGAACGACCAACAAAAAATCATGGTTCAACTGCGCCAACCCCGAAACAGAGATTTTCAGGTATTGGTTATAAAAAGTAGTCAACCCAACCAAGATTTTGTGTTTTCTGAAATTCATATAAAAAACTTTAAATAAAACTTTGATAAATTGCAATTAGATAGTTTTTTATGATATAATGTTTTTCAAAGAAAAGGGTGCATATCAATGAAACCAACAATGCTGTTTGCAATCATAGCGATGATATCCATTGTTTTAATGGCTGGTTTTAATTTGACATTGATGCCGGGCGACCAGATACACCTGTCGGCCCAGAACGCGGCCCAGGCACTGTATGTATGTCCGGCGGATGCGGGTGTATGGTCAATGGTTGCCAGAAATATTCACCCATTTGCCAAGTTTATTTCGATACTATTTATATTCTGTGCAATTCTTTTGATGTTTTCATGGTCGTGGGCACTGTATCAAAATTTATTAAAAGACAAATTTAATCGCGACAGTTTCAAGCAACCCTGGGCATATACCAAGATGCTGTTTTGGGCGGGCATTGTTGCGATAATGTTGTTTTGGACGCCGAATCATTTTCGTTCTGTGCGTGTGACGGGACTTCAAGGCGACTGGGTTTTATGCCAAAGCGATACCCCTGGACGCAAGGCTGTGCGGGCATCTGCGGTTCATCTTTGAAAAATAATTTTGTCAACATTGCATAAATCTGGGCTTTTTTAATTATTGGCTTGACATAAAGCGCGGAATTCTCTACGATTCGAACAAGCAGTACAAGGAATGTCCATTGGAACTGCGGACACCTTAAATAAATTTATGAAAGGAGAAACATATGAACAAACAACAATTAATCGAAGCAATTGCAAACGAAGTTGACGTA
>JAZLDK010000031.1:0-1647 GCA_045614725.1 Candidatus Enterousia sp.
CCCCCGTTGGGTTTTGCCCTTGCCGTTGCACCACATGGGCGATTTGAGGATGTCACGACGCACGATCAACAGGGCATGGAGGAATTCCGTGTCCAGGAAATTCCACGCCCGGTCCCCATGTTTCGCCAGGGTGTGATCGCACACCAATTCGTCAATGTCGAAATATGGCCGGATCGCGGCCAGGATTTCCGCCCGTGTCATGCGTCACCCTCCGCATCCGTGTCCAGACCGGGTTCCGGTGCCCGGCCCTGTTCAATGTCGCGGATGTAACGCCGGGTGTCGGCCCGGAATTTCACCATTTGACTGTTCACATACATACCGAATCCCAACACGGAAGCGGTATAAATCAACGCCTGGCCCAAAATCCACAGGACCGAATCGTGAACCTCGCCTTTCGGCGGGATGATGAACCCCGCAATGGTGAGGCCCCACCCGACAACGAATGCAACGACCGCCGTGCCGATCGCAAATTTCGTTTTGACATCCAATCTTTCCGTTTCCATAGTCTAATATATTGTGGTTCCGCTTGCCGCGAAATCGTCGTTGAAATCGTTGTTGAAATCGAAATAGGTGTCCGAACACAGGCCATTGACGGGGACCTCGATGCCCACGGTACAAAACACCCCGGCACATTCGTCCGCGAACCGCTGGTTGAATGTCGTGAATTGCCATTCGCCCGTCGGTTCCGCACCGTTGTCCGCCAATGTCCGGAGGATGTTGTCCAGGACCTGGATGCCCACGGATTGGATTTCGATTTCGTTTTTCCGGTCCGCCGTCAATCGGTCAATGTAAAAGAATGTGAATCGGTACACATAAAACGAACTGTCCGCGTTGGATGTGTGGTTCCCCTGTGTCCACCCGAAAACACTATATTTCGCATCCGGGAGGGCGTTCAAACGGAAAATGTCGTTGCGGACGATGGATTTGACCGGGGGTTGTCCCGCGGCCACCGTTTCGATCATCCGTATTGTGTCGGTGAGTGTCATTTCTTGGTGCATTTGCAACGGTTACGGACCGCCTTTCCGCGGGGGCCACCCAGCCACAGGCCACAGGATGCCGCCGAATACAGGTTGGATTTGATCCGGTCACACGCACATTCGGTCAATTCCGGGAAATACGCACGGTTGTCCAACAACCATTGCTGGAGTTCCAGGGCACAAAAGTCCGCCTTGCTCTGGTAATAGAATTGCATTTTGGCGATTTCGTCCTGTGTCACCACGGACAAGTTTTCGTCGTTGGATTTCGCAACGCCGAAATTGACGATCTTGTACGATACCTTGTTTGTGATTTCCACGATGGTCGTGTATGCCAAATAATATTGGCACCGATCAACGAGGTCCTTGTATTGGGCGTTGTCCGGATCGTCCCATGCTTTGGCCAGGCCGATCGTTTTGAGGCGGTCCAACAGGCACGAACCCAGGATGGATTTCAACGAAACTTCCTGTGCCTCCCGGATGGACGGTTGGAGATATTTCCCGGCGATGTTGTCGGAAATGTTGGACACCGATTTCACGAATGATTCGGATGTGAGCAGAAATTCGGCCATATCAATTCACGGTTTTTTCGTTTACGCCGTCCAGCGAGAACGGGGCGATCGTCAAAACACCCTGTTCACCAAAAATTTTGTCGTATGTGTCGGCGATCATC
>JAZLDK010000032.1:0-10323 GCA_045614725.1 Candidatus Enterousia sp.
AGCATATTATTCCCCAGTGGTTAATAAACATGACCGGCGACAAGGCACGTATATGTCATCTTGAAAATGCGGCGCCCAATAACATGTCGTTTATATCGTTTAAATTTCCGGCGTGTGAAAAATGCAACACGGAATTTGCCGCGATGGAGGCCGCCGTCAAACCCGTCGTTATCAAGATTTTGAACGGGGAATCCGTCAATGCCACCGAAATTAACCTGTTGCTGGATTGGATGGACAAGGTTCGCGTTGGTCTGTGGTTGGCCATGTTGTATCTGAACAAAGAAGTGGATGAAATCAAGCCACACATGCATATCGCATCACGTGTGGGAATGAAAGACCGTATTTTGGTTGTGGAACGCATGTCTCGGCGCGATGACGGTATTATATTTATGGGACCAGGGACACCAAGTTTCAAATATTGGCCCAGTTGTTTTCAACTGTCGATAAATAATTATACATTCACCAGTGCATCTGAATATGGTTTGGTTGCACGTCGCTTGGGATTCCCATCATGTGACCGAATGAAGTTCTTGGGTGTCGAAGATGTGCAAATGAATACGGTTATCAAGGGGACGGGGCGCATTTGCAATCCGGTTGTAAAATCCCTGGCCCCGCATTCTGAAAAGACAATTATTTACCAGCCGATTTATCGTGAAATTAACAAAGCGGCTCCTGAATTGTATCAGTCTGATTATGTTTTGAAACATAGTCTTGATGCCCAGAATGGCGTTGGTGGTATATTCTATCAGCGTGGCACATCGCCGGTCACATATTTGTCACCTGGTGCTGCGGTAAATTTGACCCCACGCGAATCCAGTCGTGATATCTATCAAATGGGCACATTGTATCATGACCTGTCCAATCATATCATAGATACAACATATACCTATAAATTTGCGACACCTGCTATCCAGCAAGACCGTGAAAAAACGCGCCAGATACTGACAATGTGGAACTCAGGGAACAAAAGCGCACTGCTAAGGGCATCGCAAAAAACAAAATAATCATAAATCGGGGGGCAACCCCTGATTTTTTTATTGTAAAAAACGATTTTAGGTATAATATATGCTTCGTACAAATATTAGGGGATAAAATATGCCAGCAAAAACAGTAAATGATATTGTCGCGTTATGCAAACGTCGTGGTTTTATTTTCACGGGCTCGGAAATTTATGGCGGGCTTGGTGGTGCGTATGATTACGGCCCATACGGCGTTGAATTGATGAAGAACATCCGCAACGCTTGGTGGAATTCCATGATTTATTCGCGTGATGATATCGAAGGGTTGGATGCGGCATTGATATCCAACAGATTGTTGTGGAAATATTCCGGCCACGAAGCGGGCTTTTCCGACCCATTGGTTGAATGCAAAAAGTGCGGCACCCGCATGCGCCAGGATAAAATGAAGGACCAGACCAAGTGTGATAATTGTGGCAGTACTGAAATATCCGAACCGCGCGCGTACCAGTTGATGATGGGATTGTCGATTGGTGCGACATCTGATGGTGCGATTAACGCGTATTTGCGCCCAGAAACCGCAACAACAACATATACAAACTTCAAGAATGTTCTTGATGCCAAACCGCATAAATTGCCATTTGGTATCGCCCAGATTGGCAAGGCGTTTCGTAATGAAATTTCACCGCGTGGTTTTGTGTTCCGCATGCGCGAATTTGAACAGGCTGAAATGCAGTACTTTGTAAATCCGGTCGATGACGAAAAATATCACAAAATGTGGATGGAAACGCGTTTGGCCTGGTGGATTGATGTGTTGGGGATACCGGCTGAAAAATTACGCTTTATGCCACATGAAAAATTGGCCCACTATGCCAAGGCCGCCGTTGATATCGAATACGAATTTCCGGATGGCTTTGACGAAGTCGAAGGTATTCATAATCGCCAGGATTTTGACCTGGGCTCGCACACCAAGGGTCAAAAAGATTTTGAAATCCACGCCAATGTACTTGAAAACAAGGACAGCACAACAAAACTGTCATACAGTGACCCACAAAGTGGCGAAAACTTTATTCCATATGTAATCGAAACCGCGATGGGTGTAAATCGCGCCATGTTGGCGGTTATGTTGGAATCATACAACGAAGAAGATTTGGGTGATGGCAAAACTCGCACCGTGCTGAAATTAAAGCCGGCCCTGTCACCGGTCAAGGCAGCGGTTATTCCATTGGCGCGCAATGTGCCACAGTTGCTGGAAATATCGAATGACATTGTTGGACGTTTGCGCCGCATGGCGATTGGCCGCATTGAATTGGAAAATTCTGGAAATATTGGTAAAAACTATCGCCGTCATGACGAAATCGGCACACCGGTATGCATCACGGTTGATCACCAGACGATAGAAGATAATACCGTCACATTGCGCTATCGTGACACTATGCAGCAGGTACGCGTTCCAATTGACGAAGTTCCAACCAAGGTTCTTGAAATCCTGAATGCTTAAAAAAAAATCCCCGTTTGGGGATTTTTTTTATTGTGCCGTGTTTTCTGAATCTGTCGGCATTGTTGGTATCATAACAACATCATTATAGAACGCCAAGAAGCGATTCCCGGACCAGCAATAGAATTTCTGCAAAGAATCCTTGTATTCGCGTACAGCGGCCGTCCAGCGATCCTGAATTTCGGTCTGGGCACCTTGGTATGCCGAAAACGCCCCAATGCCGGCCCCGGCGCCTGCGCCGGTCAAGGTCGCACCAAGGCGTGCCTTGTTATTCATGTCAATAACGCCACCATCGGATGCTGCGATTGTTTCTGGATCAAAATTGTCGATGTTACAACTCATGCATTCCTGCAGTTTGCCCAGACTGCGATGGTATATCGTTGCATCTTTTACTGAGTCTTTGTTCCACTTTTCTTCCTTGGTGCCAAACGCCTTGTCGTGATATGGAATCGCGGCGGGGGTCTTTTTTGTGATTTTGCTGACACCGCTTATAACTTTTACATACACCGGTGCTTCGCCACCCAAATCGCCGGCCTTGTCCAATGGAATCATTCTTCCGTCATAATATACATACTTGTATTGGTCATCGATTTTCGAGAATTCATCATCGGCCATATCTTTGACTGTGATTTTTGCATCTGTATTTGTATATTTTTCCTTACTGTTACCCGCTTCAAAGCCTGGGCCCACGCGCATTGTTTCGGTTACACAATTGACCAAGCAACCGTCCCTAGCGCTATTTTTTACCATACATTTTTTGGTATATTCAGTGGTTGTTTCACAGACCATAAACGCATTTTCATCATTTTGCTTTATAAATATTTGTTCATTTTGACCCGTGCCGCTTGTTTCCACAATATAGCCATAAAGGCAGTCCACCGTTTTACCGTCAAGGTCGCACTTTTCAACACGCAGCACTTCCGTGCCCGTTGCGGCGATATTTCCAACAACCGACCCCAGTGCCGCATTTATACCTGCGGATGCAATCATGTCGCCCGCGACTTTGCCGCTGTATGCGCTGGCCGCCATCAATGCACCACCACCCGCCGCGGCTGCGAATGTGGATGCCAGTTTATCTTTTCCGCCACCCAAAATTCCGTCCTTGCCAGGTTCATTTTTACCGATAACATTTCCCGCCAATCCTGCCAGAACCGTACCGGCGATAATTTTCATTCCGGCGCCTTGTTTTTGTTCTTGGTTCATAATTTCGATAACGTCTTGCTGGGTTGGTTCGGCATCATTTGGGAAGACCACTGTTCCGGCCGCCGGCAGCCATGTTTCGGATGGAAATTCGGATATATTGCACTTAAACGCGTCGCCCGCTGCCAGATTTCCACGTGCAACAACAATATTTTCGCCGTTTTGCCCCGCGCCAAACGCATACAGTTCCACAATAGCGGTACACATGGGGGACGTATTGGCATTCACGCCCAGTGTTGGTCTGGTCCATTCAAATTTAGCATCGGGGTAAATCAGTGCGCATTGTTGCAGTGTGTCCATATTAACCCCTGTGCCAGATTCACCCGCGGCAATTTTATTTGCCAAATCCTTATCCGCCACACGAACGGGCAGTTCCGCCGCCGCGGTTGCGGCCTTGGTTGCTGCGCCTGTTTCGGTTGGCTGTTGGATACCCTGGCGCTGTGCATTAACTTGGCGATAGGCATCGGCATAACTGCGTGAAGAATTCCACCGTGCAACTTCGGCATCTGCACCCCCCGGCAATCCAATCATTGCCGCCAAAAAACAATAATAAAGCCCAGAATTAATATGTTTCATGTTCTCTCTCTTCATCATACAGTCATAAAATATCTGCCGGACATCCCTGTCCGGCAGGGATACCTACCTTGTTGTCCTTACTAGAACTGTAATCTTAATCTGACACCCACATCGACCATGCCCAGTCGGCCACTTTCATACCAGTTGGTATAGTGGAACACACTGTCGTATGGGGCCTGAACTTCGCCACCCGCGCCATCGCCCAGCCATTCGGTCTGGGATACGATGATAGAGCCCGAGGTTTTAATTTTGCCCAGATTTGCATAGCGCACAAAGAAATCCAGTTTAAGGCCGCCCTGCATTTCAGTTGTTAATCCACCCTCAAGCATAAAGGCAAACTGTTCCGTTGTTCCGCCATTGTGATATGCATAAACATCGGATATGCCCGTCAATTCCCCCGGGCCCGCCAGGTCTGGGTCACCTTCGGAATAGAATGTGCTGTCGTACACAACATAGTCCGCAATTGTGTTCAGCGAAATACCAACGCCGGCACCAACATATGGGCGCAAAGAACCGCCCGCCAGATACCCTGTATATGCATCGATATTGTAATACACATTCAGCATGGTTGTATTGGCGGTAATTGCACCACCATCAACCTGGGCATCGATATAGCCACCCATACCGTCCGATGTCTGGACGATATCCGGATATGATATTCCAGAATAGCGCAAGTACGAGAAATCAACGCGTACATCGTTATTAATCGCCGCGCCAACCGAAATCTGCAATGGAATTACACTGTCGGAATTAAAGTCAGCCTCTTGAAAAGCGCCGGGCACATAGAATGCGTTTTCTTCACCTTGGTAATCTGCGCCGATTGAGCCCATAACCGAAGCGGTAAATCCGGCCGAAAGTCCGATGTACAGCCCGCTGTCCGCCAACCGGTCATAGTCCGACGGTTGATAATATTGACGACCCGCGGTTGACTGGGCCGAACCAACGCGGGGCAGGGCGCCCGTCACACGTGTCGGTGCCACCGCATTAGTGTTGTATGCACCATAATTTGTTGCAACAATATTACCATTATTGGCCGTTGGTACATAGACCATTTGACCATTGTTGGGCACAACCCCCGTCGGCATAGAATTTACCTGACGCGATGGATACACAGGATACGCGGCATTTGAAGCCACGGGTAAACCCAAAAACAGGCCCGCCAAAACGGCAGAAAAACTGAACTTTTTCATAATCCTTCCATGTTCCTTTGGGTATATTATATCATTTTGTTGCCCGCCACGCAAGCAATCAGATTACTGTCGTGTGTTAAAATTTCTTGTTGCGGTCCGGCCCCAAGATTAATTATTGGAAACATAATGGATTTTATTCGCCGATGATGGCAGGGTTATGCAATTATCTGTTTTGTTCGCATCGCAAAAACGTGTGGCACCACCCACCAAATAGCAATCCTCTTTACCTTTGGCGCCAGAATTACTGGTCGACCCAGCGGGGCATTCGTGTTTTTCATTATTCGTACAATAATATCCCGCAGGACAGTCTGAATATGTTTGTTCCAATACAAGCAAGTTATTTGAATATTCTTCGGCAGATTCTGGAATCTTATCGCCTTCACTTAAAACGCCTGTGTCACCACAGCCTTTACATAACCATCCAGCATGAAGCTTGCCGTTGGGAGCGCTAAAAGAACAATCAATCACTTGATCTGGCCCCGAGCCTCCTGTTAATAGTTCACAGTATTTTTTATTTAACTCTTCAATACTAAGAACTCTGAGATCATCACCATAGTTCACAACAAAAGAACCGTCATAATCGTATATTTCCATATTATTATCTGTATATACAACGCGATAACTTCTTTTTTCCCAAACAGGATACATTTCAATGACAGTTCCATGGTATGTACAGGTATTTGGGTGGTCATGACAATATTGTGCAATATTAAATTTATTATTGCTTTCAGATAGCTTATCTCCAAGAAATCCATCAAACTTTTTCGGGTCTGCTTCTTGAACAGGGGTCCAGCCCGACAGTTTATATTTTGTGCGAAATAACTCATCACTATATATTAGCTGCCCTATATCATCCCCATGCATCCCATCACCATCAATATCATAACCTTGGGTCATCTTATATGTTATTCGCTTTATCGTCCCAGACGATGTAGCATAAGCTGGAACCAAATCTATACTATAAACACGATACTCACCACAGTCAGCCGTGCCAACATTAGTATACTTGCCATCTGCTGTTTGATATCCTAATTCGCAATCACAATTCGTGTGTTCGCTGTTTGACACCGCATCATTTCCACAAAGATTGCAACTAAATGCTGTATTAGGTTTTGTTGCCACCATGCCATTTGCAGCAATTCTCCAATATTGGCTATCGGAAGTGACCATTATTTTTGACTCATAATTCGTATAAGTGTCTGCTTGACACGTATTACACTTATAACCATCTTCCGCAGCCTCAGGATAACTGCCCGCAGGGCATGAAAAAATCCAAGGACAAAAAACCGGCTTACTGACATCCATATCAGCCCAAATGTCCATAAATTCGCGATGTGCGAGATTAGTCACCGAATAGTATTTTGCCAATGTTCCAGAAACATAACTGTATCCATCTTGGGGTTGGTTCGAGCATGTATAACATTTGGATTTGGATGCAGTTTCAAGTTCAGTTAATGGAGTCCACCAACAACTATTTGGACGCGCCAAGCAAGCTTCTTCTGCAAGGTTCGCACACTTAATCAATCCTCCCGTACCATCAGGGTCAACAATTGCGAAAGCATTGCTGTATATAAGCATGATTAAAAAAATCAGTAAAATATGCTTCATGGACTCCCCAGCTCTATTGACATCAGTATAGTAAAAAAAAGATATGTGGCGCAAGCAAAACTAATATCAAACTGTGCCTGTTGACTTTATTTTTACTGTATCCTAGGATTATATTTATTAAATCCAAATGAAATTAAAATTCTTTATCTTTGCGATTGCACTATTACCATGTGTTTGCTTGGCCGAAAACACACAGGAAATCACTATGTCCGCGCTGGACGCGATAAGACTGGCCGGCGATTTGGTTGAACGTGGCAACATTGATAACGCGGAACAAATTCTGACCAAAATGCCCAAGATGAATAATGTGGCACTGGAAATCGAACGCTGGTTTTTATTGGCACAAATTGCACAAAAACAAGGCGACTATGATTCCGCAATCAAGATTTACAGAAAGATACTTGATGACCAGCCGGATTTGGCGCGTATTCGATTTGAACTTGCAACCTGTTATATGCACACTAAACAATGGTATCGGGCGGATTATCATTTGCGCCTGGCCATGGCGGGGGCGGATTTGCCGGACGAAGTGCGCCAAGTAATGAATTATTACCGTTGGATTGTGCGCCAGACTAAAAATTGGAATGTTTGGTTTAATTTTGGCGCTGCGCCTGATAACAACATCAACAATGCTGTTGGCGGGGAAGAATGCGTAAATACTATGTTCGGCCCAATGTGTCGCGATTTAAGTGACCCGGAATCCGCAATTGGTTATAACTTTGCGCTTGGGGGTAATTACGAATTCAAACTGTCCGATCATTGGCGGTGGAAGTCTGATGCATTTGTATATTCGAACATTTATGATATTTCTGATTATGATGATTTATACCTGTCGGTTGGTACGGGGCCGCGATATATATGGGACCGCGGGGATATTTGGCTGGCGGGGTTGTGGAATCGTCGCTGGTATGGTTGGGAACGGTATAATTGGTCAGCGGGCGCGAAACTGAATTTGAATTACGATTTTACGCGCAGGCTGTCCGGCGGGCTTAACTTGCAGTACCTGAATAACACGTACGATTTATACGATGACTTTTTGTCGGGGAACACATATTTTACCCAGTTGCACTTTGCGTATTCGTTCAATGCACGCCTGTATGCCATGGCGCGCGTGGGACTGTCGCGTGAAGATGCACGTGCCGCCGAATATTCATACTGGCAGCCCGGATTTGGTGTGGGGCTTGGCGCGGAAATGCCATACGGTTTTCATGTTTATGCCGAACCATATTTTTACTGGACCGCATATGATGACGACAAGTGGGTTGTTCACGATGGCGCATTTTCGCAAATAACAGAACGCGATTTCACCCAGCGTTATTCCCTGTCCGTATCAAACAATAAATTTGATATATGGGGATTTGTTCCAACGCTTGTGTTCAGCTATACCCACCGCGATTCAAACATATGGCAGCGCGAATTTGATAAATTCACCGCAGAATTTACACTTCGACAAAAGTTCTAGATAAACACCGCCCGTTTGGGCGGTTGTTTTATTCACTGACAACACGCAAAGACATCAAGCCTTGGCGGCACAGTTTGGCATATTGTGGCCGATCCAGCCCAAACAATTTGATTAAGTTTTTTGGGCTTTGGTTGCAAAATAAATTTTGCGTTTTGGTCACTCCATTATGCACAGTTTTGATTGTACCGCTTGGTAATTCTGCCCGCCCAATACAAGACGATAAATAAACAGTACATTCGTCATTATCACCCAAATTTTCCAATGCCATATATCGTGCAAATAAATTTAGCGTTAAATCGGATTTGCTGCCGTCCTTGGTCCAAGGAGAGCCCCCACCAATCGGTGCCGCAGTCGAATAAAAATCACAGGCCAATTTGCGCCCCGTCACACCACAATCCGCGATCGAGGAGTGATATGTGTATATCCCTGTTCCGTTAACTATGATATTTCCTGGGACTTGACCAAGAGTATCAATAATCAATGGTGTGATATCACATTGGCGCAACATAGGAACCGCAACAATTGCTGTCTTAATTCGATTTTCATCGTTCAATGTGATTTGTGTTTTTATATCTAAACCCAACACATCTGATGCGCGTGCATATTCATATATCGCACGATTTAACTTACGCGCAAGATATAATTCTTGATTGATAAATTCATCATTGCCACGACACGCATATCCGACAAATACGCCTTGGTCGCCCCAGCCATTATTTTCAACTCCGCGATTTATATCAGGCGATTGAACACCCAATAAATTTATCACGTGCAGGCGGTTTATGTTTAACGCATAATCGCCCCAAATAGTGGCATAGCGTTCATCGTATCCGATTTCACGAACCGCGGATTTTACAAATTCGTCCAAATTTGCCAAGTCAACTTTACCCGTAATTTCACCACCAAGTATAACCGTATTATCCTTGACCATAACTTCGACCGCGTATTTAACAGACGAATCCATTTCAATCATTCGATCCAAGATATAAGATGAAATATAATCGGAAATTTTATCTGGATGCCCCAAGGACACCGCTTCTGCAGTTTTTAACATAGAAAGACTCCTTGTTTAGTCCATTAACGCAGGACAAGTTAGGATATAAATCCGCGGTTTCAAAAACACCATTGTTTCGGAACAACTTTTATACTATCACCAAAAACTACAAAAAGCAAATCAGCCTTGTAATAAATTGCCATTTTTGGTATAATGTTGTGCGTAGAGAAAACGCATTGAATTTACGGCCTTTTTTTTAGAGAGAGGATGGATTGGGGAAAATTTTCTTGATATTTTTTCTTTGCTTGTTTCAAGCCTCTCTTTGCGATGCCGATATTGCATCTACTTCCTATGTACAATCCTCTACTAACACAAAAGTAGACACATCCGCAAACACACAACAAACAATGGCCGGTGAATATGTCATAACCGGAACGTTAAAAGTACCAACACAGCCATTACCAACTGCTGAATAATATGAAGAAAATAATTCTTTTTATTTTTGCTTGCATTTGCTCCGTATCCTGCTGGGCTGTTGAGTACGCGCCGATCGCAAACCTTGAATACATACACACCGCAATCGCCGACAAATACGATATAACAATTCAATACAATCCAGCCGTTACGGATATTACATCCGCCGCCAACATGAAATACCTGTTAACCGCAATCGATGTCGCGAATACAAAACAAGGACAACAGACAAATTACGGAACCAGTGAATTCGCCACAGAATTCGCAGCAAATATCATAACCGTAAATACCGCAATAGATACGCTGATAAAACCAAAACAGGAAGAAGATCCGGAAGCACCAGAACCAGGTGATGAATTGTTAGC
>JAZLDK010000033.1:0-2137 GCA_045614725.1 Candidatus Enterousia sp.
TCCAAACTTCATGGGGTGGTGGCGGTTATTTTGATTGTGCGGCGGGTACATATTTGGCTGCGAATACCAAGACGTGTTCCAAATGCTTGGCGGGGAATTACTGTCCTGGTATTAAGCACGTGACCACCAGCACTGAAAAACAGGGGATTAATGCGTGCCCATCGGGCTATACCAGTGGTAATGCAACCGGATTGACCAGCGGCGCGGACTGCTTTGGTGGGTATAAGTTTACGTTAACAACCACTGCGGATACTAGTTATTTTGAATTTATGATTGGTGCGGCGGGTAAATTCTGGGTCGACTGGGGTGATGGTAATGTTGGATATTATCCATCTAGTGGTACGGTTGTTCCGTATCACAGATATGCATCCGCCGGCGAATACACCATTAAACTGGGCGGATTGGCAACATCGCACAGTATATCGGACATAGGGTTTAACCTTTTCCCAGAAAGAATTGCGGCCGTTTCGGGCAGTTTGGGTGCGATATTCCCAACCTTGTCGGATGGCAGTGTCCCCTCATTCCAAAAGTTATTCCAAGGTGCCACGAACTTGACCGAAATACCTGCGACACTGTTCAGTGGTGTGACGGGCGCAACGCGCGACTATATGTTTATGAATGCGTTTGAAGGTTCTGGTTTGACCAGCATACCGGATGGATTGTTTGATGGATTGGATCAAAGCAAGGGCTTAAAGATAACAACTTTTGCGGGTACATTTAAAAATTGCGCATCATTAAAGGGTCCAGCGGCAAAAATGTCCGCGGCCAAGGGTGGTAAATATCTGCATGAAATCTGGCCGATGAGTGAAGTATCAATGGGTACTTATACTGGCTCGAGGGGTTTGGACAACTGGGTTGATATACCACTTTCTTGGGGTGGTGGCGGCGGCATGACCGTTTGTGAACCTGGTTATTATCTGCGTGGTGGCGCTCAAGAGTGTGATATTTGTCTGGCTGGTTCGTATTGTCCGGGTGGTGAGCTGATTCCATCTATGACCCAGATGGTCGGGATTTATAATTGTCCGGCTGGCTCGTATTGTCCGGCTGGTTCGGATACACCAACGGCGTGTCCATCCGGTTATACCAGTGGTGATGCAACCGGATTGGCGGGCGAAGTTGGCTGTTTCGGTGGGTACAAGTTTGAATTAACAACCACTGCGGATACGGATATCGTTGAATTCATGCTTGGTGCGGCGGGTAAGTTCTGGGTCGACTGGGGTGATGGAGAAGTCCAGGAAATCGTAAGAGAAACGGCGGAAGTTGGTCAGTTGGTGTCGCATATATACGCATCGGCGGGTCAACGTACCGTTAGAATCGGCGGTTTGGCAACAAGGTATGGAAGCGGTTCGGCAGTGGTTTTCTGGAAAAGTACCCTTAATAATAGCTACACGTTTAAAATTGCATCAATTAGCGGCAGTTTGGGTGCAATATTCCCAACATTGTCGGATGGCAGTGTTCCACGGTTTTATCTCACTTTCTATGGTGCGACAAATATGACCAGCATACCGGCGGGCTTGTTCAGTGGTGTATCTGGCGCGGTGGATGGTATGTTCGAAGAGACATTCAAAGGCTGTACTGGCTTGTCATCGATACCGGCGGGCTTGTTCAGTGGCGTGTCTGGTGCGGCGGATAGTATGTTCGAAGAGACATTCGAGGGCTGTCCGAACCTGACCAGCATACCGGATGGGTTGTTTGATGGTGTTGCGGGTGTGGAAACATTGCCAGAAAACATGTTCTATCGGACATTCTATAATGATTCGGCGCTGACCGGTCCTGCGGCAAAAATGTCCGCAGCCAAGGGTGGTAAATACCTGCATGAAATATGGCCGATGGATGACGTGAGATGGGAAACCTATACCGGTGCGACGGGCCTGACGGGTTGGGTCGATATACCGCTGTCATGGGGTGGTGCTGGCCGGATTAGTTGTGCGGCAGGTCAGTATATAGCAAAGGGTGGCTCAACCTGTACAACGTGTAAGGCGGGATATTATTGTCCGGGTGGTGATTTGATACCATCGACCACTGCGGATGTCGGGTTAACAACATGCCCGGCGGGGTCGTATTGTGTGGCCGGATCGACCGAATCGATGACATGCCCAGCGGGCTATACCAGTGGTAATGCAACCGGATTGACCAG
>JAZLDK010000034.1:0-5163 GCA_045614725.1 Candidatus Enterousia sp.
TTTTTTCATTGTCCGGATCATATTGAACCAATACCGGAGTTCCAATTCACCATTCCACAAACTGTTCCGCAAATATGGCAGACGAACCGAGGACATCACCGAATTCCGGGAACCCCGTTAAGGCGTTCCGGGATTACAAGGACATCGAGGCGGATTACCGTTTCGATCCGTCCATATTCTCCGACGAGCCGGACCGGGTGGCGGCGGTGAAATGGATCATTGACAACAAATTGACACGGGTGGACAAAACCCTCATATTGATTTACGCGGATTGCCTGTCGTTCCGGAAGATGGGGCAACGCCTGGGATTCAGTCACACGACCATGCGGAACGAGGTGAAACGCATCAAACAGTTGATCATGGCGGAATACGCCAAAATTAGAAAAGACAAATAAATGAAATCGAACATTTTGGTTTGCCCCGGTGGTGGATGCCCGTTGCGTCACACCTGTGAACGGTTCCATGCCTGGATGGATTCGGACGATGGGGACAACGAATTGGAAATGGTCCCGTATTTCATGGGCGGGGAATGCAAACAATACATCCGAAAACAGTATTATGGCGATGAATTACGACCGCAAAATTGATTTCGCCATCAAGTTGTTGCGGAACATCCCACAGGACGGGCCGATCGAACTGTCCTATTCCGGGGGCAAGGATTCCGATGTCATTTTGGAATTGGCCCGGATGGCCGGGATTCCGTTCGAAATCATATATAAGCAAACGACCATTGATCCCCCCGGAACCACGGCCCATGCAAAGTCCGTCGGGGCCACGATCATCCGTCCCAAGATGTCGTATTTGCAAATCATCGAACAATCGTCCATGCCGTCCCGATGGTCGCGGTTTTGTTGCGGGATATTGAAGGAATACAAAATCCACGACCGGGCAATCCAGGGCATCCGCCGTTCCGAATCAACCGCCCGTGCGAAACGGTACCGCGAGCCGGAGGATTGCCGGGTGTACCGCACCGGGGGGGAAGGTCCGGATATATTTCCCGATCCTGGAATGGACGAATGACGATGTGGCCCGTTTCATCCAGGAACGCGGGATCAAATGTGCCCCGGTGTATTACGACGAAAACGGCACATTCCATGTCGAACGGCGGTTGGGTTGTATCGGGTGCCCGATGGCAACGGACAACGGGCGGGGCGATTATATGCGTTATCCCAAACTGTTGAAACAGGTTTGCCGGGCGGAACAACGGTATTTGGACACCCACCCCGACACAAAGGCGTTCGGGTATTTCCAGGGCGATGCATACCGGGCCGTGTTCAAACGGTTATTCTGCAAAACCAAAGACGATTACGAAGGATATACCAACGGCATCATGCCGGACGCGAACATTGACGCGAAACAATTTTTGCAAGACTATTTCAAGATCGAACTATGAACCCGTGGACTGATTTGCTTTTCCTGTCGTTGATTGTCGTGTACATCGTGGACCTGTCCGGATGGACCGACACATGGTTGGGGTGGTTGTCCCGATGGTTGGGCCACCCCGTCCGTGAACTGAAACCGTTCTCCTGTTCCCTGTGCATGACATGGTGGGCCGGGATCGTGTACCTACTTTGCACCGGGCGTTTCTGCCTCCCGTTGATCGCCTATGTCGCGGGCCTGTCGTTCCTGTCGTTTCCACTTACGCAGATTTTGATATTTACCCGTGAAATCCTTATGAAATGGATAAACAAAATACAATAATCCGCCAGGTGGCACGGCTCCCCCTGGAAACCCGCAAGGCCATCGCCGTGGCGATCATCCGTTCCATTGACCGGGACGAAAACCGCACCACCGCGGAGGTCCGGTTCGAACAGTTGGTCCAAATCGGCGAACAGGTCCTGGGGTGCAATTACACCGGGAACCGGAAATCAACCGAGGATGTTTACATCCGCAACATGGCCGCGAAAGTCATGCGGGATGATGGTTACACTTACACCGTGATCGGGCGGGCCATGAATCGGGACTATACATCCGTGATCGTCATGGTTCGCCGGGCCGCGGACATGGAGGCGGGTTTCTACGGGAAATCCCTACAAGACAAGTACAACGAATTCATGGCAAGAATATGACCGACGAAATGTTTTCCGCCCTCGCCGCACATGAGGGCCTGTTCGAACGGGTGAAGGCCCGCAAATATCAACCATATCCCGGCCTCGCGGCCCTCCAACTGATGTTGTCCGCCATCCGGGAGGTCCGCCCCAACTTCCGCACGAATTTGGGGTGTTCGTCCTGTGTCCGGTCCCTGGTGTTGGAAACCGCCGGACTGTATTTCACGGAAAAGGACCGCCGGGCGAAGGAAACACCCGTAGAAACGCCCGAACCGACCGAGCCGTCCAAGACATCCAAACCGCGGAGAAAACCCGCCAAATCCAAAGCAAACGCGGAGTAACGACCAATATGGCGGAGGATTTCAAATCGTTCTACAAGAAAGGCGATCGGAAGGTCAATACCTGGTGCCGATGGAACGACCGTTTGGACCCGTATGGTTGCGGATGTGCCCACGATTGTTCGTATTGCTACGCGAAATCCCTGTTGGATTTCCGTGGCCTGTGGCACCCGGAGGCCCCCGCCCGTGCCCCGGCAATGGAGGTCCGCAAGGCCATCCGCCGGACACCGCGGGACAAGGTCCTCCGGATCGGCGGAATGACGGACCCCTTTCAACCCGCGGAACGGCAATATCACATCACATATTCCATGTTGCGACAGTTGAATGTGTATCGCCGTCCGTATTTGATCGTGACGAAATCCGACATGATCGCGGAGGATAAATACATCGCCGTGTTGGACAAGGACCTGGCCCACATCCAAATCACCATCACCACCACGGACGATGCCCTGGCCCGGACATACGAACACGCCCCGGCACCGTCCCGACGGATCGCCGCCGTGGAAAAACTGCAATCGTTGGGGTATGATGTCCAAGTCCGCTTGTCCCCGTTCATCCCGGAATATGTGGATTTGGATCGAATCAACGCCATCCGGTGCGACAAAATCCTCATTGAATTTTTGAAAGTGTCCCCCTGGATCAAGAAATGGTTCCCGATTGATTATTCCCCGTACACCGTCAAATGCGGAGGGTACGAACACCTCCCGTTGCGTCGCAAGATTGAACTTGTGAACATGATAACAGGGTTCCGCGAAAAATCCGTGGGCGAATTCGTCCCGGAACACCATGCGTATTTTTCAACCCATGTGAACGCGAACCCGGACGATTGTTGCAATTTAAGACTGAAATAACAAATGGAAATCGTACACATCCCCCTGGCCGAATTGGAATCGAACATTGGCCAGATTCCCGACCTCCCCATGAACCCCCGGCAATGGACGAAAACGGACATTGACCAATTGGCCCGGTCCCTGTCGGAAACGCCCGAACTGTTTGAGGCCCGCCCCCTGTTGGTCGTGCCCCATGACGGGCGGTTCGTGATCCTGGGCGGGAACCTCCGGTTTGAGGCCAGCAAACAAAACAAGGCCACCGCCGTCCCCGCCATCGTGTTCCCCGAAACCACACCGATCGCCAAATTGAAGGAAATCGTTATCAAGGACAACGGGGCGTTCGGTGAATGGGATTTCGACGCATTGGCGAACGAATGGGACGATCTGCCCCTGGGGGATTGGGGTGTCCCCGCATGGAACACCGACACCGACACGGAAGACAAGGACAAAACCGACCTTTCCGACAAAATTGATGTCGAATACAAGTTGGAAATCACCTGTACCAACGAGGCGGAACAGGAACAAATGTATAACGAACTCACCGGGAGGGGGTACGAATGTCGCATTTTGACATTGTAAGGACCGCACGGCCCGCGGAATCGTTCCGCGTCAAATCCGTGATGGGAACATACGACCTCCAATCGAACAAGGCCGTGGAACATTTCGTCGGGGACATTGACCTCCCGGCGGAATGGAATGTCGGTTTGATCGTCGGTCGTTCCGGAACGGGCAAGACAACGATCGCCCGCGAACTGTTCGGCGATTGCATCATTGACGGGTACGAATACACGCACGAATCCATTTTGGACGATATGCCGTCCACCGCATCCGTGTCCGAAATCACGATGGCCCTGTCCGCCGTGGGGTTCGCATCCCCGCCGTCCTGGCTGAAATCATACGCGATGTTGTCCAACGGCGAAAAAATGCGGTGCGACCTTGCACGGGCGATGCTGGAGAAACGGGAAATGTTTTGTTTCGACGAATTCACATCCGTGGTGGACCGCACCGTCGCACAAATCGGTTCGTTCGCCATCCAGAAAGCGATCCGCCGGGGCGGACAACGGTTCATCGCCGTGACCTGTCATGCGGATGTGGAAGCATGGTTGATGCCCGATTGGGTGTTCAACACGGACACCATGACATTTTCGGTGAAGGACCTCGCCGAACAAAAAAAAAATCGGCCCGGCATCCGCCTCGACATCGTGCAATTGGAAAACGGAACTGCAAAAAACAAACTTAACGCCTGGGCGGCTTTTCGCAAGTATCACTATTTGAGTGAATCGTTCAACACCGCGGCCACCGTGTTCGTGGTGTTCGCCAATGACAAGTTGGCCGGAATGATTTCGTATTTGCCGTTCGTCCACCCACGGAAAAAGAACACCCGCCGTTTCCATCGCACCGTGGTGTTCCCGGATTTCCAGGGAATCGGAATCGCCAAAGCCATGACGGAGGTGGTTGCCCGGTCGTTGCACAATGACGGATATTCGGTGATCACAACCACATCCAACCCCGCACGGGTGACAGGGTACAAACATTCTCCGGATTGGCGTTGCACCCTGGTGGGCCGTACCATCGCGGGTTCCAAAACATCAATGGAACGATCGTATATGTCCGGGCGTAACCGTATTACCGCGTCGTTTGAATACGATCCCAAACGCGAACGGGGGAACTATGGTTTGGACGGCGAAATGGTCGCAAATCGAAAATAAACAACCAAAGGACGAAAGCATGGAACGGGACGAAAAAGGAAGATTCGTAAAAGGGAAGACCCCGGAGGGGGCCGTCCCCATTCACGAAGGGATTGCGAAGGAATACCAATCCCGTTCCGTGGCATCACGGCGGGAAAACAAAACCATCGCCGATCACCTCCGGGCGTATCTGGAACAGGATGCGGGAAACGGGTACACACGCGGGGAACTGTTGGTCATGCAAGCCGTCAAAAACCAC
>JAZLDK010000035.1:0-7781 GCA_045614725.1 Candidatus Enterousia sp.
AAAAGTCGCATCAGGCCTTTAAAAAATCCCCCGATCGGGGGATTTTTATTAGTGGTTAGTGGACGTGTGGTTATTGGTGGAATGCATTATTAAAACAAAAACTTGCAAAAGTTTTTGTCATCCTGCCACTTGATGGCAGGAACCAGGTATGCGCGCATGCGCACAAATAATAATGCACCTATGACCTGGGTCCTGGGGTGGGGCCAGGGATGACAGGTTTTTATAAACCTGTTTAGGTTGGACGAGTGGTTAGTGGTGGGGGCAAAACCAGAAGTTGATTATTGGGGTTATATATTTCATAATGTGTGTGTTATGAAATTGGATTCCGTTGGTATATTGATAAATCTGCGACCGTTTAACGAACGTGACTGTGTGGCGCGGATTTTTACGCGTGATTTTGGGGTGCTGGTCGGGATGATGCGTGGGGCGGTCGTGGCCAAGAAAAATAAACCACTGTTGGGTCAGGTTGGTACCGTTTCTTGGAATGCGCGTTTGGATTCTCAGCTGGGGGTGTTTCATTGGGATGCGGAAAAAAATATGGCCGCACCATTAATGATGAATCAGAATTGCTTGGCGTGCGTGAACGCCGCGTTTGATATAATGTCTGCATTGTTGCCGGAACGCGAAGCGTATGAAAATCTTTACGATGAAACTTTGGATTTGTTGCGGGATTTGGTCGCCAATCCCATGGGGGCGTATTTGACATGGGAAATTAATTTGCTGCGCGATTTAGGGTATGCATTGGATTTGTCGCGTTGTTCGGGGTGTGGGGGTGATGGTGATTTGCAGTTTTTATCACCGCGTACGGGCCGGGCGGTATGTGCGGAATGTGCCGCACCGTATATAAATAAATTGTACAGATTGCCGTTGAATCTGGGGACAACTTTTCGGTTCTTGGAAAGCGTGTGCGCGCAACAGGGGGCGGATGTTCCGTGGACACGATGCGTGCTAAAAAATATTTAGTTCATTATATTTATTCCTTGCGCTTTTTCTAAAATTTGCTATTGTGTTTTTGTTCAACAGAAGAAGGAGAAAATCATGACTTGGACAATATTAGTATTGGTACTGGGTATCGCACTGTATATGTTCGGTGGCATGTTGTTAAAAGGTGACAACAAAAAACCAGCTAAGGGTGCTATCTTGGCCAAAAAAGCAATCAAAGTTATTGCTATCATCATGGTCGCGGGCAGCGTTTGCCGTCTGTATGTTCCATATTATCTGACCAGCGTTAATCCTGCAATCGTACAAGATATGGTTGAAGGTATGCAGGCAAAACAGAACGAAGAAAAAAATAAAGCGATTCGCAAATATGTTCGTTCAAGTGCCGATACAATGGTCGCAGATGCACCAGTAATGGGTCCACAGGATGCCAAGAAAACAATCTTTGTTTGGACAGACTTCTCTTGCCCATACTGCCGTCGTGTTCATGGTGAATTGGATCGCGTATTGGCGGAACGTGACGATGTTCGCGTAGTTGTTAAAAACTTCTCGATTCATGGTCCATTGTCTGATGCACCAGCCAAGGCAACAATTGCTGCAAAATTGCAGGATCCTGCAAAGGCCGCAAAATTGGTTGATATGCTGATGACACGTGAATACTATACTCAGGATGATATGAAAGATCAGTCCAAATTGGGTGACAAGGTTGAAAAGAATGTTATGAAGTTTGCAAAAGAAGCAGGCTTGGATACAGAACAGTTAGCCAAAGACATGAAGGGTGCAGTCGTTGCACGCGAAATGGGTAATGTTCGTGAATTGGCACAAATGTTCGAAATCGGTGGTACACCATTCTTGATTATCGGTGAAGAAGCATTCCCAGGTGCTATCCCAGCCGCAAAAATCAACGAAGCATTGGATAAATAATTAATTGCTGATTAGAAAAAATCCCCCAGTTGGGGGATTTTTATTTGTCACAGGTCTTTTTGTCGCATTCGGATTTTTTATCACATGGTCCCATTGTGGCTTTGGAACAGTTTTTACATTTGTATGGTTTGTTTTCGTTTTTTGACATCTTTTTATCCTTTTGGTTAGTTTTATTATGTCCGGACATGATGAATAATACAATTATGGGGGGTGGGGCGACAATCTGAGTGTTTTCCCAAAAAAAGTATTTGTAATTTGTTGTGATAGATTATATCATGCAATGCGTTAGTCGGGGTGTAGCTCAGCCTGGTAGAGTACTTGCATGGGGTGCAAGGGGTCGCAGGTTCGATTCCTGTCACCCCGACCATTTTTTTATTCACATAATTTTCCTATCATATCAATTGTTTGAACTTCTTGGGCATAGGCGCGTGCCGATGGAACTGCGCATGGGTCGCAATCGCGGCGGCGTTGGCCTGGTCGGCATACATAGGCGACATCTTGGCACAGGCCATAGGTTGTACTGCGAATTGGTGCATCCATAAATTCCGATGCCAACTGCCAGTATTGTGCGGGGACGGATTTCGAATCGTTTTGCCACATTTTCTTGACCATTGTTCTGACACGTTGTGGGCATGAATAGGCGGGTGATTTGTTAAACGATGGTCTCAGGTCGTTTGTCGGGGCAGGGTTATGCCGGAATATTATTATCCACGCGATAATGCATATGCACAACGTTGTGACGAAAAACAGCAGGATATAATGCGCAATCGTAAATGAATTTGTGCTTGGGTTGAATTTGGGTTTCATGGGGGCCTCCTGTGGATAAATTTTATCATGATATGCGGGTATAAAATATGAATTTGTATTCCTAAAAAAATTGCAATTTTTAATTTTTTGCGATATTATTGTACGAATTAATCTAAGGGGGAATGCGTATGTTTGTGACAGAAAAGTTAAAGACATTCTCGTGGGTGAATGTGGGAAATCCCGACCATAAAGACTTTGAAAAACTGCAAAATGAATACAAAATTGATGAGGATAATATCTCGGACATTTTGGACCCCGATGAACAGCCAAGATTAGAAGTCGAAGATGACTATAAGGTTATAATTGTTCGTTTCCCTATTATTAACCGCGAAACGGATATATTGTGGCATACAGAACCGTTGTCGATAATCTATTCTGCGAATCGGGTGATTACCGTTTGTCGCAAGCGGTGCGATTTGCTGGATAAAATCAAGAAATCGGAAAAGACATCGCGCGAAGAATTCATTTTGAATATCATGTATTATATCGCGGAATCGTATCTGCGTATGTTAAAAGAATTGAATAAGCGCGTGTTGGAATCTAAAAAAGCATTGCAGGAACGGATTCGTAAAAAAGAATTGCTGGAATTGTTAGAGGTAGAAAACAGCTATACGCTTTATATGGCGGGCATTCGTGGCAATATTGCGGTGCTGGATAAACTGGAAAAGGTGCGCGGATTTGTAAAAACGGACGAGGCCGCCGAACTGGCCGAGGATGCACGTATTGAATTTGGCCAGGCGACCGAAGTTGTGACCAGTTATAGCAAGATGCTGAAATCAATCAAGGAAACATTTGAAAGTGTTATTAATATGGATTCCAATACGAACATTAATCGTTTGACACTGTGGAATATTATCTTGGTTGTGCCGACGGTGATTGTTGGCTATTACGGTATGAATGTCAGGTTGCCGTTCGCGCAGTATGACAATATCGCGATAGCGGTGTTCTTGTTCATTATGATTTTACTGTTGGGATTTGCGCTGGTTGGACTGGTGCGGCGCAGGGTCGTATAAAAAAACCGCCAAAGGCGGTTTTTTAATTAGTGAAATATTGTTTTTGTTGCGCCAGTGAAGTCTCGTACATTGTGTCGAACATATTGTTGGCTGCATCCTGGGTTTGTGGTGTGCGATTGTCAACACGGTCCGTATAATCCGCATCATTTAGTACGATTATGCGATTTGGTAATTCGGCATTTCCACATTCTATTTTATATTCGGCCATGTCAAAATATTTGCCATAGCAGTCGTTTGACAATACAGCGATATAACCATTGTCGGCCATGTTTTGGCATGTTGGTGTTGTTGCGGCGATTTCGCCAAATTCGATTTCGTCGGACACATTTTCAGAATCCAGTATGCCGGTGCAATATACCTTGACCGGCTTGCCATTGACAATTGCCATAGAACCATTCTTGGATGTTTTGCGACGACCAAAACAATCACCGTCAATACCAAGCACATTTATATCAAAGTCAGAATTTATTTTTTTTGATGCCACTTCTGATTTTGATATTGTTATGTTTTCGTCGGATGGTGTAGTCAGCGCGTTCCCACATATAATTTTCATACCGCGACATCTGGCATCGATGTCCCATAATTCCATATCAAATCCAGCGCCCATTGATGTATAGCACTTGGTCGTGTCCAGACGACAAACCGTTGGCTGGTGCCACCAGGGCAGGTCCGCGTGCGCAGATGATAATGCAACGGCTGAAAATAAAATCGTGGTCAGTATTTGTTTCATGGTTCTCTCGCTTGTTCCTTTATTGTATCAAATTTTTATTCCTTTGGCAAACTATTCGCTTGGACAGCTCCACTGTGCTTTTAGGGATATGCTGGATTTGCCCCTGAGTAATCTGGACAATTTGCTGGATTGCAATTTTCCATTTTTATCATAAACCTGAGTTGCGCGCGCGGTGGTGTTTTGATAATAACCGTCAAAAATTGCTGAGCCATTAGTACAGTTGGAAGCAGCGCACGTTAGGGTGTCCGCCTGTTCTCCTGCTAACTCGCTTAATGAACCGGTAATAGAGTCGGGAAGGGTGTTCGCGATCTTGGTGCATGGGCCATCGGTCGAAGTGCCGTCGTTGGTAAATGATATGGTTATTAGTGTTTCGGATGTTATTGTGGGGTCGGCGCAGAATCCCCATTCGTCGTTTGCGGATGTTTCGTCATAGAATTTCTGATGTTTGACATACCCAAGGTTTTCATCCCATGGTGTGCTTATCCATTGGCCTTCAAGGCGTTTGCATTCATCGGCCAAACTTTTTGCCATATCGACATGCATTTCGTCCATAACCAGGTTGATATCCTGTAATACCGTTGCGGGCAGGTTGTTTTCTGATTCTGATGGTCGTACACATGCCTGCATGGCATAGCGGGCAATTTTGTGATACAGACTGCCAATGTAATTAACACCACAATTAGTGCCTTTGATTATTGTTCCGTCGTCGTAGCATTCAGGTGCCGCGGTTCCGCCCGCGCAAGTGCAGATTTGGGTATTTCCGTTTTTGGAGAGTTCCTCTTGATATTTTATGCATTCCGTGCAATATGCGCCTTTTTCACCACTGGATACAGGAGTTACTTCTGTGCTGTTTTTTGCCAGATAAAATCCTGGTTTACAACTGGTGTATGTTATGGTGCATTGGTCGCCCCATTTAACAGGGTGGGCGCCATCATTAATCGTATCAAGGAATGTTTGTGTTTTTGATATATTTTCCGTGGCCAGGTTGCAGGCCGCATAAATTGCGTACCGTTGTTCGCCCGGTGCATATGTGCGGCACCCGTATGGATATTTGTGCAGGGTATCATTGCTGGGGACGGCACAAAGTTCGCGGGCAAAATCGCGCAATGTCGCCAAACACTGTTGGCCAATTGTTTGGTCGGTGATATCCTTCATCGCAATCAGTAATTCTTTCATGCCCTGGGTGCCGCCGCCGTAAAGATTGCTGCATGCGTCAAGTTTTTCCTGACACAGTTGTTCGGACAGTTCCATGCGCGACCCCAGCAGAAGTTGTTCTTTGACATTGCTAAAGTCTTTTAATGATTGGTTCTTTTCGTCATAGCATTTGTTTACCACTTCCAGACATTCGTTTTTTACGGTGCGGATTTTTTCATGCTGGCCCTGATATATTTCGGTGATGGCCTGGCGCATGAATTCGTCCCATACTTCGTTTGATATATCGCGACATTTATCCAAACTGTTCGCGGCGAATGTTCTTTTGCGGTTAAGTTCCCCAACCAAAAGGCGATTTATTTGGTTCGTTAATATGTCGCCTTCCAGCGATAACTGGTTTTCCAGTTGATAGAAGTTGGATGTATATATTGGTTTGCCCGTTGTTTGGTTCAGATACAATCCCGTAATGTCAAGGCAGTGAACATAGTCCGCGCCGCATGCGGTTGGGGCAGTAATGTCCGCGCGAACATTTGCAATGCATGTGTTAATGGAATCAGAATTGTGGGCATCATAATTTTCAAGACGCGCCAGTTGCATTTCACGCTCGGTCTGGCGAATGTTCTGGTTTGTTGCGGTCAGGTTCTTATCAAGTAAATTTATTATGGCCGAACAGTCGTTTTCTATGTACATGCCGTATGCGGAAACGACCATGTTTAAGGTTGCCTGCGATGCGCATTTGTCGGAAACCAATTCCGCGCATTGTGCGTGAACCGCGTTATATAGCGGTTCACCGGTCAGATTTGCGATGTTTGTTCCGCCCACCAAATCGGTTGTTGCCCATATTGAATTAATGTCGCCGGCGATGTCCAGTGTGCCCTGGGTGGACAAGGCCTGTTTCCGTGTTCCCGCCAAAACATCGCTGATGCCATCAAGTTTTTTTGCGCTGTCTGATTTATCTTGGGCGGATGCCGCACTGGTTTCGCCAACTGTTGCGGTTAGCATTGCGCCAACCTCGGCTGCGGTTTTTGTAATTGCCGAAATGTTAAGGTCCTTGAAGTCTTGGATTTGGATGCCGGCGTTGCTTAATGCGCGTTCGCGCAGCTTTATTTCGGACAGTTTAGACGAACAAACGCAACGGCGATACGCATCGTTTGCGGTGGCGCAAAATTGATCCATGCATGTGAAATATGCATCGCGACATGTGTTATAGCCCGTTCCAAACGCGGTGGAGGAATCAATTGCCGTTGTGGCAGCACGTGATGGGCGTGTGGCACCACGTTGCAGGTTGCCCGTTGTTGCACTGCGTGCCGTGGTCGTGGTTGCGGCGCGCGATATATTGGAAACGCGCCCCGTGCGTGCCGTGGTGGTATTGCCACGTGGTGTGGTCGAAGTTCGTGCGGACTGGGCCCGTGATGTATGTGAAACATTTGTTGCGGTTGTGCGTGGTGAAACCCCAGCCCGAGATTTTTCCGATGTGGTATTGTTGCGCAGGATTGTGTTTTTTGTTTCGGTGCGCACCATGGAATTGGCACGACGTTCAGCCGTGTTGCCATGGGCAACACTGGCAAAAATCGCCATTGCAAGAATCAGTGCCTTTCTCATCCTTAGTAATAATTATATATAATAATATCAAAAACTGGAAAATATCACAAGGAAAATGACACGAAAAATGAAATAAAAATCCCGCCAATTGGCGGGTGAATTAGTTTGCGTTTTCAGTTGGGCGATTGCGTTCAACAAATGTGATGCGACCCTTGTTCAAATCGTATGGTGTCATTTCAACGCGAACCTTTTCGCCAACGTTGACCCATATGCGCGCCTTGCGCATTTTGCCACAAACAGTCGCCAAAATTTCATGTCCGTTTTCCAATTTTACACGGAACATAGTGTTTGGTAATTTGTCTTCGACGGTACCGCTGAAAACAATAACATCGTCTTTTGCCATAAGTATTCCCTTGGTTTTTGCCCGATTTTCTGGACAATATGATATTAGATACACATAAAAAATGCAAGTTGTTTTTATCTGCTTGCACGCGTGCCAAAGTTTTGATAAAATTATACTAATTATTATGTAGGAAGGGTCCCAATGAATATAAGAATTTTTGCATTGATTTTGGCGTTAATTCCAGGAATTGCGATTTCGGCACCGCGTTCGACAAGTGCGCGTGTTGGGGTTGGACGTGGCGGTGGCCAGGCTGGGGCCCGTATGCCAACAA
>JAZLDK010000036.1:0-3157 GCA_045614725.1 Candidatus Enterousia sp.
TTTAACTTATACCCGCAGTGACGGTACCTACTCAAACATCTGCGGTGCTGGTGGGGATAGTGGGACTCGAACCCACACGGTCGCAATGACCAAAGGATTTTAAGTCCTCAGCGTCTACCATTCCGCCATATCCCCGAAGACTTTTTAATAATGCCGCATCGCGCGGCAAAAACTTGGTGGAGCTGATGGGACTCAAACCCACGACCTCTACGATGCGAACGTAGCGCTCTATCAACTGAGCTACAACCCCAAAAAAACTGGTGCGGATAAGAAGACTCGAACTTCCAAGGTATTGCTACCACTAGTACCTGAAACTAGCGCGTCTACCAATTCCGCCATATCCGCAGGCGACTGATATATTATATCAATTTTATAATCTTTGCAACAAGAAAAATTCAAATCCTGCATATTATTTATTCAGAAGATATGATTATTCGCTTGCGCTGATTTTTACAAATTTGCTAAGATTCTATCAGAGATGAAGAAAATTCTAATTTTTGCCGCAAATTTAATCCTTTGCGTTGGTTTTGCCAACGCTGGGGTTCGTGATGGCACCGTTGTCACGCGTGGCAAAAATACCGCCACCCAGGGGCGTGTTTCTACAACGGCCAAGCGCGTAAATTCATCGCGCGGCACGGTTGTTGCACCCCGCGGCGCAACGACACAACTGGCACCAACCCGCGCAACAACCGCGCGCGCAACGGCCACAACAAACCGGGGACCGGCCCGAACCGATGGTGCAACACGCACGCAAACGCGCACAATATCACGCGCCGCGACCACGACTGGCGCAATGTCTGAAACCCGTACCGGTGCCGCGTATGAACAGTGCAAGAACGCATATTTTTCCTGTATGGACCAATTTTGCACATTAAAAAACGATGATTATCGCCGTTGTTCATGTAATGATAGGGTGTTTGATTTGGCGGCTCGCCGTGATGTCTTGGCCCAGGCCGGCGAACAGTTGACGGTGTTTACAGAAAACCTTGAAGTGGTCGGCATGACCGCCGCCCAGGCGGCCGCCATGAAAACCGCGTCCGAGGGTGAAAATGCACTGACCGAGGATAAATCCGCATCCAAGGCCTTGTTACAGGCGATTATGAATTCCATCCGTGGCGAAGATTCAACCGTTGGCGGGAAATTCACAGATTTGAACAGCATACATATATCCTTTGACACAGCAAATGCATTTGGTATGACCGATGTCGGCCAGGCAATCGCCGGCTATAACGGTAAGAATCTGTACAGTGCGGTATATCCCCAGTGTCGTCAGGCGGTCAAGAATGACTGTACCGATGCGGCGTTACAGCGCGCGATAACGGCGTATCTGATGGCCGTGGAACAGGATTGCAACACGGTTCAGACCGCAATTGAAAACACCCAGAAGCAAATGAAATCGGCCCTGCGCGAAGGCAGTGCAATGCTGGATTTGGCGCGTATTGAAAACCGTCAAAAACATAATTCTTCGGACATTGCCACATGTATCAGTGCGGTTGAATCCGCAATACTAAGCGAACAGGTATGTGGTGAAAATTATCACAAGTGTCTTGATAATGGCGAATACATTGACATTTCCACGGGTAAGCCAATTACGGGTGTGACGGACTTCTATAAATTGCAGGAAATGCTGGTGTTCAAAGATGGCGTTGAATCCGCGGATCAGAAACTGTCTGCCAACGCCAATAATCGCACATTCGTTAAGAATTTTGAGGCGCGTACCAAGAAATTCGCCGCCGATGCATTGGACAAGTGCGTGGAAAACGCCGATATCGTATGGCAGGAATATCTGGACAAGGCTTTGCTTGATATCTATTACGCCCAGCGCGACAAAGTGGCGGAAATCAAGCAAGGTTGTTTTGATTATGTATCATCATGCTATATCAATGCCGATGGTGCGATAACTTCGGCCATGTCCGCATTAAGTGGCGCGGGCAGTACGGTTCTGCAACCCGACAAGATTGTGTTGACCGATAAAATGTGTTCGGATTATGTGGCCTCGTGCAATAACATGTTCAAGGGCCAGGGCGACATAATCGCAATGTATATCCAGGAACGCCAAGACACCGACACATTGGCGGCATGTCGCGCAATTGTTAAACAATGTTTTGACAGTTATGGCGGCACAAATTATGAAAACTTCTATTATCCGTACAGCGGCCTGTTCAAGACTGGCAAGGCCCCGGATTGGTTCACATTATACGACATTACACTGAAAGAAGATGATACAATATCAAAAACATATAAATCAGAATGCGCAAAACAATTGGCCGAAATCGATGCGTGCAGTGACAAGGTCGAAGCTGCCTTTGGCGGTCTGGATTCCATGTATGTTAAGCAAAAAGTTGCCGGCAACGAAACGGTTTATACATTAGCAAATGATGACCCAACAGATAGCACAAAAATATACGGTTTGATTAATAATGAAGAAACAGGGGGCGTCATTCGTCGCGCACTGCGTCCAACTGGTGTCGCGACCGAGGTTTATAATCAAATCGTTGACATCCTCACAACCCAGTGCATGAACTTGCAGGGTCGTTTTGTCGAAACTCAGTTTATCAAGTCATATTATAATAACTCGAATGATATGTGCACGCTTGTGACTAGCAGCGATTTTAGGGAGTATACCTTCATTGATGGCGGTGAAAATATGTGCCCCAAGGATTATGCGCTGGGGGTTGATACAAAATCATGGGGTATATGCTCTTGCTGGGAAAATGGTGCGCGCCGCAGTAAAAATGGCACATCCGCAAAATGCGAGGAAGTGTTGTGGTCGGATGCCGATTGGGCTGATGCAGTAAATATTTCAGGGCGCAGCCAGGTATGTCCATCCGGCTATATAAATAACACTGATACCAATTATTGCTGTGAACCGTCGGAGTCAGAGCCAGAAACTTGTAAAGAAAACACCGATCTTACCCTGGTGCCCGAAGGTATATAAAAAATAGCAAATTTCGCACTTGCATTTATTTGTGTGATTCTATATAATGACCCCACACGGAGCGTTGGCAGAGTGGTAATGCAGCAGATTGCTAATCTGTGACCGAAATTTTTGGTCCATAGGTTCGAGTCCTATACGCTCCGCCACAAAATTCAACCGACCTTTTGGTCGGTTTAATTTTTGCCTGCGGACGTTTGACGAGAACCGTCAAGGTTCGAT
>JAZLDK010000037.1:0-5240 GCA_045614725.1 Candidatus Enterousia sp.
CGCATTAGAGCAGGCACGTCAAATTTGCGCCCAATGTAAAAAGCGAACAGAATATACAATATGAATTACAAAAACCACCGCAAGGGTGGTTTTAATTTTATGGTCGGAGTAACAAGATTCGAACCTGCGACCTCTACGTCCCGAACGTAGCGCTCTACCAGACTGAGCTATACTCCGATGGCGTGCGCAAATTATGCGACCATTTTATATAAAAATCAATGTAAAATTTTCGATTTTTTTTCTTGTAATTTTTGATGTATGCACCATATTTATATCTGTGGAAAAAAGGAAAATAAATATGTTTTGTAAGCGGTTCTTGAAGAAAGATAGTTTTGAAAGTTATGATGATTATGTTCAGAATGCTGCGCCCGTTGTTCCGGATAACTTTAATTTCGCATATGATGTTGTTGATGAAATCGCCAGGGAAAATCCTGAAAAATTGGCGATGATTTGGGTAAATGATACGGGTGATAAAAAGTTAATCAGTTTTGCTGATTTGTCGCGTATGTCAAATTCGGTGGCGAATTTCTTATTGGCGCGCGGGTTGCGTCGCGGTGATACAGTGCTGTTGTTTCTGCGCCGTCGTTGGGAATATTGGGTGCTGATGATGGCGATGCATAAATTGGGGGTGATTCCAATTCCGTCAACCAATCAGTTAAAATCAGAAGATATCGAATATCGTATCAAGACCGCGAACGCAAAATCAATTGTTGTGTTTGATGATGGTGCGATTCTTGGTGAAATAAACAAGGCGGTTGCTGGCAGGGATATAGATGTTATTGACTGTGCCCAGGTTGAAAGCGCGTGCGAAAAATATCCGGCGGAATTGTCGCGCGTGCCAAATGAAAATACGGACACTATGGTGATTTACTTTACCAGTGGCACAACCGATATGCCCAAGATGGTGGCGCATAATTTTGCATATCCGTTGGGACATATTAATACGGCGATGTTCTGGCAAAGGTTAACCGATACGGATATTCATTTTACTTTGTCTGAATCCGGGTGGGCTAAGTGTTCGTGGGGTAAAATGTATGGTCAGTGGTTGACGGGCGCAACGGTGTTTGTATTTGATTTTAGTCGTGTGTTTAATGCGCATGATTTGTTGAATGCAATATCCGAAAATCATGTGACTTCGTTTTGTGCGCCGCCAACTGTTTACAAGATGATTATTCATGCAAATATGGCAAAGTATGATTTAAGTGCGCTGACCAAGGCGGATGTAGCGGGCGAAGCACTTAATCCAGAGGTTTATGAACGCTTTCTGGAACGGACGGGAATAAAAATGCGCGAAGGTTTTGGACAGACTGAAACCTGTGTGATGTTGTTTAATAATGAATGGATTGAACCAAAGCCGGGTTCAATGGGGCGGCCTGCGGCAGGTTGGAATGTGCAACTGTTGGATGAACGTGGCCGCCAGATTACAGAAAATGGCACGGTGGGGGAAATCTGTGTTTGTATCAAGGATGAACGACCATGTGGTCTGTTCCAGGGATATCATAATAATGAAAAGCAAAATGCGTGCGTGTTCCGTGACGGATATTATCATACTGGTGATATGGCGTACTTTGATGCAGAAGGATATTTCTGGTTTGTTGGACGTAATGATGATTTGATTAAGACCAGCGGATATCGTGTAAGTCCGTTCGAGGTTGAATCTGTATTATTGGAACACCCGGCGGTTCGCGAAGTTGCGGTGACCGGTATCCCAGATCGTTCGCGTGGTATGGCGGTCAAGGCGACAATTGTTTTGAATAAATACTTTCAGCAAACCGATGCGCTGGTTCGTCAGTTGCAGGATCACGTCAGGGCGAATACTGCACCGTATAAATGTCCGCGTGTAATAGAATTTGTAGAAACTTTGCCTATGACAATCAGTGGAAAAATTCGCCGCGCACTTATTCGTACATTGGACAGCGCCAAGGAATCCATTGTTGATCCGATTAAGAATACAATCGGTCTGGGCAAGGAAGAAGACAAATAATAATTTGTGTAACGTAAATATTATGTGATATAATTTTTGCGATGCGATGTGTTATCGCATTGGGCTTAAACACCTATGTAAATCGCGTCTGGGATAACGTAAAACTCCATCCGTATGTGGTTGGAGTGTGCTGAATATATAGAATAAAGCATGCTAGTTCGATTTACCTAGTGTTTAAACTCCAACCACCATTTTTGTATGGTGGTGTTTTTGTGGAAAAATAAAAGGAGGAAAAATGAAAAAAATTGCTTTGTTGGTTTTGCCTTTGGTGTTGGCGGCATGTGATAAATCACCAACTGTGGTTTCTTTGCAGACATGTTGTGGATGGGAAGAAAAAATTGGCACAGTTGTAGAGTTTAGAATTTGGGATGATGGACGGGCTGTTTTGCGTGCCAATGGTTTGGATATTGATATGGGGAAAGGGGTAGAAAAAGCGGATAGCGTTTGGTGGACTGGTATTTTGCCAGAAGCAAATGAAGAACTTGTTGTTGCAGGAACTTATGAAGCAAAATCAAAGGCCTTTGTTGATTTTGATATTATTTCAGGGCAAACGGAAGAGGTATGGGGGACAATAACAGATACAAAAATCTTGGTGCCTGTTAAATTTGATGTTCAGTAGGTTGTCTTTGTGTATAAAAATCCCCAATTTGGGGATTTTTTATTTGGAACGAATAAAGGGAGATCGTTGGTTGACAATTTGTTCTTTTGTATTATAATTAGTGTTGAGAATTATAAACAATAGGGTGATGAAAATGTGTTTTTCACAAGAAACAAAAGTAAATTGTAAACCTGAAAGCCTGATAAAATTGTCGGCGGCCGATACATTTAAAATTTATGGCAGTGATTTGTGGTATTGGGGTTGCAAAGGGTGTTATAAACACTGTTGCTTGGGTGCGTGTTTGACGACCAAGGATAATCAGTATCGTCCTACTATTGGTGGCAAACTGATTAAAACCTATATTGATGAAAATCAGGAAGAGCATTGTGCTGGGCGTTTCTATACAAGAAAAGAAGCGTTGGATATGGCTGAAAAGGTGGCCCGCTTATGTGATTTTTATGCGTGTCAGAATCGTGTGCATGCGAAATAAAAAAATCCCCGATTTGGGGATTTTTTATTTTTTTTGATTATTTGCAAAAGTATTTAAATCTGTCATAATGTACCTTATGGTTCGTAAAAGAAAATTATTCCCAATCAAGGTGATTATTCAGATGGCAATTATACCGGTGCTGATTGTGCTGGTGGCGATGGGGTATATGTTTTGTATTCATTCAACCGTTCGTGCGCCGGTTGAGTTTGTGGTGGCGCGTGGGGATTCTGTGACGGGGGTGGCGAATCGTCTTATGCGCGAAAAATTGATTGATTCAACCGAGGTTTTCAAGGCCGCAATTCGTGCCAACGGTGGAACCGTTCAACGCGGGCTGTATGATATTCGCCCTGGGGCCAGTTCGTGGCGAATTGCAGAAATGCTGGCGCATGGTCGGGTGGCAACCGTTGATATTGTTATTCCCGAAGGATTGACCGTAAAGCAGATAAAAAATCAATTGTTGGGTTCGTCGGTGTTGACCGGCGCGGTTGAATGTAATGCGGGCGATAGTGCGCCGGTCTGCAATCTTCGCGATGGACAACTGTTTCCCGATACATATCGCGTGGCCAAGGGGGCAAGCCGATTGTCTGTTTTGGAATTGTCGCGCAAAAAGATGATTGCGGTCGAAGCATCGATAAAAAAATCAATTCTAAAATTGCCGAAACCCCTGAAGGATTGGGGACAGGTTATTACATTGGCATCCATTGTGCAAAAGGAAACGCCGGTTGTGCGCGAAATGCCTGTGGTGGCAAGTGTTTATCTGAATCGCCTGAACAAGGGAATGCGATTGCAGGCAGATCCGACGGTGGTTTATGCCTTGACCGATGGTTTGGGCGATATGCAGGGTGCGGCATTGTTGCGCGGACATCTTAAAACGGAAAGTCCTTATAATACATACAGGAATTCTGGCTTGCCACCGGCGCCAATTGCAAATGTTGGTGTGGCGGCAATTCGTGCGGTTCTTAATCCGGCGGATACTAATTATTTGTTCTTTGTTGCCGACGGGCAGGGGGGGCATAATTTCTCGCGCGATTATGAGACGCATCAAAAGAATCACGCCAATTGGCGACAAATAAAACAATCAAGAAATTAATGGTGGATTATGACGACGAATGCCAGAAGTTTTCAAATTGTTCCAGATGATGAAAAAATTATTGAAACCGATTTGTTGTCCGGACATGCCACCATTGTGCATAAAATGGAAACCTTGACCGGCGATGTGGTTGTTAAGGAAATAAATAAAAAATCTGGTAAGTTTGGCACCGATATAAAAGAAGATAGACAGCAGGGGTGGCTTGATGCGCAAAAAAAAGCTGGATTGATTGCGAACGAGGTAAGAAAGAAACAAAACCCTGCTTATTTTGTGCCCAAGACCTTTGTGGCGCATGGCAAGGTGCGCGAACAATATGCATCGGGTCAGCGCTGGCGAGATGTGTTCAAGACTTTGTCGCCACAGGATAAAGAGTGGGCATGCAAGGTATTGGCGCAATTTATCAATGATATGTCTGAATTGCGACCAATAAAACATGATGACAGGGTACGCAGTGTTCCAGGATTGCCCGTAAAAGGACCGAAAGCATTGGCGGATATTTTGAATTCTTGGGATGAAAAGTATGTCGCGCCAGAAGATAAAAGATTAATCCAAGATGTTTATGAATATCTAAGTCGGACACCGGAAAATCAACTGCTGGTGTTTGGGCATAATGATTTGCATGGTGATAATATTATCTTGGATATGGACAAAAGACAGGTGTCGATTATTGACTTTGAAATGGCTGGGTATAAGTCTGCGTTTGATGGCTTGTACGCACATTCGATTGTCCAGATACCTGAATTTTGGGAATATTTAAATGGTTTGCCCCGTGCAACTAATCCTGATTTGCAATGGAACTTTGTGCCAGAACATGCGGAAATGTATCGATTCCTGCGCTGGGGGTATATGACCATAGTTCGTGAAGGCAGGTCGCTTGAAAGTATGAGCGAAAATATCAAGGAAGCATGCAAAAAAATTCGGTATGTGTTAGCAACGGCCCGGGCAAAGTTAAAACAACCGGTTCACAGGCAGAAAATGCCGTTGGTTGCAATGTCGCATTATGCCGGCCGGCAATGAATTGGTTCCTGTTTATTTGATTTATTTTATCCTCTATGATTCAAATGCGAAAGAGGAGAGA
>JAZLDK010000038.1:0-1587 GCA_045614725.1 Candidatus Enterousia sp.
TGCATCGCCACGGTCGTTTCTCTCCCTCGCGATGACAAACCCGCCTAATAATCCCCCCCTGTCACCACACAACGCAGCGTGGCAATCCAGTATTATGTTTCCGACCTATAAATCCAAAATACATCCGAACAGTACGGCAAAGAAGAAACACACACTGCCCCCGATTACAAACAGGTGCCAAACTGCATGTGAAAATTTCATGCGCCGCCACAGATAAAATATCACACCAATCGTGTACGACAATCCGCCCGCCAGAATAAACCACAGACCGCGCACCGGAATATTACGAATCATTGCCGGCAATATAAGCAACAATGTCCACCCCATCGCCACATATAACCCCACCATCCACTTTGGCTGTTGGCGCGGATTTTTAATCTTCATATAAGAACCAAACAAAACGATACCCCACAAAAACGCGAAAACCGTCCACCCAATCGGCCCACGCAAATTCACCAACAAAAATGGCGTATAGGTTCCCGCAATCAGCGCATAAATCGCAACGCTGTCCCAAACTTCAAAAAAACACTCGTGCTTTTTACCAATGGTCGCATGACACATCGTGGAACCAAAATAAAGCGTAATCATTGTCACACCAAAAATGGCGCACGACACAATTGCCCATGGATTACCCGCCAATCCCGCGAACACGACCAACAGTGTCAATGCCGCAATGGCAAGTCCAATACCAATACCATGTGTTAAAATATTCACAATTTCTTCGGCGTGTGTGGATGGTTTTTCCCAGCGAAACAATCCCGTTGCACGCAGAACCTTTAATAATTTTGACGCATGTTCATCTTTCTTAACGGCCTTGATTCTGGCTAGCTTTGACTGTGTCATAATTTATTTCTCCTATTGTAAAATCAACCAACTTTTCTGTTTTAATGTTCTTGGCATCAAAATCGCCACGCATATTTTGGAATCGACATATATACTTTGGTTCTCCTAACATATCGATTAACGCCAAACGCTGTTGTTCATAATGCCCAGAACCAAAAATTCCAAAAACCACATCATACTTATTCAAAGCAGCCGCAATATTATCCAACATAAATCTGTCACGTCCAAACATATTAATTGCAATACCCATTTCACCTTTTTCACCACGGGAACGCATTGGACCAGATAAAAAATCCCCCAAATCATCTGCTATAAAACTTCGATTCGGATATTGTGCATGCAACACCGCCAACATTTGTTCATCAGACAAATCCGCCAACACAACCGGCACATTATGCTTCGAAGCAACACCCGCCGCATACGCCAACGTATTAACCTGAAATTGCCGTGTTGTCATCTCACGTCCATCGTTGCGAAACTCTGTCAGCAATATATTTGGTTTTGGCAATTCCAACGAATCAAAACACACATCAACCATATCAAACGAAATATTTGCATCATGCCTATCACACATATACACCAGCGTTTTTCCATTTTTTTCAAACACCGCAACATATGGCGCACAGTATAATTTACGAAAAGATTTGTCCGTATCTTCCCAGGCACGAATCAAATCATGATTGGCTTTAAATTGCATTTTGCACCCTTTGTTTTACGCGTTCCCCGCCCATAACAGACATTATG
>JAZLDK010000039.1:0-13565 GCA_045614725.1 Candidatus Enterousia sp.
CCCCGTATTTGTACGTGGTGGCAAAACAATAGAATCTGGATTGGTCACAACTGGCTGTTTTCCGTTTTCACCTGGTTCCTTGGGACCGCATTCCATCGGCAACACGCCCATTGCCACCAAAGAGACCATAACCGCAGTAACCACCACGGTGCATGTTCCCCAATACAACAAGCATTCCCTTGCATACACAGGCAAGCATTTCCACCAATTCTTGATATTTTTTTTATTTTTCATATACCACCACAACTACTTTTGCTTGGTCGAAATTAAATCCATAATATTTTTTTGTTGCACTGTCACCGTGTCACGTTTGCACTTCATAACATCCAATACATTTTCTTTTTTTACTTCTGCTTTTACATCCTTGCCCAATGACAATTGCACAATACCACCAATCCCCGTCAAAAACGCAACCGCCATCAAAAAGCACAAAGTGTCTTTATCAATATTAATTAAATTTTTCTTATTGTCTTTCATATATTCATCCATATGTTTATTTATATTGGTATTTAATAATATTCTAAAAAAATACATTTGCAATAAAAACCCGCATTTTGCGGGCCTTTCTTTACCTTAGAACCAACCTTTTTTATCGGTTTTAGTTCCCGCAAATTCATTCAGCAACTTCTTTTGCTTGTCTGTCAGTTTTGTTGGTATATTTATCGCAACATCGATATACAAATCCCCAAAACCGCCACGCCGTGTTGGCATACCATGTCCGCGAACACGCAATTTTTCACCAACCTGGGTTCCCGCCGGCACCTTGACCGCCAATTTTTTATCGTCGATTGTTTGGACCTCGACCTCGCCCCCAAGGGCAAGTGTAGTAAACGGCACTTCCATACGCATAATCAGGTTATCACCCACGCGTTCAAACCGTTTGTCCGGCCGCACACGAACATCAAGATAGAAATCACCCGCTGGCGCACCATTGGCCCCGGCCTCGCCCTGCCCAGCCAGGCGTAGCCGCGCACCATCTTCGATACCCGCCGGTATTTTTACTTCCAGTGTTCTTTGTTTGTTTGTGACACCACTGCCATCACACTGGCTGCACTTCTTATCAATTTTGCGCCCCAGTCCATTACAATCCGGACACGGTCTTTCCATTGCAAAAAATCCCTGACGCGTTTGTACAAAACCGCTGCCCCCGCATCGCGGACACACCGGTGCAGGCTTGCCATCGGCCGTACCATGACCATGACACTTGGCACATTCTACATTACTGGAAAAATTAACCGTGTGCGTTTTACCAAAATACGCATCCTTTAAATCGATAACCACTTCGTCCAGCAAATCGCGCCCACCACGCTGTGGTGCACCACGACCGGCCCCACCACCACCAAATCCATCAAATCCGAAACCACGCATAGCCTCGCGCAGGATATCCTCCATCCCGGCGCCACCGCCCATATTGAAATGGAACGCACCATCACCAAAAGGATTTCCCCCGCCAAATCCAGCACCCGCGCCATTGCCACCCGCAAACGCAGCATCACCAAAGCGGTCATAGGCCGCGCGTTTCTGCGGGTCCTTCAAGATATCAAACGCATTATTTACTTCTTTGAATTTTTCTTCGGCATCTTTGTTATCTGGGTTTCTGTCTGGATGATATTTCATGACCAGTTTATGATATGCCTTTTTAATATCGGCATCTGTTGCATCGCGTGCAACCCCCAGAACTTCGTATGGATTTTTATTCATATTATTCACTCGCAATTTTCATTACCAAATATATAGGCATCACTAACCAAAAATCAAGCCCTGAATGCGATTTAGGCTTAAATTCTTTGGGCTTGCCAAAAATTTAAAAATGTTCTAATAATATGAACATTATGACAGAGAAAACAACACACACATATGACGCATCCGACATTCAGGTCTTAGAGGGTCTGGAACCCGTTCGTTTGCGTCCCGGCATGTATATCGGCGGCACGGATGAAAAGGCATGGCACCACCTGCCAATTGAAATTATGGACAATTCAATTGACGAAGCGGTTGCCGGCTTTGCCAAAAAGATTACAGTAAATTTAATCGATTCCAAGACAATCGAAATATCGGATGACGGCCGCGGAATCCCCGTGGACGAGCACCCAAAATACCCCGGCAAATCCGCGCTAGAAGTTATTTTAACCACACTGCATTCCGGTGGTAAATTTAACAACAATGTTTACAAGACCAGTGGCGGTCTGCATGGTGTTGGTTCCGCGGTTGTAAACGCACTTTCATCTGAAATGATTGTTGACATTGCCCGTGACGGCTATAACTGGCACCAGACATTTTCCCGCGGCCTGACCACATCACCGATGCAGCGCGGCGATGCCACAAAATCACACGGCACAAAAATTCGTTTCACAATCGACGACGAAATCTTTGGTGTAAACGCCGTATTCAAACCCGTCAAGATTTATCGCATGGCCCGCGCCAAGGCATTTTTATCCCGTGGCGTAAAAATAGAATGGACCTGCAACCCCGAATTATTGACCGAGGATATGAACATCCCCGCCACAACAACATTTTATTATCCAAATGGAGTTGCGGACTTTTTGGCCGAAAAGACGGATTCTAAACCGCGTATATTGCCACGCATTTTCAGTGGCAGTGTTGATTTCCCCGACGATTCCGGTCGTGTTGAATGGGCGCTGACCTTTTTGACCGATGAAAACGGGGCGGCATCGGATGATGGGTTCTTCTCGTCCTATTGCAACACGATTGCAACAATTGACGGCGGCACCCACGAAACCGGATTCAAATCCGCAATCACCAAGGGAATCAAGGCATACGGGGACAAGGTGAATAATAAAGCCGCCGCCACAATCATTGGCGAAGATGTATTCGATTCGGTCGCGGCCATTGTATCTGTATTTTATAAAACACCGCAATTCCTGGGCCAGACCAAGGAAAAACTATCCAACCCCGAAGTCGCACGCTATACGGAAAATGCCCTGCGCGACCCATGGGAAATGTTCCTGGCATCGGATCCCAAGACCGCAAACGCATTACTTGATTTTGTGGTAAACCTGGCCAATGCCCGTATCAAGACAAAACAGGTCAAGGAAATCGCGCGCAAAACACCGACCAAGCGCGTACGCATGCCTGCTAAATTGGCGGACTGTTCCAAACATGGAATTGCCGGCACAGAACTTTTTATAGTCGAGGGCGAATCGGCCGGCGGTACCGCAAAACAGGCGCGTGATCGTGCAACCCAGGCAATTATGCCCCTGCGCGGTAAAGTACTTAATGTTATTTCCAATTCTGATGAACGCTTTGGCAACAACAAAGAATTAAACGAATTGATTGATATCATTGGTGCCGGCACCGCACGCGACTGGAACGAAGACAAATTGCGTTATGAAAAGATTATCGTCATGACCGATGCCGACGTCGACGGCAGTCATATCGCATCACTTCTGATGGCGTTCTTTTATCAGTATATGCCCCAGTTGATTTATGGCGGCCACCTGTATCTGTCATGCCCGCCATTGTATAAATTAACCTGTGGTACCGAATCGATTTATGTTGATACGGACGAAGAGCTGGAAAATCTTAAAGCGACAAAATACAAGAACAAACGCGTTGAAATATCCCGATTCAAAGGATTGGGTGAAATGATGCCGAATCAGTTAAAAGAAACGACCATGTCACCCAAGACCCGTCGTCTGATTCGTGTGGATTTACCACCGCGCACGGACGAAGGCGCCGAAGATACGGAAAAAACCCGCACCATCGTGTCCGAATTAATGGGTAAAAAGCCCGAATTCCGTTTCAAGTTCATTACCGAACACGCCCAATTTGTTAAGGACCTGTTCGTATAAACGCAATCCCCACACATGTGGGGATTTTTTTCTGTTTATTTCTAAATAAAAAACCGCGCTTGGCGGATTTTTTATTTATTTGCATTCATTAACCAACTGCTGAATCTGGGCATTCAAAACCAAATCTGTTGCTTTTTGTTTTTCAATTTGTTTGATTGCGTACAAAACTGTTGCATGATCACGACCACCAACAAAATTCCCAATTTCCGACAAAGACAAACTTGTCACTTCTTTTAATACCGCCATCATTGTCTGACGCGCCAACACCAAATTACGGCTGCGACCTGCGCCACATACTGCATCATATGAAACGGCCAATTTTTCACACATTGCCTTGACCATGGCCATTGGTGTTTTTACGGTCTGCAAAGTATCCGCCAACAGACGTGTTGCAACTTCCATATCAACCGCCGCACCCATCAGGTCCGCATATGTTTTGATTTTCATCGCAACCCCAGAAACCAAATGACCATCGTTTGCAATACGGCCCGCCAACGCAGTCGCAACATCCGCCGCAACACCCGCACGCTTTAACATAACGGATTTAACATATGCATTTGGTGCAACAACATCCGCAACCAATCCAGATGCCAACAAACCCTGGGCACGACGATCAAAACCGGTCAGGTTGTTTGGCGCAACATTAGAAGACAACACAACATTCTTGCCCGCGTTACGCAAATCCATAACCAATGTCAAAAATTCTTCTGTTGATGCTTTTTTACCAGACAAGGCCTGAACATCATCCAAAATAAATGTATCACAATTGCGACAGAAATCTTTGAACGCGAATACGGTGCGATCATGCAGGCTGCGTGTAAATTCGGCCACAAACTGTGCACCTGTCATTTTAACAACGCGACCCGCAGATGCGCCCTGGATACAATCCGCCAACAATGATTTACCACAACCAGACGCACCATAAATAAACAGCGGGGAAAAAGGAACGCCACCCGCCGCCAATTTTTTGCATGCCGACACAACAAACAAGTTTTCATCACATGTCACAAAAGAATCAAATGCAACATTGTTTGTTGCAACCGGTGCAACCGCTGGTGTAAAAGTCTGGGTATTATTGTCATTTGCAACCGGCGCAGTGCGTACAACATTGTTGCGCACAACAACCGCAACATTCAAACCAAACGCCGCCACGGCCGCATTCAAAGTATTTGCATGTACAGAATTAATAAAATCTGCTGAAAACTGATTCTGTGCCCCCAGAACCAAAGTATTACCAACAATTTCGAAATTCAGCGGTGCAATCCAGGAACAGAACGCAGCAGAATCCATTTTTGCGGCAATGGCCCCCTTGATTGTTTCCAAGTTTGTCATTTGATTTTTTGCCGCTATCTGCATGCTGTTTCTCCTTTCCTTCCCTAAAAGAGTTTCCTGCCCGCGCAAGGTTGTAAAAGACACCCGCACAAAATGCAATCTATTCCTTCCTTTCAGAACAAACTGCGTTTTTATTGCTTTTGTTTTACTCTCTCGCACACCCTTGTGGATTTAACTTTGAATCAAAGTTTCATCCGATTTTTATTTTCGAACGTTCATTCTTGTTTTCACCAGAATCCCGCCCATTTTGTTTTCAAGACAAACCCAAATTCATCTTGATTTTTTTGATTGATTTTTTCTCTCAATCATCTTTTGGATACGTCAAATAATTTATAAGATATTTTTCGGTTTACAACCAAATATTGAACAAATTTTGAACATTTATTTTTTGACAACGATTCGTTTTTTTGCCCATTTTCTGCGCCTTGTATATACACTGTATATACATTTCAAAATCTAGACACGAACATATCCGCCATCAACTTTTCGCACCAAACCCTGTAATTCCAAGACAACCAATTCCGCCTTGATTTCCGAAACCGTTTTTTTGACAAGATTTGCCAATACAGATTCAGACACAGGAATCATTCCAATTTTATCAATCAGACTTAATTCCGATTCATTTTTTTCGACTATTTTTTTATTTTCCGATTTTTTCTGATTATCCCCAAAGAAATCAGATACCCCCATACAAAGTTTTGCATCACCCGCCTGAATCAAGGAATTCGGCCCCATTGCGCGCGAATCCGATGGATGTGACGGTATTGCCCAAACCTCGCGTCCAAAATCCAATGCGAATCGTGCGGTTGTCATCGAACCAGATTTTTTATCCGCTTCGCCCAGGACAAGGCGCCCCGCCAACCCTGCAACGATTCGATTACGCATCACAAAGTTTGTTGCAACCGGCACAAATCCGACCGGCATTTCACTTATGATTGCGCCCCGCTCTATTATTTCCCAGTACAATGATTCGTTCTCAACCGGCCATATATAATCCGCACCACCCGCCAACACGGCAACAGTATTGGTATTGCCCGCCGCACGCAACGCACCCATATGCGCCGCCGAATCGGTTCCCGTTGCCATACCGGACACAACCGCCACACCATGCGCCGCAAATTCACACGCCATATCCGCAACCAGCCCCATCCCCGCAGCGGTCGCATGACGCGTACCAACCATTGCGACCATTGGTCGCGCCAGTGTTTCTATATTTCCGCGCGCACAAATCACCGGAGGATGATTTTTCACCGCACGCAGTGCGCCGGGGTATCGCACATCATCATCCGATATATAATATATATGTTGTTGCGCGGCCAAATCCATTTCGCGCAAAACAGAATCACGCAACGCATCATTTGCGCACAACGATTCGGCCGCCGCCGCGGGCGACCCAAACCGCGCGATTAAATCGTTATATCGTGCGGGCCCGATTTTCGGTGTCCGCAATATTAATAATTTATAAAACAAATCCGACATATCCATACTATACGACAATTTTCATATATAAATAAAGAAGTGTTTTAAAAAACCGCCATCGGCGGTTTTAATTGCATTTTAAATCTTCCACAAAATCCTTATACGGCAAATCTTTACATGGGGATTTGTCCCACTTACTCGTACACGCGTTCTGCAATTCACAGAATACTGTTTTTGCATTTTTCGCTTCTCCACCCTTCAGCGCTTCAAAATTCGCCTCGAATATTTCCAATTGCTTATTTGATGCTTTTTGTCCTTGAACCTTGCCACCAATGGCTTTGTTAAGTCCACCCTCCATAATACCAACGCCCAGACCCGCGCTGCCCACAGCAACACCAATCGTGCCCAGAATACGACCGGTCTTTTTTGCTTCAAGAATTTTCTTTTCCATTACGGCATCATCAACCCATCCACCACATGTGATTGGCCGACTGTTTAATTCAAAATATTTACCATTTACATCCGAGATATCGATTCTGGAATCATTTGAATTAACCTCGACCCGAACAAAACAGGTATTATTTTCTGGTTTAACAACATCTTCGACCATTGTGGCATAGTTGCCAATATCACTGTTGCGTGATGCCCAAACATAGACATTGCCCACCCCACGATTATTCAGCAGGCACACTTCCTTTTCTTTTTTGATTCTTTCTATGGTTTCCTTATCTGCCGGCAGCATTTCATTCGGTGTCACCGCCAACGCAGCCGCTTCCTGCTTGGTCCCATTATCATTTTTGGCCGCCATGGCATTTAAGTGATTTTTGGATGCAACCGCACGAGGTGCCGCCATAATCTTCTGTCCCATGACCGAGCGTCGCCCCTGTTCCGGCGCGGCATCCGCCACCCCTGCAACACACATGGCCATCAACAAAAATGCGATTGGTTTTAACATACTCTCTTCCTGATACTATCGCATATATTATACCACAAATTCGCAAAAAAATAAAGACCTAATATAATTAAAGGGGGAAAACACCCCCAGGAACTTACTTTTTCCACTTCCATTCGATTTTGGATTCACTGCCCCCCAGTAATCGTTTGATATTTTCGCGATGCCGCCACATACACAGCAACCCAATTGCCAAAAACGCCCAACCAACGGACACACTGATTAAAAAACCAAGAACCGGAATCAAACAAAAGACAACCACCGCGCCCAAGGACGAAATCCCCGATGTCAGTGCCACCAGCAACCATTCAATCCCGCACACGGCAAAGGACATAGGACTTACCGCCAACAGCACCCCAAACAACGAAGATATACCCTTGCCCCCGCGAAAGCGCAACCATATTGGATAACAATGCCCCACAATCGCCGCAAAACCGCACCATGCCGCAAACGCTTCACCCGCAACATACCGGCCGACAAATACTGCCGCAATGGCCTTGGCCATATCAAGAATCCACACCAGACCCGCCATACGCAGTCCCCCGACACGCATAACATTAGTTGCACCGATATTACCACTGCCCACCTTGCGCAAATCGCCCTTGCCCATCAGACGGGTCAACAGCAACCCCATTGGAACAGAACCCAATAAATAAGAAATGAATATTGCAAATATGTATATCATGTTATTTTTCCTTGATTTTGTGTTTGTTTTCTATAAAATAACAAAATCAAAACAAAAATAAAAGGAAAATAACGTGGCAAATCACAAGTCATCTGAAAAAAGAGTTTTGGTCTCGGCCAAGAAAAACGCAATTAATACAGCACGTCGCAGTGCGGTTAAAACAGCAACTAAAAAGGCATTGACCGCTGTTGCATCTGGCGACAAAGCGGCGGCAACAACTGCTGCCCGCAATGCAGAAAGCAAAATCATGAAGGCTGCCGGCAAAGTAATGCCTAAAAAACGCGCAGCACGCAAAATTTCTCGTTTGGCGAAAAAAGTATCTGCAATGGCCTAGTTTGCCAAGTATAAAAATTTAGTGCGCCATTTGGCGCACTTTTTGTCGTTTTGTATTTTTATTTTAATCAATCCAAATAAAGGCATGCCCATCTGGTAATTCTCCTTGGGCCTTTTTCAACGAAATTGTATCAAAGCGTCTGTCACGCATATCAACCTTGCCGTCCAATTTTTCGTCAAATTCCTTCTTAACAGATTCTAGTTTTTCTTCTGTATATTCAATACTTGCCACACGCGGCGCCGAACCCGTTTCCACCGCATCCTGACAAATCGCCGGTCCAATCACCAACACCATTAAGCACGAACAAAAAAACAAATCGGGCATCGTAGTGTACTTAACGCTACATGAGATGCCCATTACCCAACCCCTTGCTTGTTGTAAAAATAAATTAGAATGATTTAGATGTGGAACGGTCCCGACAACGTAGTGTACTTAACGCTACATGAGTTGTCGGGACCGCCCACAGATGAATTATTATAATTTATTTTAGTTTAGAGGTGCACCCCAATGCTGCTGAATAGTGCGCTCGGAATCCATCGGGCTGACCAGAACCTGAGGTGTCAAAATAACAACCAATACTTCACGGGTTGCCGATGTTTCACGCGAACCAGACAAAGCCATAAAGTCAGGATCACCCAAACCATAACGCGTATCTTCGTTGGTCTGCTTTTCAAATCCGGAAACAACCAACATTTGGCCCGATTCCATGATAACTTCCTGCATAAAACTGCGTTCTTCAACCTCGGGCAATTGCAGTGTCACTTCACCAATTGTCTGGGTGGACATGCGCAACAATTCACGAACCGACATACGGAACAGCAATAAAACCTTGCCGTTTTCCAGAACGTTCGGCAACAACTGCATTGTGAAACCTGTTTCCAAATCATCCTGGTCAACGGTACTGGATTCAACCGTTGTAAAGTTGCGCGATTCAAAACGTTTGATATATCCGGTTGTACGGGTGTTGCTGACCGGCGCAACACGATTACTGCGCGTGGTCACACCAACATTAGTGACCAAAGAAACCTTGCCCTGCTTGGCCAATGCTTCTATCAGTGCGCTGCTGCCTGCGGCGCCCGCCAAAGACCCGTTCATAATTTGATCGTTGGTGTAAGCACCTTCGACAACATTACCATTTTCCATATGTGTTGCGCCCGTTATCGCCGAAACAGTATTAGACAACACAGCGATATTCATGGAACTAGCCTCGGTCGAAGCCAGATTATTTTTCGGATTCGCAACAATATTTAATCCAGAGGTCGAATTAATCGCCGCCGCCAAATTCAAACCAAACGCCGAATCGTTCGAAATTGTCACCTGTAAAACCTTGACATCAATTGTCACCAGCTGGGACAGACGCTTGTTCTGGCGATCGATATATTCACTTACACGCGCCAAAACCGATGGCGATGCGGTGACTGTAATTGTTCCCAAACTGCGCGACACGGTGAAATCGGCATTTGCATTATTACCAATAATAGAAGATATTGCGCTTTCAACCTCGTCCCATTCTTTCAGGGTTGATTCCAACGACACCTGATTTCCGTCATCGGTTGAAACCGCGGTTTGATATGCAACCTCGGTCCCCAGGGCATACAGCGAGAATGTTCTTGTTTCTGTTTCATAGAACACAATTGAATTTTTATCATAATACCACAGCAAATCTAAATCCGTTGCCACCTGGGACAGCAACCCGGATAATTTACCGGTATATGCAACATTTATTGCCTTTTTCAACTTTTCCGCCGATACCTGGCCATCAATTTTCACAGGAATCCCTGTAATAGAATACACATCATTTGCAAACACCTGTAATGACACAGGTTCATTTAATAATAAAGTAATTCCCGTATCAGTTTCAAACTGAGACGGCAAATTATTGCGATGTTCTAATACGATTGATTTATTCCCCAACCAAACACCTTCGGACATTGAAACGGTATCACTGCTTGCAACCTTGGCGCGTGGATTCTTGGCCATTTCAAAGGCATCATATGCATTAATAAAGTCCTGATCCACCGAAGCCGCCACTTTGGCCGATTCTTGCTTGGCACACCCCAGCAACGCCGTACACGCCAACGCACAAACACACAATGTTTTGATTGGATTTTTCATATTTATTTTCTCCTGCCATCCCTGCGGTTATTTTATTATTCGTTTGTGGATATTACCAACACTCTATTACCTTTATAGAACTTTGCATATGGGATTGGTGTCGCACGCCCAAAGTTGCGAACCAATGCGGATGCAACATCAACAAAGCGTCCCTTGAACACCGCGCTTGCCTCAATCGGATATTCGCGCGATGTGGCCCAAACCAAATCCCAACCTTCTTTGTTGCACCAGTTCTGCAAAACTTCACGCAATGTCTGGCCATTTGCAACAACCCATGAACGAACCTGATCTGTCAAGACAGATGGTGCCTCGGCATCGGCGGATGCATCAACCGCGATTTCCGCTTCTACTTCTTCAACCCCCTGAGTTTTTTCCTCGGCCTTCATACCCATTTTAACTGCAAAGGCATCATACCCATCCGCATACTTGCCACAATTTCTGCGCCCACTGCGGGATACGGCCAAAACATTACCACCATCATCTTCCAACACTTCGCGATGCAACAACGGCATTTCAGAATCATTTGTACACTCATCGGCAAATCCAACTGGAATCTGGGTACCGTGCAACATATTCGCACCACCAGACCATCCGCCAAAATCGCTACGCACGCCCAAATTAATGTTATTTTCAACAACTAAATCGTCGCCAATTTTTGAAACAATTCGGATATTATCATTTCCATTACAATCGGGGCACGGCACCTCGTTACAGGCGACCTCTACATCCGCATCAGACCCCGCAATTGGCCACGCCGGCTCTTCCTGGGTTTCAACCACGGTATCAACAACGGTATCAACCTGTTCGTATTCACCGCCTTCTTGAACAAATTTATCCTGTTCATAAAAAACCTCGGATGTCACGACCTGGGGCAAAGATGGGGCCGCAAAGCAATATCCTGCCGCGGTTGCGAACATCGCTACAATCAAAATTTTGCGAAACATATTAAGTCTTCCTTTCCTATTAATAATATTTATTATAACAATTTGACCGAATCTGTGCAAGACCTAAAACACACATAAATCAAAGAAATTTGATTAGCAAAAGATAAAATCGCACGAATCGACAAAAGATGTTATACTGTTGACCAGAAACGGCAATATTCACAGGAGTAATTAATGCAAAACCTTATCATTTTCGCACTTTTTGGACTTACAATTATTTTAATTGGCATCGTTGCATGGCACACATATCGCACGAACCAGCGCATATCCGACATGGGCAAGACACTTGAACACCAATACAACCTGATTGTAAAGATGCAGTCCGTCCTTAAGAACAAATACGCAACCAACGCGGTTGCCGAAAACGCAGAAATGATTTATCAGGATTTATTACAAAGCCTTATTCCCATCATGGCCGCAATAGATATCATGCCACGCAACACATCCGAACACCCCCTGTGGCGCGCGCTGGGCGGAATCATGGACGAATACGCAAAAAATCCATTTACACTGGAAAAATTGCGTCGCAGTATAAAATTAGACACAGAAATCGCACACAGCATTGACAACTATATGCGCCGCGCGGACGGATTTCTGCACCATTTAACAACGACCGAGCCAGACGGTCTGTTGGCAACAACATTCACAGACGGCCTGCTTGGTAAATCATTAACATTCTTTGCCCAGGCAAAACAATTGGCGACCCAGGAAAACTAGATTGGCGAAACTGTCCGAAAATCTTGTCCGCGAAATATCCGCCCTGCGTGGCGAGCCTGAATGGCTGTTGCAGTGGCGACTGGATGCATTGGCCGCATGGCAAAAAATGTCCGAACCACACTGGGCGGAAATAGATTACCAACCAATCGACTATGACAACCTAAATTACTATAACGAACCGGCCCCTATTGACAATTCGGACCTTGAATCTGTATACGATAAAATGGGCCTGCCCGAAAGCGAAAAACGCGCCCTTATGGGAATGGCCACCGACACCGTTATCGACAGCAAATCGGTTCACACATCATACAAGGCCGAACTGGAAAAACTTGGGATAATATTTTTACCATTTTCCCAGGCGGTTCAACAACATCCAGACCTGGTAAAAAAATACCTTGGCACGATCGTTCCCGCCACGGATAATTTTTACGCTGCCCTGAATGCCGCCGTGTTTTCAGACGGAACATTTGTATACATTCCCCCAAACACCAAATGCCCAATTGACCTGGCCAGCTATTTCAGAATAGAAACCGCAAAAATCGGCCAATTTGAACGCACACTTATCATTGCTGACCAAGGTTCCGAACTTAGTTATATGGAGGGTTGCAGTGCCCCCCGTCGCCCAAACCACCAACTGCACAGCGGGGTTGTTGAAATCATCGCGCACCAGGACGCAATCGTAAAATACGCCACCGTCCAGAACTGGTTTGCGGGCGACTTTCAAAACAACAAAAACACAGGCGGCATATTAAATTTTGTCACCAAGCGTGGCCGTTGCGATAAAAATGCACGCCTTGATTGGACCCAGGTTGAAATCGGTTCTGCCATGACCTGGAAATATCCATCAACAATTTTGATGGGAGATGGCGCAAAAAGTGACTTTTATTCGCTATCCATCACACGCGGCGCACAACAGGCCGACACCGGCACAAAAATGTTGCACATTGGCAATAACACCGTATCTAATATTGTTTCATACGGCATCGCAACGGATGCTTCGCGCCAAACATTCCGCAGTCTGGTATCTTTTACAGGCAACGATTGCAAAAACGCATCAAAATGTGACAGCCGCATTATCGGCAACGGCGCGGTTGCAAACACCCTGCCCCGCATAATACACAGCGGCCAAAACAACATCCAAAGTCACGAAGCAACAACCGGCGCAATCGATGCCGCAACACTACACTATCTGAACATGGCGGGCATTGAAACAGACACCGCCATCGCACTTATAATTGGCGCGACCGCTGCGCCG
>JAZLDK010000040.1:0-2747 GCA_045614725.1 Candidatus Enterousia sp.
TGATGCGTTTCCTCCGTGTGTGCAAGCAAAACGGAATCACTCCCATACTTTGCACCATCCCTTCCATTCCGGTATTGAACCACCACTCGTTGAGTGCGTATGTCCGCAGTCTTGGTTATCGTTACATTGATGTCGCAGAGGCGGTAGGCTCGCAGTTGGGTGGGACTTGGTATTCCGGTCTTCTCTCAAGTGACAATGCACATCCCACCGAGGAGGGTGCGAGGGTAATCGCAATGCGTGTCCTTCGGGACTTCCCGGAGATTCAGTTGCTTGAATCGTAACTCACCCACTAAAACCCCAAATGACAAACTGCAAACACTTTTTCGGGAGGGTTGTCACGAGCAACGAAGGAATCCCGTATGACTACGAAAAGGGTTGCCTTGCCGGGTGTGACATACGGGATTGTGGAACGCATTGTAAGATGTTAGATTCGTTCCCGCCAGCAACCTATACAACGACAACATCGAAGAAGTAACTTAATCACTTCAACCCCATCGTTATGAGTTGTCGGCTACATACTTATCAAGGAATGATTCCACATCTTCCAATGCGTAATCATACCCTTCGGCCTTTTCAAGCACACAGTATTTGTTTGCCTTCAACCTTTGGAGTTCTTCTTTGATAAGAACGATGTCGATTTCCATAACGAAAGTTTTGGCAAAAATACGGACAAAATTTGAAAAAACAAACTCAATCACTTTAACCCCTAATTGACTAAGTTACGGGACGGGGGATGATCCGGACGATATGACGAAGGGACGGCACGATCGCCGCCCCTTTGCCGTTTCCGGTACAAACAGGCCGGGCCACTTGCACATTACCCGGCCAGGGACAAAGGTACGAACAATTCCGGAATGATGCAATTTTTGTCCGCCTGTTGTCTGCAACCCTCCCGACCTTTGGCACGGATTTGTATTCGGCACCCGGACGGATCGGCCATCCAGGGCGATCGGGGAGGGGAAAGAATGAACGGGTGTGGCTCCCGCCAGACCCGTTCCGCAATTCTAACCTAAAACTTAACCTATGAAAAAACTATTCGACGGGGGGACCTGGATGCGGGATTGAATTGTCGGGAATTCCGATTTTTGTCTTATTTTTGTCTGCAACCTGTTTCGTCCGTCCGCCATGATCACCACAAAACCGATCGTGATTCCGTCGAACCGCCGCCGCGATGGTTCGTACCTGGTATTCATCCGTGTGTATTTCGCCGGGGGTGTCCGGCGTGTTCCAACCTCGATCACCTGTGGGCCGGGTGACATTACCCGATCCGGACGGATCAAATCACAGGACATCCTGGATCGTGCGGGGACGATCGCCCGGCGGATGCTGGATGCGGTGTCGGGACTGACCGACGCGGACCTGGCGGGGCGTGATGTGGATTGGGTTGTCGGGCGGATGCGTTGTGCGGAACGGTTGCACAATTTCCGCCTTGATTTTTTCGCGTTCGCGGACGAGGTGATCGCGGGCAAATCGCCGGGGGCACGGTGCCAATACATAACGGCCTGTAATGCGTTCGCGTCGTACCTGGGGCGGCGGGAAATTGATGTGAACGACATCACCCGGCAAATGCTCACGGGGTTCCTGTCGTGGATGGGCCGGGAACGGTCCACAAAGGCACACAAAACGGCCAAATTCGGCGTTTCTCCCACGGGACGGACAAGGATTCCAAACGGTGCCGAAAGCCGCCATATCGCCAAATTGTCGCATATCTACGACCGTGCGAAATCCCTGTACAATGACGAGGATTCCGGGGCCATCGTGATCCCCCGTTCGCCGTTCGGCGGGTTGATGCTGAAACCGCCCCTGTCGCACGGGCCGGAATCGTTGGGGGTGGAATTGATGCAACGGGTTATTGATGCCCGGCACCACCTCACCACGGTGCAAACGGCGTTGGACCTGTTCGTGTTGTCGTTCGCCATGATGGGGGCGAACCTGGCGGATTTGTACGAGGCGGCAACCGTAAAAAAATTACGGACGGGCCAGGTGTGGGAATACCGAAGACGCAAGACACGCAACCGCAGGGCCGATGGTGCCCAAATGCGTGTCGTGGTGCCGGAAGAAATTTCCGGACGGTTGGTGGCCCTGGACGGGTTGATCCGGATGGCGGGAAAACCGGAGTTCGCCACGGCGAAGGTGAACAAGGGTTTGGATCGCTGGTGTACGGACAACGGCATCCCGCGTTTCACATTCGGAGCCGCCCGGCATTCATGGGCCACGATCGCCCGCCGTGCCGGGGTGGAAAAGGCCACCGTTGATGAGGGGTTGTGCCATGTGGGGGATTTCCCCATCACGGACATTTACGCCGAACGGGATTGGGACATGATCAACCAGGCGAACAGGCGGGTGTTGGCCCTGTTCCGTTGGTGATCGGTTCACATATAAATACGATCGTACGGGGGGAATTTTTCACCCGGTTGCAGACAATTTGCAGACAAAAACGAAAAAAAGTCAAGATTTTTTTGAAAAAGCATTGCAAATTCAAAAATACCTTGTATATTTGCAACAACAAACAACGATAAAACATTTGCACCATGAAACCGATCGGATATCTTTCAACATCGAAAACATTCAATGGCCGTGAACTGTTCATTGATGTTTACGAATACAAAACCGTTTATCATGTTTTTGCTATGTGGGAAGACGAAAACGATTATTGCATCAAAGGTCACAAGGTTACCAAACAAATCAAATCAAAAGAATCGGCAATGGAAATCGTTTTGAATTCCGAATGGACAAAAAACAAACTT
>JAZLDK010000041.1:0-7529 GCA_045614725.1 Candidatus Enterousia sp.
ACGATTGCGATAGCAATTTTCATACTTATCACCGCACATGGATTTTACGCACGAAATCGCAACACCTTCGCACTGCTTTTTCATATTGGCAATGGACGATGCATCATAACTGCTTTGCAGTGACGCATTCAAAGACCCCACCACCCCCAGCGGGTCAGATTCCACAAACAACGAAGAAAACACATCATTGTTGTAATAATCATAGCCAAATGAAGAACCTTCCGTGTTGTTCAATGACTGCTTAGCATAGATACAGTATGGATCCGCATTTACAATCGCCGAACAACCCAAAGTAATCTCTTCCAGGCTTGCACTATTCGCTATTGAACATTTCTTGCCCGATGCACCCAATCCACTGGTGCCATGACAATCTGCATGCTCGCCAAAAACCTGGGCCCAGCAAAGCGAACCAATACCACCACCACATGTGCGCATTGCGCATGTTTTGATTGTTTCCGAACATTTATTCTTGGCATCGGTATCAAAATCCTGTAAAAGACCCGCAACCTTGGATTCAAAACGCTCCTTGCGCAAACCCAATATTTCATCAAACACTTCGGCCTGGACATCAATATCCTGCAATTCTTTCTTGCTTGGTGTTTTTCCCATTGCGGTCATCTGGCAATACTTGTTTGAACCGATTGTATCCATACATGCCGCTTTCAGGAACTTGCTAACATCCGTGGCCGTCCAGACAACATAATCTATCTCGCGATTACCATCAGCATCCTTGATATATTCGCCATTGCTATCTTTTTTGTATTCATACCCCGCTACTTTCTGATCACCCAATACTTTATCGGCAGTTTCTATAACACTTGCATTTTTCCCCGCGACACAACGCAATGGATTGTTGGCACACGCGTCGGCCAAACACTGGTCCGCGACACGATAGCATGTATTAACCGCATTTTGTGCCGCCAAATCCGCACCGGCGGTAATTGCCTCGCCAATTACACTGTCATCTTTGATTGTACCCTTTTCGTTCCACTGCCTTACACCGAACAGTAACTGAACACCATCGGCCGTGCAACGCGCCAATGTGGATTCACACTGCAGGGATTGCTTCTTAAATTCCTTGGTACCGGTGCACAATTCAAAGTCCGCACCACAAACCGTGTCACGGTTCAAACACGACAAATACCGCTTGGAACATGTCGCCGCATCCGGATACTGATTTGCATGCATACCACCAATAATACGCTGGCCCATCACACTGCCATCCGTTGGGTATGTATAGCGTTTAACTTCTATGACATTTCCCTTGGCATCTTTTTCATATTCGGCCACATTTGACAACACGCCAACATTACCCGCCCCGAACAAGGCATTAATACCCGATGACGAACACTGCATCAAAACATTAAGACACTTGGGCATTTGGGCATGGAACAAAACATTTGTTGTGCATTCTTCGAAATCTTCGCCACAAACATCGGCATCGGTGATACATTCCGTATAGTTTTCAACACATTCAACATCGTCAAAATATATAGTACTGCTGTTGATATTAACACCACCGGTCGAACCAGAAATCGCCGAATTAAGATAAGATGTCATCGTTGGCAAACGACGCGAAGCCGTCGCGGCCACAACACTTGGACGTGCAGTTGCAGCACCGGCCCCACCCACACTTGGGCGCGCGGTCGCGGAATAAGCCGCTGGAATTACAGCAAATATCATAAATAAGCCAAATGTTTTTTTAAGAAAAGACATCCCCAATCTCCATATTTTTATAATTTATTTTATCACAATAACAAAACTTTGAAAAGCGAAAAATAAATAAACACACACGAAAAAGACCCAGATGAGAATTTAATGTATTCATCCGAATAAATGCTCACCGCCCTTGGCGGACAGTGGCGAGTGAACACGAGCCGAGGGGTGGTAAAAACAAAATTCCCCTCCCGCAGGGGAGAATTTACCCCAACCCCTTGCTTGTTGTAAAAATAAATTAGAATGATTTAGATAAAAACAAATCGGGCATCGTAGTGTACAAACGATACATGAGATGCCCATTACCCAACCCCTTGCCTGTCGGAAAATAAATTAGAATGATTTAGATGTGAAACGGTCCCGACAACGTAGTGTACAAGCGCTACATGAGATGCCCGATTTGTTTTTAGATGAATTATTATAATTTATTTAGGTATGCGATGGCGTCCATACCCGCCGTACACCCCGTCCCAACCGCGGTCGCAATTTGCATCTTGATATCAGAATGAACATCGCCCGCAACAAAAATACCGGTGGGCAATTCGGACGGAATCAAACGCCCCATGGAATCGCGCTTGATATCCTCGGTCAAGAAATCAGTATTAGCCTCGTGCCCGATGGCAACAAAAAGACCGTCCGTTTCGATTTCTGTGCCGTCGGTCGTTGTCACAACCAAGCGACCATCTGGCGAATCCGGCACAGCCGCAATTTTGGCCAAATCTGTATTGAACAGACATTCGATATTTTCGCGCTGCGCCACGCGTTCACGCAATACGGCCTCGGCCCGGGTAAAAGCACCCTTGCGATAAATGATTTTTACACTTTTCGCCAAATCCGCCAGATACAGCGCATCGTTCAGCGCGCTGTTCCCGCCACCCATGACGATAACATCTTTATAACTATAGAAAAAACCATCACATGTCGCACAATATGACACGCCCCGACCCATCAGTTCACGCGCGCCTTCTATTTCCAGTTTGCGCGGCGATGCACCGGTCGCGATGATAACGGTCTTGCCCACAAATCGCGCGCCATTATCACACAGGACATTAAACCCACCAGACGCGTCACCATCAATACTTTTGGCGGACAAGAACTTAACCTGGGCCCCAAAGGTTTCAGCCTGCTTCTTCATAAATTCGGCCAATTCCATACCAGACCCCGCCCAGCCCGGATAATTTTCCAGTGTCGCAATTCCCGCCATCTGGCCACCCAGACGGTCGCCCCCCAGAACCAATGTCTGCTTGTTCGCACGCGCGGTGTATAGTGCCGCGGTTAATCCGGCCGGCCCACTGCCCAAAATAATAACATCATACATAACAATATCTGTCATTGTGACAATCCTTTCCTTAACTAATTCCGCCCCAGCATAACACACCTATAAAATTCACGCAAATAAAATAAATCAAATTGCTTTTAGATATAATATGTAATACTATTATGTAATACTATAAGGTACAAGAATAAAAGGAAAAACAGACTATGCTTGATATAAAATTTATTCGTGAAAACCCAGAAATTGTAAAAAACGCATGCGCGGTCAAGGGATTTGATGACAATGTTGATGAAATCTTGGCGCTGGATGCACGCGTACGCGAACTTAAAACCATTACCCAGTCCAAGACCGCGGAAAAGAATAAAATCACACGCGAAATTCCAACCGCCACGGACAAGGCACCATTAATAGCCCAGTCTAAACAAATCAACGCAGAAATCGCGGCGGATATGGCGGAACTGGCCGAAAAAGAGAATGCACTTAGCGACCTGATGCACCGCGTGCCACAAATACCATCGCCCGATGCACCACACGGCCGTGACGATTCGGAAAATGTCGAAGTGCGCCGCGTCGGCACACCACGCGAATTTGACTTTACACCACGTCCACAATGGGAACTGCTGGAAATAAACGGATGGTGGAAGAACGACAAAATCGCATCAATCTGTGGCACACGCACATACGCACTTTTTGGCGAAGCGGCGGAATTAGAGCTGGCGATTCAAACATATGTTTTACAGAAGTTAATATCGCGCGGATTTACATTTGTGAACTGCCCTTCTATTACCAAGCCTCAAACGATATTCAACGCGGGCCACTTTATGGGCACAGACCAATCCGTAATGGCAAACGATGTTTTCATGCTGACCGACACAGACAGATGCCTGGCCGGCACGGCGGAAATCATATTAAACTCGCTGCACAGTGACGAAGTTTTGAATGAAAAAGATTTGCCTATTAAATACGCGGGATATTCGCCCTGCTTTCGCAAAGAAGCCGGTGCCGCCGGTCGTGACACCCGCGGAATCGTGCGTATACATCAATTTAACAAGGTCGAACAATACATATACTGCACACCGGAACAGTCCGATGAAATGCACGAACTTTTGCTGAACAATCTGTGCGATATTATGGCGGACTTTGAATTGCCATATCGCGTGATTGCGGCATGCACCGGCGACATGGGATTTAACAAGGTAAAAATGCACGATGTCGAGGCCTGGTTCCCAAGCGAAAACACATATCGTGAACTGGGGTCTTGTTCATCAATCGGCACATTCCAGGCCCGTCGCACCAACACCCGCTATCGCGCGGCGGACGGTTCTATGCGGTTCTGTGCGACATTAAATAACACCGGCATCGCATTACCACGCGCAATTGTGCCAATTATTGAAAACCACCAAAACCCAGACGGTTCTGTAAACATTCCAAAATGCTTGCAACCGTTAATGGGCGGCCGCACAAAAATCGGTGGTAAACACTAACACATCACCCCTTCCCCCAAGGAAGGGGATTTTATTTTGCCACCACTACCCACTTAACTAACCACTAATAAAGTATTTACAGAACACAAAAAAATTGATATAATTAACAGGAAAGGACGTGCTTTATGCATGGCGTAAAACCATAGAAAGGTTGGGTTTCTGGGCCTTTTCACCCGGAACACAGGGAGAGCTTAATGACTACTAAAAACATCGCAAATTCTATCAAGAATGCAATGGGTACAATATTTTTATTGGCGGGGGCATTTTTTGTATGCTCAACCGTGCTGTCAATTCGCGCGGTATTTGCCGATCCAATTGCACCGGTAATGGATATTACCAATGCCGCGCCTCAGTCTCCACGCGCTGGCAACAGTGTATCACGCGCCGCTGGCCGGACCAGTCCACGAAACAGTGTGTCAAACCGCACGGTTGCGCGCACCGCGACAAACGTTGCGCCATCACGCGCCACATCGTCACGCGCCAACATTGCTCCATCGCGCGCAACATCCACCCGTGGTGTCACGACACGTTCCACCAATTCTAATTCACGTGCAACCACGCGCAATGTGGTATCACGCACAACGACCGCGAACCGCGCGGTTCGTGCACGCACCGCCACAAACTCGGCGACCGTTGCGCCACGCGTTTCCCTTCAGGGCAGCGCCATCCGCGGCAGCAAGGGTACCACATCAAACACGCTTTCATATCTGTCTGGTAAATTGTACACTGGCAATTATTCTAATATCATAGACAGCACAACTGGTTTGATTTCGAATGATGCGTTTAACAATTGCATGGAATCATACTATACATGTATGGACGAAATCTGCACCGCGCGTAATGCGGCCCAGCGTCGCTGCGCATGTGCGGGTCGTGTAAAATCTTTTGCCGCCGCCGAACAGGCACTGGAAAGCGCAAACGAAGAATTAATTAAACTGTCTGGTGAATTGGCATTACTGATTGCCAGCGGGGGCAAGGATATATCCGCCGCATTCCAATTGACCGATGCTGAAAAGGTTCTGAACTGCGTATCATGGAAAGATGCAAATAAAAACGACACATGGACCGATGAAGAAGCCAAAGAATGGTGTGAATCACATGGTATTTATGGCGACACAACATGTGATATGCCATCATACTGTAAAGAAACCGGTAACTCGTTCGGATTTGATATCAACAATATCGACGGGACAAATTCTTCTGAAATTTTGGCTAACTTCCGCGCATTTGCCGATGCCAAGGCTGAAACAATAACCATATTAACAAAGGACAATGACGGAGTTGCCGACGCATTCAATAATCTTAACAACACACTTAACAGCATGACCGGCATCACAATCGAAAACGCATTTTCAAACAGCGCCGATGCACGCGATACATTGGCCGAAACATGGGGCTATGAACTGTTTGCGCATGCACACAACGAAGTTTGCAGCCGCGTACTTGATTCATGTTTTAACGGCATATACGAGGCCTGCGGTTCCCCGTCATCGTTCGGTGGTCGCTGTGCCGATGGCCAAACCAACAGTTGTCCATTCAACTACAATTCAAAAATCAAGGTATCATCTGCCGGCGAAATTGAATTGTTCGAACGTGGCAAAACGGTCACCACGAACAGTGGCGCGACTTGCTTTGGCTATACATCTGCATCTGGGGACCCATATTCCAACCTGCGCGGTCCGGTTGCTGATGCCCGTCGCAGCATCATGAACAAATACCTGTTGGATGCGAACGCGGATTGCGACCTGTATGGCGAACAAATCCGTTTAACCGCCCAGAATATTTCATATCAGAAATCTGCGGCACAACAGGCCCTGCAGCAAAAGCGCCAGGAATTTGCCATGAACACCGAAGAAGAAACTCGCACGAATGCGATAACGGCGTATTCAAACTTTAACGAGTGTCTGGGTGAAATTTTGGAATGCTATGAAGATGTATCAGAATCAAATGAAAATTGGCCTGATGCGCGTATCAAAACATATTGCGCCCAGGTTGCAAATGTTCCTCATTGCTATGAAGAAATGATTTGCAATCCATCCACGGCCCAGTTCAAGGCTGTAATCAACAAGGCGGACAACGACCAGTGTTTGAATGCACAAGATTACACCGAAAACACATGCCGCAATATCGTGACCTTGAACGAAATCCTGCGTGGCACCGGCGCAACCGCAGCCGGCAACATACCGACGGGCGCCAAGGGTTCATCAATGGCAATGCGTGAACAGTGCTTGCTGGATGCGGGCGTAGAAGAAATCCGCACCTGGTCACCTGAAACCGTTAGCTATATACGTTGCACACTGGCCGAACTTCGCGCAGTTGATACAAACGCAAAAACCGGTGTCAAAGAAAACGCAAGTGGCATATGTGTAATCGAAACATGCAATACGGGCTATACCCTGCACGACGGCAAATGCGTTGCAAACAAACTTGATTGCACATCTGAAATTGAACACGCAGCAAAAGCCATTCGTCCAATATCAAACGGCATGGTTGGCCAATGCGAAATTCAAGAATGCGAAACCGGATATACAATCAACAACAATCGTTGCGTTGCTATGACCCAGGCTTGTTCGTCCCAGTTGCTGAATGCGCTAAACGCAACATCTGGCACACAAACATGGGAAAACGGTAAATTCGGCGACTGCATAGTCGAAGCCTGCAAAGAAACACACGAACTTAAAGATGGCAAATGCGTGGAAAAACCAACGATTAAGATTACATATAGCTTCGACAGATGTGCGGATGGCTGGGTTGATAACTTTGAACCAACGAAATCCATTTATGTAAACACCACACTTAATTTGCCGGACATTAAAAATGTTAAGATCAAATCTGGGGCCACAACCGTCAAATGGGCCAAGGTTGATGGCGACAGCGCGGATAGCTCAGGAATAAAGTGCGGCACGACACAACCTCTTCGTGCGGACTGCACATACAAAGCGGCGGATAAAGACCTGACATTCAGATTAAGCTGTCAGATTTAGCAGTAAAATTCAATCCCCCATCTGGGGGATTTTTATTACCCCAAATAATAATGTTTTAATATAAACAAA
>JAZLDK010000042.1:0-5861 GCA_045614725.1 Candidatus Enterousia sp.
AATTCCCCGTCAATTTTTTTTTTGGCCGCATCCAATTGGGCGGCCAACTCTTTTACGGGTACATCTGACAACATTTCCGTTACTTTTGCCAATGCATCATCCGACATATCGTTGCATTTCTTGCCGTCTATCTTGGCAACCAACGCGGCGAACGCCCGGTGTTGGGTGTTCATACCTGTTTGTATCATATAAACGCATTGGCGCACGTTTTCCAATTCCTGTTGGGCCTTATCGTTTTGCCCCAACATCAGAAAACGGCGCGTCTTTTCAATCCTTTGGTCAAATGCCGCGATGTCTGAACCCACGCCCGCATCAATCAGTAACAATTTTTGGTACTTGTGGAAACGCACGATGGGTAATTCATCAATCGCATCGTAATATTCGACCGTATGGTTTCCAATCTTTGTTGTTGTCATATTACCAAAGTTCCCTTGTTAATATCGTTGTACATATCGGCGCGGCCATCAATACCCAATGGCCGGTTGCCACGCACAAAAATAAAGAAATGCCGACACAAACCCAAAATGACGTGCAAAATTTACACGTCAAAAGTTTATGTATAAAGTCATTCGGGGCGTGAACTTGCATCCATTCCAACCATCCCCATTTGACGGCCAAAGACAACACGAACGCGGCCGCCATCGTGACAACCGCGCACCAACTTACAAATTCGATGATTGGTAACATAATTCGTCAAATTCCAAAAGTCCCTCAAAACGTAATCCGGCAAACGGATGCATCAAAAATTGGTTATCAATTTCCGATAACGTATAACCCTTGTAAATGTTTTCGGCCCGTTCGTATATCTTGTTAATAACTATCCGGCCGTGTGACAAATGCCAATCGGCCCGGCCGTTCAAGATATGCAAAATATCCGATTTTATCTTTTCGGTGTTTCTGTTTGTCCGGGAACCATAAACACGGGACAAGTCAAACCAAACAATCAAACTGAACGGTGCTTTGATTTGCCGCGCCCACGGTTCCGGGTCTATCGTTTGCGGGTCGTCCACCTCGAAATATGAAAAATTGCCAATCTTCGCATCCGGCGATACCTCAATATAATCGTTGGGGCCGTGGCCTTTCCATCCGCCGCAATAGACGTTCGGGGTAACGATGCGTTTGCCCTCAATGTTTTTTGTCAGACGTTGGGCGCGTCCGAACGCCGCATCCAACCACGAAAGATTATTGACCAATCCTTGTTGTATTTCGCCGATTACCGCATCCAACATTACGGCGTTGGGTATAACCGGCGCATTTATGGGTTTGTTAGTTGACATATAATTGCGATTTTAGTTTATCCATTAATTCATCGTATCCGCCCCGGTTGAAAAATATTTCATTCCAATTGTCCCACATCAAACCGAACGTATCCAATCCGTATTTATCAACAATTTGTTGCGCGTATCCGGTCGCACCGATAACGGCCACCGTTTGGGAATCGAAACGCACGCCCAATTCGTCGTGGAACCGGCCATTGACATACAGGTTGGGTGCGTCCGGGTTGCGCTTGGCTTCATACGGGTAATTCAACGTTTGTTTCCACGCGGCGTACATCTTGGCGGTATCAACCGAATAGAAATAACCGTTGGGTTTCAAATCTTCTGTGTAATACGGGCGGATGTCTTGGCCGTCTGAACGCTTACCGGCAAACAATTGTTCTTTTTGCAATTCCAATATGTCGTCCGGATGTTGTATTACGACGTCGCGGATGATTGCGCCGGATTCCAAACCGTCGTTCACATCCTGTACGCGTTTACGCAAGTCATTTAATATTCCCATCGTTTCGGCCCGTTTTTTGCCCTGTATGGCCTTTTCCCTCTTTAGATGGTAACTTGTACCGCCCAATGGGAAATAAGCCAATACACGGGAAATTCGACAAAATTAAATGACGCCGTATTTGACGCCGTGGTTGTTTTCGCACAAACAAATGCGGTCCAATCCTTGGGTGTCAAATTCCAACGCCTTGTATGCCTGTTTCAACTCATATCCCAATCCGCTTGCACGGCCTTGGGGTGCGCCGTCCAACTCATACAAGATTTGGTCACGGGTTGCGTTCACTTGGTTGCGGTTTACCCGTACATCGGGATTCATCGCAAGTGTGCGCAATACGTTGGCCGCTACCTGTTTTTGTATGACGGTCGCAAATACCATACGTTGGCGTATGATAAAATCGGTTAGGTCACAACCCACGGATATTTCAAGATTCATTCCGTAATTCATTGTGTTGGTGTAACAGATTTCGCCAATATCGAACATTTCCGGGTATTGCGCAAAGTCCAACGGGGCCGCAATACCGAACGGCGATACCTGTAAATACTTGGTAAGTTCTTTCCACGATTCGATGGAACCGCCCAAACAGGTTTGGCACGGCTCAACGGACCAATCCTTTGATACGTTCAACGCTTGCATTCCAACCGGCAATTCGTTTTGGTTATAGCAAAGGAACCACGCGCCGCCCGCGTCGTTGTTGTATGTTTCATCTTGGCCGTGGCGGTCAACGCTTGAACCCGGGATATACGGCAAATATATGGGGTCGTGGCTCAAATCGAACCATTGGAAACCGCCTTTGGTATTCGTGAAATCCAATTCAATCACTTTCATTGGCTGAACCTGTGACGAATGGAACAAATACAACTTAACCTTACCGGTTGCGCCGACCATCTGCAAACCAATACGTTCAATCTTGGTCGTTACACCCATTGAACGGACCGGGACGATTTCAAAACCGACCAACTTTCCCGTCGGGTCTATCGTGGCTTGTAATCGTGCGGCCCCGTCAAAGAACGTGCGGCGTTCCATCAACGATTTGGTTTCGCGGGCCAATTGCTTTTCCTGTATGAATTGTTGAATGGTTGTGTTGATACCTTGCAACATCAGATTTTCGACGAAATCCGACAACATATTGTATTCGTCCCAATCTTCATTGTTGGCGGCCGGTTCGGAACCGGTGTTGGCTTTGGTTGCAATCCATACAATACCGCCGTGTTTTACCTTTGCATCCTTGGCGTATGCAACATTGTTTACCCAATCGGGATATTTGAACAAATAATCGTCCGGCATAATGGCCCGGACGTTCGCCAACGTGCATAACGGGTGCGCACCTTGGAACGTCAACCCGCTTTCGCTTTGGCACAACTTTTCGTCAATCTGATTTTGTGGGTTGTAATCCTGTTGCCATCCCACCAAAGACATTAACGCGTCTTGTATTTCTTGCAATCGTACCATATCAGTTTTGTTTGTTGTGAAAGAAAAACGGGGACGGGGTATTAAATGCCCGTCCCCGCAAATCAATTATGGATTATGTTTCCGGTTAGGAAATCACGGTTGTATTAACGGGGTTGTCCTCGCTATTTACAACCTCAACGGGTTGTGCGAACGGGTTGGCGGTTCCGGGTGTTGCAACCTCAACTTTGATGATGGGGTTGGCAACGCTTGCGGCGTTGCTATTGTAAGCAACCAAGAACGCAACATCAACGCTGAATCCGAAATACTCCTTACCGGCGCAAGTCATATCGGCGGATGCGGCCCCGGCGATACCGCTTTGGTCGCCAACGGCGGTGTAATAGTGTGAACCCACGGGCAAATCAATGTACGGCAAACGTACAACGTCCCATTCGTGGAAATTCATTTTGGTACGGCTCAATGCCTCGCGGTCAACGCGGGTCAGAACGCCAACGTTACCATCGGCAACGATGTAACCGGTGGCAAATACACCCTGTTCGTTTACGATGTTGTTGGTATAGTGGAATACCTTGTTGTCATATTCCAAACGCTTGTTGACATCATTGTAAATGTCGTGTTCGGCCATCTTGCGTACAAGAGAATCGAAACCCGCGCCGCCAATGACGTGCAACATTTCGGGATATGCGTTCGCACGCATCATTGCGTTCATATCTGACAGGAATTCCATACGGGCATTCCACGGAATTTGAACGCTATTTGATGTTACGGTGTAATACAAAGAATCCTTGAACACCTGTGTTTTATTGGCTTCCAACGCGGCGATTGCCTGTACATCCATTGCGGTTGCAAGTGCGCGGCAAACCTTTTCCATCTTACGGGCAAAGTCGTGTTCGTAAGATATTTCGTTGTTGCGGTAAAGTTGGGGAACCATTGTGAAACCAACGGCCAAAGTTACCCAATTCACGGTGTACAATGCGGATGTGTTTTCGTCGTCAGCGATAACGCAAGAACGAACGTTGGCCACGGTTACATCGCCATCGTAATTGATAACGGGGATTTGTACGGTGTTTCCGATACTCTCAAATGCGCGGTCGCGCAAATTGGGATTGATGATTGAGTTACCGGCGTTGGTTTGCTCAATGAAGAAATCCAATGCGCCATACTCCAATGGGCGGGCCATATTACGGTCAAATTCCGGGTTTTCAACTCGCCAATTCTGTAATCTTGTTGCAATAAGTGACATAATTGTTTGTGTTTAAGTTGTTTGTTATTTGCCCGGATTGACCCTTTACCCGGTCGTTGTTTGTTCTCTTAACGAATCGGCAATGCCTTTATAACATCGCGGTTGTCTGACCACGCCTTTTGCATCGCATCTTCGAATTCTTTTGAACCGTTGATTTTGCCTTGCGCCAACAATTGCTTTGCAATGATTTCGTGTGCTTCATCTTGGGTTCGTGCGCCGGAAATATCCACGGTTCCGGAACCGCCGCCGTTGCCGCCCTGTCCGCCTTGGGAACCCGCGCCCGTCTGTTGGCGGCCGGTATCCAAAACGTCCATTGCCTTTAATTCGCGTTCGACCAATTCGGCGGCCGTGTAATAACGCAAATTGTTTTCCTTGTTACGCATCGGCGAACCGTTTTCCATAAATGCCAACATCTTACCGCCGTTACCATCATCAATGTATTCGGGGTTCATCGCCTTTACCTTTTCAATGGCTTGGTTCATAAGAACAGACGTTACGGATGCGGGCAAATCGGCCTTAAACTTAATGTTGGCGGTTGCCTTGGCAAATTCGCCGTCAAGTTTCAAACCGAATATTTGTTTTTGGTGTTCGCTTTCGGAATTGTCGTACTTGGTTTTCAAGTCGGTAAATTCCTTGGTCACGTTGGCCAAATCCGCCTTTGTCTGTTCCAATTGGCGTTTGGTTTCTGCATCCGCACCACCCTTGGCGATTACTGATTCCAAACGTGTCTTTTCCTTTGTCAATTCGGAAACTTGGTTTTGCAGTTCGGCGGCGTTGCCCGCTTGCGTTTTGATTTCGCCAATAACCCTTTTGGCGTAATCGAATGTTTTTTCGGTTCCGTTCTTGCTGATTCCGGATGCGGCCAATATGTCTGCATCCAAACCACCGTAAATTTCCCCGGTTTTCTTTGCGATTACCGTATTTTCGTCATTGGTTGACATTTCGACAATCGCGTTAATCTGTTCGTCTGAAAGTCCCGCGGTTGCGGCGTTGGCTTTCAATAAATCGGTTGTTAGTGCCATAATTCTTTCCCTTTGAATGTTTGGTTAATGTCTTTTCGTCATTATCGCCCAATCAGTTTTTACGCTGATATTGTTTCTTCCACGGTCACGGTCTGCAATGATGCACCACCGAATACGAATGTGTATGTGCGGGTTGTGCTAACATCGGCAAACGATGCGGAAATACATTTTGATACACCGGCGGCCGAACGTTGTACAACGTCAAGAATGGTTCCGCCTTTGAAGCATTCAACCAACTTTTTCTTTTGGTCGTCTGTAAACGTACCCAATGTGGTTACGTCAATAAACAGGTTGTCTTGTTGTGCGATTTGTGACATAATGTTGTTGTTTAATCGTTGTTACTTGGTTTCATCTTTCGGGGGCCGCCCGGGTTTGCCACCCTCTTTTTTCGCCATTTCCTTTGCAACGGCGGC
>JAZLDK010000043.1:0-7669 GCA_045614725.1 Candidatus Enterousia sp.
GATTTCATTCGAAGTGCTGGATGTTGCCGGTGGTACGGTGAATATTGATGCTTTGATTGGTCAGGTGACTTTTGGTGGTAATGCCCTGGCGCCTATGGCAGATGGACAGGTTGCTTCGGGTACGGCAATTAATGTTTCGGGCGGTGTATTGAATTTTGGACCGAATGTTTATTCGGTGAACTCGGCCGAAGGGGTTAATATACAGGGCGGATTGTATGCAGGTTCGGTCCTGAATACTGCGGCGGGCAGTGTTAATATTCAATCCACAATGGCGAATTCAAAACCTGCGTTTGAATTGGTTGCCAATGGTGAACAGATTGTGCTGGGGGCGGTCGCGGCCGATGGCACGATAACTGGTGGTGATATCATTGTTGATGATGACACTAACAAGCGTGGCGTTGTTATAAATGCCTATACTGTTCATGCCATGGGTGATGTGACGGTTGAAAATTCTGGCAGTACATTGTCATTGAGCGCAAATTCTTTGGATGTTGATGGTATGGTGACTGTGGGGGCCGGTAATACTTTAAGCCTTAGCGCACCCCAGATTTATACCGGTTCGGTTAATTCCAGTGGTATGGTGACGGCTGATACAACTTTGATTACGGCCGATGCGGGTGATATGTTCTTTGCTGGCGATCTGTATATGGGTGTTGCCGACAGTTATGCAACAAGTGGTCTGTTTGTAAATGGTGATTCGTTGGCTTTAACGACGACCGGCAGCGCCGAAAATGATATTATTCTTGGTGGCGCTAAAATTGCCGAACAAAAAACATTGACACTAAGTGCCAGCGGCGATGCAGAAATCACAGGAACCTTTGATAACGCTGGTGTTGCGGTGATGAATGCCGCGGATGTGTCGTTCGCTGGTATCGAAAATGACGGAATGGTGACGGTTATTGCAACCGGTGATATTTCGTCCACGGATGATATTGATAATAATAAAAACTTGACTTTGACCGCTAATAATTTTGTGCTGACGAATGTTGATAACAGTGATACATTGATTGTTAATTCGTCGGCGGGCGCAGTTAAATTTGCAAATGTTATAAATACAGATTCTATGGTTGTTGCGGGTGCAAAAACAATTGCCGCCAATGACATTGAAAATGCTGGTGGTGTAATGAACCTTAATGCCACGGAAAGCATATCGGGACAGAATTTGGCGATTTCTGGCACAGGGGCCAGGGTGACATTGAATACTGCTAAATCTGTGTTTTCGGGGGCGGTTTCGGTCGCGGGTGATATGGCGCAGGGCGCGATGGATGGAATGCTGAATAATTTGGCAACGGGCTTTGCGGCGGGTGCACTTGATATCACAAATGGTGGTAATTTGAATTTTGCGGCGGGTGCGTCGGAATACGATATTGCGGGCAATGTTGCAGTCGATGGTGCGGTTAATGTTGCCGATGGTGTTGCCGCGGTTGTTAATGCAAAGGGCGTGATTGTCACGAATGCGGTCACAAATAATGCGCAATTAACACTGGATGCACAGGGTGGAATGAATCTGGGGAATGTTGTTAATAATATGGGGACAATGACACTGGATTCTAATGATTCGTGGACAGAATTGACCGGTTTGAATGTTAATACGGGGGCTGTGGCATTGTATGGCGCAGGTGTACGTGGTGCAGATGCAATTGAAACGGATTTCGTATTAAGTCAGGCAACCAGTGGCGTGATTGCAAATGGTATCAATGTTCGTGAAAATGATTTTGTTATAGAAACCGATAATTTGGTTGTTGGTGCCATTAATCAGAAGTCTGGATCAATGACGGTCAATACCAGCAATGTTGATGTTGGTGGCGATATTATTGCGAATAATTTGCGTTTCGTTGCGCCAAATATTAATGAATGGATGTCGGTTCAGGTTGATGGCAGTATTCAGGGCGGTACCCAGTTCCTGGGGCTGGGCAAGATGGATGTAGCAGGCAATTATCTGTTCGATGCAGACAGCGCATTAAGCGCGATTGTAAAGCCATATGCCGCCGGTGGGGCCAGTGCTAATAACAATTATTGGGCAACTGTAAGCCTGAATGAAGATAATACGCTGGGGCAGATTACGAATGCCGAGGATGGACGTGCCTTGATTAATGTTAATGGTGTATTCAAGGGTGGCGTGGAATATACCGGCGCGGAATCCGCGGATGGTACAGCATTGCAAAAGTCCCAGATTGGTATCACATTACAAGAAGCGGTCGACCAAGGTACGGCAATATGGTTGCTGCATGCAAATGGCGGGGTTCAGGATTTTTCAAGTTTTGAATTGTTGCGTAATTTGGATGTGCGCTATTGCAATGCGGATGGGTCATTGTGTTATGATTATCTGACATCGCTGGATGATAATAATAAGTCAGATGATGAATTACCGGTTTATGTTTCTGTGCGTGATGAAAATTCTGATGGACGTTCGGACAGTCTGTATTTGGTGTTTGATCCGCGTTTCGGTGGGCCTGTGTTGGTTGATAACATGAAGTTGCAGCCAATTGTCGCGCGCCAACCAGAACATACAGACGGTGAATATGTGTCTGCGGGTGCGTTGGATAACCTGATTGTGGGGCAATTGCAGAATGCAAAATTCGGTAATCGTACACCGATTGAGGCAATCCCATTGGCGTTCGAGGGTACCGCGATGTCTGAAATGGCAAACGAATTGTACAATCGTATGGAACATTATGTGACAACATCCGAGGGGGCACCACTGGCCAGATTTAGTCGCTTGTTCCAGGCATATGAAATGGAGCAGGTTGCAGGTGCGATGTCTTTGAATGAACATACAACTTTCCGTTCGTTCGAAGATCGTATGCTGGACGAATTTATATGGAACCGTAATCGTAATCTGCGCAAGGCATGGTTGGATGTTGACTATGGTATGTCATATCAAGATCTTAAGAATCAGCATCGTGCCAAGGGTAATCGATTCAGTGTTGCCGGAGGCTTTGACTGGCAGGATTCAGAAACAGTTATCCTGGGGTTGACAGGGCATGTTTCCCGTACTTTGTCCAAGGCATCTGATTCCATGGATTTAAGTTATGCAAATAATGTTGCCATGGGCCACAGCAGTGTCGAAGTTGTTGATACCAATATTGGTTTCGGCGGCTATATGTTAAAGACATTGGGTGAAAAGACACGTCTGTATGGTAATGCATTCTTGGATGCCCATGTGTTTGATATCAATCGCGACCAGAACTTTGTCGCATCAATTGATGGTTCGGGTACAGCGTTCAGTCTGATTTCTGAATGGGGCTTGATGCATGACATTTTGAATCAGTATGTTGTTGGCAATGTTTATGCGCGCGCGGGATATAACTTTGGTTTCGATATCACCGAAGAAATCCCAGGACAGGATTATATGCGGTTGGAATCTGATGGGTACTTTGTGTTGACACCGGGGTACACATTGACGGCACAAAAGCGTATATATCCATCGGCTTGGTTCCAGATTCGTCCATATGCATCAATTGGTATCGAATATGATGTCGTGGGCGGGCCAGATGAAGCCAGATACAAGTTTGATGCTGCCAAGTATTATACAGCCTATGATGTGGATATTGATCCGTTGTGGGCGAATATCGGTGGCGGTATCGAATTCTTGTCCGCGGTTGGGTTGCAGTTTGGTATTGATTATCGTTATCAGTACAATTCCGATATCCAATTGCATAATATCAAGGTTTCAGGATCATACAGGTTCTGATAAAATAGGCCCGCCGAAATGGCGGGTTTATAAATGTAAATTTTCCTAGACAAAATATATTTATGCTGTGATATAATTTGCGCATGAAACGAAAACAAAAGGAGACAGCAATGAAAAAAATTTCTTTGACGGTTATGATTGGTGTTTTAAGCGCGGGCGCGGCAATGGCCGAATTTCAGGCCCCAGCACCGGCGGTTGCAACACATGCCAATACCAAGGGCGGTTTTGTTGGTGGTAATGAAATAATTGTCACCGTTAAGCAGGTTAATGAAATGCGCGACGATGTGCCGGTCGTGGTCAAGGGACATATTGTCCAGCGCATGGGGGATGAAAAATATTTGTTCGAAGATGAAACAGGTTCTATTACCGTGGAAATAGATGATGATGAATGGCGCGGTCAAACCGTCACACCAACTGATATGGTTAAGTTATCTGGTGATGTCGATCGCGGTATTTTCAAGACAGAAATAGAAGTAGATTATATCGAAAAAATCTAATTTATAATTAACCGCCCATTGGGCGGTTTTTTACAGAATCAACATAAACTTGCACATTTGAAATAAAAATAGTACAATATGCGGGTATATGGGCGGTTTATGTTTTCTTTTGAACCGCTGGTGTATATATTCCCATGTCTTTATTCAGGTTAATGATTTACCATGGGAATGGGCGTGCGGCCATGTGATTCACTGCAAATAAAGTTCGCTTTATTCGTAATGAATTAGATGGTCGCACATAACGATAATTTTATAAAAGGATAATAAATGGTTAAAGTAAAAGAAAAAAAGACCGCGCCAACCAAGAAAGGCGCGGCACCCAAGACCCCAAAGGCAATCAAAGGGTCAAATAAGCACGAAGTTGATGCCAATGACGATAAAGTGTATTTTATGGCACTGGGTGGGCTGGAACATATCGGTCAGAATATGTACCTGTACAAGTACAAGGGCAAATATCTGATTGTTGATTGTGGTATGGGATTCTTGGACGAAGAAATCGGTGCGGGTGATGTGCAATACTGCGACACAACATGGTTGGAAAAGCGCAAGAAAGATGTTGTGGGTTTTGTCGTCACACATGGGCACGAAGATCATATTGGGGCATTGAAGTACATTTGGCCAAAATTCAGAAAGCCGATTTATTGTACACGCTTTCCGGCGGAAATTATTCGCCAGACTTTTGCTGGTGTGGAAATGGATTTTAACCCAAAAACGGATGTCGTTGAATTCGACCATAATGGCGCGACACTGGATTTAGATCCGTTTGAAGTGGAAACATTCCATGTCACACACAGTGTACCCGAAGCGCAAATGTTAATTATTAAAACTGGTGCGGGCAAGATTCTGCACACGGGTGACTGGACATTTAATGATGATATTCCAATCGAAGCACCAACTGATTTTGCGCGTTTGGCGGAAATAGGGGCCGACCCAAAGTTGCTGGCGTGTATGTGCGATTCTACAAATTCTTCGCGCCAGACCAAACAGGTGACCGAAACCCAGGTGCGTGAAACCTTGACAGAACTGATGAAGAATGCGCCGGGTCGTGTAATCGTGACTGGATATTCCCGCAGTTTGGCGCGTATCAAAATGTTTGCTGAGGCCGCACGTGCCGCGGGGCGCGTTGCCGCAATCAAGGAACGCAGTAATCCAAATCCTGTGCCATATGTAGGTTTGCCGGAATTCCGTGAAATGGGGATTAAATTTGGCTATCTGAAAAAGGATGATGTGTATCTGCACAGCGATATCAAGGATTTGCCGGCGGAAAAACAGGCCATCTTTTTGACTGGTTCCCAGGGGGAAAAGTTCGCAATGCTGACGCGTCTTTGCCATGGGCATGTCAAGGAAATGAAATTGCAACCAACGGATACGGTGGTATTTAGCGCGATTATCATTCCAGGGCGCGAACAGGATGTTTCGTACCTGTATAATAAATTGGCGCGTATGGGCGTGAAAACGCATACCATATTCGATACGGATAACCTGCATGCCAGTGGACACGCGGGTCGTCCAGAATTGGAAAAATTCTATGACATGGTTCATCCCCAGGTTTCTGTGCCGATGCATGGTGACTATATTAATGAAATGCTGAATGGTAAAATGGCGATGGAACGTGGTGGCGCAAAACACATGATGGTTGTGCATAACGGCGAAATGATTGCTTTGTCCGATGGGAACGAACCATATGTCGCAGAAACAATTGAAACCAGTTATGTCGTGATGGAGGGCGAAACCGAACGCAGCGCCAACGATCAGGTCTACAAAAACCGCAAAAAGATTGCATCAAATGGCGCGGTGTTTGTGACCTTGCCGGTGGATAAACGCGGATTCTTGAAGGGCGTCCCAGAAGTATCCAGTGCGGGTATCTTTGAAACGGATACAACCGGATTTATGAAGCGCCAAATCCAAATAGAAATATCCAAGGCCATTGATGGTCTGACCAAGGCCGAACGCAAAGATCGTGATAATCTGGTGCGTGCGGTTCAGGTGGCATCTAACAAGGTTGTGCGTGCGGCACTGGGGGCGGATAAAAAACCGCAGTACAGTGTTCACTTCGTACAGAAATAAAAAAAGTCCGCCGTTTTGGCGGATTTTTTTGTAACACTTGACTTTTTTGTCAATTTGTATTATAATAGTCGCATCAAAGGGCCGTGATTCCACGGTTTACACTTCCACAAAAGGATTATTTATGCATATTAATGAATTAAAGGCAAAATCGCCACAGCAACTGTTGAAAATGGCGGAAGATATGGGGATTGAAAATCCATCCCAGTTAAATGTACAGCAACTGCGTTTCGCGGTTATGCGTGTGTTTGCCGCCGATAACAAGGTGACATTGATTGGTGATGGGGTTCTGGAACGCATGCAGGATGGTTTTGGATTTTTGCGTGCGCCGGAATCTAATTATCTGGCGGGGCCAGATGATTTGTATGTGTCGCCGAACCTGATTAAAAAATACGGGTTAAAGACCGGAGACTATGTCGAAGGGCAAATTCAGGCACCGGCCGCAGAAACAGAAAGATATTTTGCGCTGGAAACAATCGAACGCGTTAATGGTGACAGTCCTGAAAAACTGAAACATCGTGTGTCCTTTGATGATATGACACCATTGTATCCCGATGAACAGTTGAAAATGGAAGTCGTCGATGACAAGGACAAGGGTCGCAATTTGTCCGCGCGCGTTATCGATTTGATTTCACCCACGGGCAAGGGACAGCGTTCTTTGATTGTTGCGCCACCACGTACCGGTAAGACTGTTATGTTGCAGAATATTGCGCACAGTATCGCGACAAACTATCCAGATGTTAAACTGATTGTTCTGTTGATTGATGAAAGACCAGAAGAAGTGACCGATATGCAACGCAGTGTCAAGGGCGAGGTTATATCATCCACATTCGATGAACCGGCCGCGCGTCACATTCAGGTTGCTGAAATGGTTATCGAAAAGGCCAAGCGTTTGGTCGAAGCGGGTCAGGATGTTGTTATCTTGTTGGATTCTATTACCCGTTTGGGTCGTGCGTATAATACCTGTGTGCCATCCAGTGGCAAGGTTTTAACCGGTGGTGTTGATGCGTATGCATTGCAGCGTCCAAAACGTTTCTTTGGTGCGGCGCGTAATATCGAAGGTGGTGGTTCATTGACGATTATTGCGACTGCGTTGGTTGATACGGGTTCGAAAATGGACGAAGTTATCTTTGAAGAATTTAAGGGAACAGGAAACAGCGAAATCATCCTTGACCGCAAGTTGTCCGATAAACGCGTTTATCCGGCGATTGATATCACAAAGTCCGGTACACGCAAAGAAGACCTGTTGGTTGGCAAAGAGATTTTGTCCAAGATGTATGTCCTTCGCCGTATAATCAATCCGATGGGCACACTGGAAGCGATGGAGTTCCTGTTGGATAAATTGCGTTTAACCAAGACGAATTCTGATTTTTTTAGTTCCATGAATCAGTAGCAAATCCCCCGTTTGGGGGAT
>JAZLDK010000044.1:0-3538 GCA_045614725.1 Candidatus Enterousia sp.
CGAACCTTTTGCAAAATCAAGGTCTTGTTTCGACCACTCTTCGGATGCCGGGTCGTACATCAACAGGGCGATTTCATTGTCGCCGATTGCAAATGCGCCGTGATTGGCGTAAGTCCCGGGCGTTTGGGCCAAGAACGCGACTTTGTATTGGTAGGTATCAGCCGGGAAAACGCTTGTCGGAACGACTTCGCCGATGAACTCATATCCGGCGGCAACGACCGACAGAACCTTCAACAAGGTTTCCCCAAGTGCGGTAACCGCGTTCCGTACTGTGTCAAGCGACGATTTCTTGGCGATATCAATGACTTCCAACGTCCAGTTGTCCGGTTCGGTGAAGGTCAGCAGGGCAACGGTATCCGCAGGAAGCGTACCCACTCCGTCGTAATTGCCCGGTTCGGTACACAGGTAGAAAACACGCGCCTGCGGCAAATCCAATTCGATATTCGGGGTTGCGACGCCACGGAAGGTGTACCCGGCCAAGACTTCGTTGCGGACGATGTCTATCACCGGTTCGATGGTTGACAACAGTTCATCCAATTCGGAAATTCTAATCTGCATCCGCTTGATGACATCAAACAGGTCAGTCGTTGCGATGACGTTGAACGCGAACGGCGTGTTGTAGTTTTCGTGGTTGGCGTTGCATGAAGAAACGCGGACGTACTTGATGTCCGGGTCGGTAATTGCAACGATTTTGTTTTTCCAATCATTTCCACCGGCAAGCAACACGGATACCATGTGCTTATATTCGCCATATCCGACAATTGCCGCCCTATTGCCGTCAGTTTCGCCGCCGGAATAGATAATCTTGTACCCAGGGCCGACGGGGATGTAATCGGACGCATCGTATGTCAAATCAACGATTTCTTCGCCGTCGGACGGGTCAAGTCCGATGCCGGCTTGAAAAACGCCCTTGAATCCGACATTTTCCAAATCAACCGATACAACTGATTCTTTTAGCCACGTTGTCGAATATTTCAAAATCGCAATTTCGCCGGGATACACTTCGGTGTTGAATCCCGTGTATGTCCCCGGTTCGGCGGCGATATAGAACACGCGTTGGTCGGGTGCGCCCGGATTCGTTGACGGTTTGGCAACGCCCATATACTGATAACCAACGCCCAACGAATTAATCATTGCAATCAATGTTTGTTGCAGAATATCGCCGGTAATTTCGTTGTTGCCGTTTTCCTTGATGACGGCGGCAACTGATGTTTTTAAAGTGTTGTAATTTGCCATAATCGTTTATTCTTGATTGTTATAGTCATCGTTAAAGTCTTGGTTGAAATCGCCGCGTTGGCCGATAATATATCCCTTGCCAAGTTTCTTTGCGACGGTTGATGTTTCGAATTCCGCATTGACGGCGGCCACATCGCCGTTATCTTCCCATTCCGGGGTAATCAGAAACGTATCCGGGCGGTATGTTTGGCCGGCATTTTCGATTTCGATGTAATCGGCCATTCCGACCAACCGCACCACGTCCAAAAGATATTCCGAAGCGAAAAATGAAAACTTGTATCGCTTTTCGGAAATCTGTTTTGTCGGAAAGTAGAACCCGTCGCGGCTTTCGCCTTCTTCGTTGAATATATATTCCGGCTTGGCAATGTCCGTTTGCAAATACAAAACGTTCTTGAAAGTCGGGTTCTTGTACACAATCGTCCCGGCTGCCATCGTGAAATCGTCCGTGTCCCACCATGACAATTTGACATACGGAGTGATGTCCGCGACCACGGTGAATATTTCCGAATACCAAGTGTAAAACCCGTCATTCATTACGGCGTAATATTGCCCTTCGGGGAATTGTGCGAAAACAGGCAGTTGGCCGGGGAATACAATCACATCATAACCCAGGGCGGCAAACGGCTTGATTGTAACGGCCGCGTTAATATCGTCCGCGTAATTGCCGACATAAACGTTGTCTTTGGTGTATATGTCGAAAACTTCGATGGTGTCGTATCCGGTAATGTGCGGGCGCATTACTTGGAAAGGCAAAAGGAATCCGGCCGGCGTGAACAACGGGTACACGCGTTTGTACACCCACCAACGGCGGGCGTTCTGTTGGTCAATGGACGTGTACCACGGCAATATTGATAGATTGTTATTCGGTATCATAACACAATGTTGTTTTTGCGCTTCTTGCGCTCAAAGATAAAGACATTTTTCGTATTGTTCCATTGCCAAGCGAAGTTTTTACTAATTTGGCCAAATCCGGTTGCGTCGGCATCGGGAATGTAACGGTTTGCGTTTTCTGCCTTTTCACGCCTGCGGCAACCTTGTATTGGCCGCCGATTTCGTAACGCAAAGCCGGCATATCGTATCCGTACATTTCTGTTTCGCCGTAATACATCGAAGCGAATCCGTTCTGCATGATGTATCGTTGACTATTCAACGTAACATCGTAATATTTCAATTTGGCCGCCGTTGGCTTATCAAATGACATTTCCGTTGGTTCGGCAGCCAACAGGACAAACCCGTCTTGACTGATTGCGGACGGGTTCAAAAGAACGTAATCGAAATCGGACGTGATGTTCGAAATATTGACTTCTTGGATGTTTTCTTTGTTGACGTAGTTCGAAAGGATGTCAATCGGCAACCCTTCGAACATATCCGTTACATCGTCCATCCAACGGAATTGATAACGCGCGGCCATATCGGGTTTTTCGTACTGATATTTCTTTGTATCGTACGACCACGGCAAGCCGTTACGGGTAACGATTTGTTTTGTCAAGTCAACGCCAACAACCGGCGTTGTTGTGTACGAACCGCCGTTTCGATAATATTTGATGTGTTCAATCCTCAAATGCCCGGTCGAAATGTGCCAATAACATTGATACACATCGCGAAGCATATTCAGTACATTCCCAAGCGTTATTTTGGCTTGTTGTGCCGGTTGGTCATAACCCGAATTGATGACATTTGATTTCGGTGTAAAGAACAACGTTACATCGAATTGACTATCTATTGGATTGCCATCTGCATACTTCCAAGGATAAAGAAATTGCGAATCATTTGTGTCGTGGTATATATTTGGCGCAATCTTTTTCAGTAAAACGGATATTACCGACCATATTGGATAACAATGCCGCAACGTCATTGGCGAACGCCAAGTCGGTTCGATGACGAAATCCAAGTTGGAAAACACGAACCATATTGATATTGCACCCCAAGCCGACCGGGCAACGGGATACATCTGTTTTTCGGAAAGCGTCAACGGCGGTTTGTAGTATTGGCCCGGTTTATACAGGCCCCATTGCGTTACACTATCAGTCAATTCGGCTTGGAAGCGTATAACGCCCTGTACGCCGTACCCAATAACGCGCGTGTAATTCCTATTGTCGGAAACCATATCGTCGGATGGCAACGCATATGTGTTGACACCCTGTGTTGATGTTGTCAAGTCGGTCAACAATCGTGCATACACCGAGATATCGCGGATTGTCACGTCAATAGGATACGAAGCCGAAGAACCCGGGGATGGGTCAAATGTATAGTTTCCGACAACGGGCGGAATGTTGCCTTGGTGTGATAGTTGGTAATACCA
>JAZLDK010000045.1:0-20122 GCA_045614725.1 Candidatus Enterousia sp.
GAAACAGCAAAAATCCCAGAAATCATGCGTATACGCTTTACATCCAGTTATCCAACCGAAATGACGGATGACCTGATTGACATGTTCCGCACAGAACCAAAATTATTACCTTTCTTGAACATGCCAATTCAAAGCGGTTCACAAAATGTGCTAACGCGCATGAACCGTCCATACACATTGGAACTGTACACGGACATTGTTAGTAAATTAAAATCTGCCCGACCAGACATTCAAATATCATCGGATTTTATTGTCGGATTCCCCGGCGAAACCGATTCGGATTTTGAACAAACGATGGCAATTGCACAACAGATTAAGTATATAAATTCTTATTCGTTTAAGTATTCGCCACGGCCACACACGGCGGCGGCATTAATGCCCGACCAAATTCCAGAAAACATCAAGGCCCAGCGTTTGGCAAAACTTGACACATACTTGAACGATGTTCAACGCGCCTTTAACGAATCGTGCATTGATAAAACATTTGAATGCTTGCTTGAAGGAACCGATAAAACCGGTAAACATTTGGTATATCGTACACCTTATATGCAGCAATGTATTGTCGCCTGTGATGATACGGGCAATACCCCTGCCCTGACACGCATTCGCATTACGGCCGCAAACAAGGCATCACTGCGTGGTGAGTTTGCGAATTAAAAACCTATATTAAACCCAAATGATAATTTACAAGACATACGCCCGTCATTATTAATTAATGCCGCACCTGCATTTGCGCCCAACGAATCGGCCGCCGACCATACAGATACATTAAATTCCGCACCATAATCCGAATCGGAATACAGTACCGCATTCACATTATATTTATACCCAACACCACCCATATCATAATCCAGTCCGGCACCAACACCAACATGCGCATTTATTTCATTATCCGAATCGTTTTCTATATAAACATTTTCTGTATCAATCCCCGCAAACACATTTGCGGTCACATCATCAACCACATGCCACCGCAATCCCATATCGACAACGGAATAGACCGCATATCCCTTTGGATTATCGATGACTTTATTATCAACAAACACATTATCTATATCAAACGCCGATACCATTCCACCAAGCGCGCCACGAACAAACACAGAATTTTCAAAATCATATTGCGCCGATAATTTCCCACTGTAAATCATCGCATTATATTCATCAAAATCTTGTTCCGCGGCCATGGTTCCAATCCCCGCCGTCGCCCCGAGTATCAAATTACCCACATGATGGCCCGCATTAATTTTGGCACCATACATATCGAACCCGTCACCGAATGTCACATCACCCGCCAGTCCCAATCCACGCATCACCACATTTGACATTTTATCCATTGCCATCACATCACGCACCGGATTCATTAATTTAATCGGGTTTAATCTGGCCGCATGTGAAATGATTTTATTAATCCCGTCCATATCACTTGCCGCATCCAAGGCCCGCAACAACGCATCATTTTCATCCGCATCGCGCAATAAATTCAGATACCGACCAAATTCATTATCAAATATTTTCACATAATCGGTTTCACGCGCCCTACTTATATACAGAACCCCATCATGAATAACCCCTGTTTGTGCATACAAATCATCCGTCCCCATATCAACAAATACAACATTTGCATTACCCGAAACATTTTTCATCACAGGCGTCATATCCGCCAACAAGAAATCTTCTATATAAAATACGATATTCCCACCAAGATGCACATTAGCGGTATTTTCATTTACACCATCCGTCAAAACAATTTTCGAATCGGATATACCAATCTCGTTGGCTGCGCCAACTGTATTAAATATAGTCCCAAGGTTTAACACATCATTTGATTTAATATCAACGATATAGTTTCTGTCCACATTCAATTTGGTTAAAGATTTTTCATCCTCAACAATTTGAATAACCTCTGAATCCGAATCGACATAGAATTTTCCTGTAAACGAACCATTATTTATTACGGTTAAATCATACGGCGAATTTACATAAATATCACTTTCGACCACACCATTATTTTCGATACTAATCGTACCGTCTATATAAACTTCTTTGAAATAAACACCAACGCCCGACTTTATCAAAGTATCTTCTGTAAAAATTTCAGATGTACTCCCATACACATTACCAGATATAATCTGCTGTGCAGTCGCATCAAAGCCGCACAACACACCAAATCCAAAAATCATACTTCTTATTTTATTCATCTACCTAAGGTTAAGATATAATTCCTAAACACACAATATAAAAAATCCCCCAAGAAATCTTGGGGAACTTATTCAGACACAAACAACAATTATTTTTCCAATTTACCCCATCCGGCTTTGTACCCGCCATCGCGTTCCAGATAGATATTCGCGCCATTTATCTGTGCAGCGTTCAGCCCCTGAATCATATATGTCTGATTCAGCCTGCGGCTTTCACCCGTTTCCAGCATTGGCAACGCAACATTCATCGCGGATTTAGAACAGCAATTCACATCGTTATTGCATGAACCGCACTGATACAGACGCACATTATACGGAACACCTGGGCGCAAGTCTTTCAAATCCACTGTCATCTTCAAGCCATTATCTGTTTCATGGAATTTGATATGTCCCATTTTTGATTCACCGCCATGGCTGCTGTGTGTGTACATTTTTGCATATACTTTGTTTATGTCGGCGTTTTCATATGTCTGATATACAACGATAGTGTCTGATTCTACCATTTCAACCGGTTGCGCATAACGCACCACCTTTTGATGCTTTGGCGCATGTTTGCTTGGACAGCTTGAACATCCCGCCAACAACACTGCAACACCCATAACGGATGCGATCATTAACATTTTTTTAGTCTTTTTTTTCATCAAGGTCTCCTTTTTTCCTTATGGTTACATCAAACATTCTACAGTATTTTTTTACACATTTCGTCAGGTTTGAATCCCTAGGAAAAACATTAGATTCAATGCGTATAGCGCGATTTTTCTTCCTATAAAAATACATATAAAAATCTGGTATTTTATACCATACAACCAAAGGAGAAAATTATGTACGAACTGATGCGACATTTAATCGCGTTCAAATACGCCTGCAAACTAAACCACTGGACCACGGACGATTATGCCAAGCACCTTTTGTTTGACCGCCTGTCCGAAAATATTGATGACCATGTTGACCGAATCGCAGAATGTTATTTTATGGCAAACGGCGACAAAAAAGCATTTAAGCCAACGATACTAAATCCAGACTACATAGAATGCAATTTAGTAAAGTCATGCGAAAAAATCATTTCCCATCTGGAAGAATTACAAAACGATGACGAAACCAACGAAGGTCTAAATTCTTTGTTAAGTGGCATAGAAGAAGAATTCTTAAACAAACTGGCCCTGGCCAAAATGGGCTAAAAACAAATCCCCGATTTGGGGATTTATTTTTTTCACGCAAATTGAATTGATTTTATATTTTTTATATCAAATAAAAAACGCCCAAACGGGCGTGTTTTTTTGTGACCTAGAACATAAATCTGATACCAACATCACCACCAAAGTTATGCAGGCCAGAATTAATATCAACATATGTATATCGCGCTGCGACATCAACCGCAAAACGTTCCATATCAAATGTCACACCCAATGTTCCCATCCCAGAAAATCTGGTTTTGTCTTCACTGTGATGTGGGATAAGGTCGCCATGGCGTTTAACATCTGTGAATGCAAGACCGACACCAATACCCGCGAATGGGCGAACAATTTTATATGAACCAAATTCCATATAATTGTTCCACAACAATGTCTGCATTTTGGCTTCTACATCAATAGAACCCGCGCTGCCAAAGTTTTCACGATCTGACAATTTGCCAAAATAAGTCCATTCAACTTCGGAACGAACCGTATCACAAACTTCCAAACCTAATGCGGCACGACCCTGAAAGATATAATCCGTCATGGATTCTTTGTTGCCATTATATTTATAATTCAGGTTTGAATAACTCATACCACCTCTAAGACCGATATATGGGTCCATTCCCCACATCTGCCAAGAACTGCCTTGGTCAGGATGATTGATACCCGCGAATGCAGGACACGCAATCAGCACGGCCAGTGTTGATATTGCAATTTTTTTCATTTTCTTTCTCCTTTTTTTGTTTTTTATGTTTTCATCAAAGTTTCATGTCAACACTGTAATTCTATCAACCCCGAACGAAGATTTATATAGGTATGAATCCCTGTGAAAAAGTTCCAAATAAAAACAACATAAAAAAACAAAAAACCGCACTATGGCGGTTTTTATTTTGGTGAACTTAGCTTGGGACTGTAAATCCCCATATTCGCTTTCGCTCTATGGGCCCCATTCGCTACGTAAGGTTCAAACTGCGCATATGCTTGTTTTCACCAACTGACGCCCCGAACCCTTTCACGGGTTCTCGTCCGCTTGTCCAAGCCAAACAAAAAAACCGCACTATGGCGGTTTTTATTTTGGTGGACGCGCAGGGACTCGAACCCTGGACCCACTGATTAAGAGTCAGTTGCTCTACCAACTGAGCTACGCATCCAGAACTGATTTAATTCTCAGAACTGGGCCTAATTATAGTCCTTTTTCTGACAAATGCAAGTTTTTATAATTCGCCACATTGCACCAGCATACAATGCGACCTTAGTTCGATATTTTTTATATCATCAACCGTCTGCGCCCCGGCCAGCCACATTACGCGTTGCAAATCCATCCGCAAATAATCGAACAGCGACACAACACCTTCCCATCCGCCCAGTGCCAGCGCATATATAACCGGCCGCCCAATTGCCACCACATCTGCGCCACTGGCGATTGCCTTAAAGATATGCTGGCCGCGACGAATACCACTGTCGAATATAATTGGCACCCGCTTGTTCACACGCGCCGCAATTTCGGGCAAGACTTCGAAACTGGCCGGCGCGCCATCCAATTGCCGCCCACCATGATTTGAAACCCATATCGCATCGGCACCGGCCGCAATTGCGGCATCTGCATCATCAGGATGCTGAATACCTTTGACAATAACGGGCAAATTAGTAAACGATTTTACATACCGAACCGTATCAGATGCGAATCGGTTTTGTGCGGCGGCAAATATAGAACTTATACCCTGCCCCTGTGTCTTGCCGCTTTTCTGTGCAACATTTGGTAATTCCAATGGGAATGTAAAATTATTTCTGACATCACGAAAACGGTTCCCCCCAACGGGCGCATCAACGGTTAATATTATCGCACGATAGCCCAGTTTTTCTGCCTCTTTTACAATATTGCGGTTAAATAAATCATCCTTGCTAAGGTACAATTGAAACCACTGTGGCGCGCCATCCCCCGCGGCGGCAATTTCCGCCAAAGTCGAACTGGCATAGTTGCTGACACTCATGATTGTTCCACTTTCTGCAGCACCGATTGCTGTTCCTGCCTCGGCCGAGACATGCGCCAAACCATGTGCCGCCGCCGGCGCAACAATCACCGGCAAAGAAATATCCGTCCCCAGAACAGATGTTTCTGTATTTGGTTCATCCACGCCCTGTAATACACGCGGATATATATCAACATTTTCAAACGCGGTCATATTGCGATGCATGGTGTGTTCCGCTTCGGCCCCACCACGAATATAGTCAAATCCACCCTGGGGGATAACCTGTTGTGCGGCGACCTCTAAATCACCAACATCTATGATGTGTATCAACTCGGCCCGATTCGATGCCCGATACCCATCGGTATTCTGCGGTTTGTTATTAAAACGCGCAACCAACCAAAGAACCAACAGCACAAATAATAAAATACAAAGAATAAAAATAATTTTTTTCATATCGTCTCTCCTTGTTTTATTAAACGATAACACAGACGATATAAAAATATGATTTGACAGTATTCACAACAAAAAGCGCCATGAAATCATGGCGCAACAAATTATTTTTTACACATTAAAATATTGACAGCAAACCAGTAAACCAATTAACCAATTTTTCGAACCAATATACAATTTTGTCATACAGATTAAAGTACCGAACAACGGCAACAATCGCCGCCAAGAAAACAATCAAAACAACAATTCGCAAAACTGTTCTTAACATCTGGTTCTCCTTTGGTTTTATTTCTTCAAATAACTTGATGGATTATATGCCTTGGTTCCCTTGCGAATTTCAAAGTGCAATTGTGGTTTATCAACCTTGCCTGTTTCGCCAACGGTTCCTATTTTTTGACCAACTGCAATCTTGGTTCCACGGCGCACCGTCATTGAATCCATATGCGCATAAACCGTCATCCATCCATCAGAATGCTGCACGATTATCAAATTTCCCATTCCCTTGACTTCATTACCAGCATATGCAACGACACCATTTTCCGCGGCCTTGACCGCCGTTCCGCGTGCCGCCCCAATATTTATCCCATCATTAAACAGACCACTTGATTTTGCACCATAGGCGGACAAAATCTTGCCACGCACCGGCCAAGAAAACTTAGACGAAGAGCGTCCACTAATCTTTGGCAACTTCTTGTTTGGATCGGACGATATCTTTTTTGGTTCTTGCGCAACCTTAACCGTGGCGACCTTGTCGGATGCAACCTTGGCACCACCCGCCACAACAGTTGTGGTCACCACCGGCTTTGACACAGGAACCGCCACCTTGGTGTTGGGATCAGTCTGCTCTTGTGCTGCAACCTTGGCATCGGTCAAATCGGGCACCTTTAATTTCTGTCCAACACTAAGTACAAAAGGCGCCGACAGTTTATTCATAACCGCCAAATCATTAACCGGCACAGAATAACGCCGCGACAAAGAATATAAAGTATCACCCGCGCCAACCGTTATTTCACGAACCGCAACGCGCGTGGTCGTCTGAACCGCCACCTTGGGCCGCGCCACAACCAGTGTATCATTGGCCACCTTGTCAGCAACCGCAACGGGCGTTTCCTCGGCCGAGCCAACCGATAATTTTAATTTTTGCCCAACGGATAATGAATACGGTGGTTGTAAATCATTTATTTTCGCCAATTCTTCAACCGTGGTATTGTTTTCCTTGGCAATCTTATAAAGGGTATCACCACGTGCGACAACCACCACCTGCGCCTGTGATGGGGTCGCAACCTGTTCTTGTCCCCCATACATTGGCACCGTCAAATAATCATCGGTTTTCGCCACAACAATTTCCGCCCCCGTATCCGCGACCACATCCGTCGCGTCGGGTGGCAATATATAGTCATCCACACTGGCATATGTCACATAATCATCACCCGCATCATATGTGCCATAAAGATTAGGCGATGCATACACCCCATAATCAGATGCCGCAGAATTATATATTTCTGGATTCGCATACGGGTCCGCCAACAACGCCGGATACCGCGCTGAAATAAATTCACCAACCGAATCGGGCAAAGACAATATCTTGGGTTGCAAATCACATGCACAAAGCACAATGGTCAAACCCGCAAAAATCGATATGATTTTTTTCATGAATATTATTATATCATAAAATCAGTCACGTCGCATAAATAAAATACTGGATTCAAATAACAACCACATCGGCAGTGCCAAACAAATCTGCGATACAACATCCGGTGGTGTTAACACCGCCGCAATAACAACAATTGCGATAATTGCATATCGGCGCATTTTTATAACACGATTGCGTGGCAAAATTCCAATTCTGTTCAACAGCACCATCACCAACGGCAACTGAAATGCGATACCAAAAATCTTTAACATACCAATAACCATACCTAAATAATTTCGCGCCGACGGTATAAATACATTCGGCACCATCGCTTCCAGATTCAACCGCACAAAAAATTCAAATATTATCGGAAACAAAACATAGAACGCAAACCCCGCCCCAACCAAGAATAACACCGGCGACAAAATCAATATCGGCCATATAAATTGTCGTTCTGGCTTCTTTAACCCCGGCGCAACAAACATCCATATATGCCACAGCAAAACGGGAATAACCACCATCAACGCAAACCAAGTCGCCAATAAAAAAGTTATCATCAACCCGTCGGACAATCCCGAATACAGCAACGCCCCATTACCCCACACCGACATCAATGGTCGTGATAAAAATTCTTGAATCCATGGTGCAACATACCAACCCGCCACAAACGCAATCACAAAAATCAGCAGCGACCACAACAAGCGTCTGCGCAATTCAGAAAAATGCTGTATCAGGGTCATTTTTTTCATTTCTTTTTGCCCCCTGATTTTTTCACCGCACGTTTTTTAATTTGCTTAATTGGTTCTGAAAAATCCGCCAACACATCCTTGGTCGTTGATTTTATTAAGTCATCAATTGGCTTTTCTAAATCAATCTGTTGCTTCATTTCTTCGGCGGCATCGGTAATTTTCCAAACAACGCGTCGCACCACATTTACCGCACGCGCCAAGAACCGCGCCACATCCGGCCACATACGCGCTGGCAACACCAGCATTGCCACCAAAAAAATTACTAAAAATTCAGACCAACTTATCCCAAACATTTTTAATCATAGAAATCATCACCACCATTGGTGCTAATTGTTTTATGTCTTTGAATTTGAAAGTAATCCTTGGCGAATTTTGTTTTTTCCTTTAATCCATCAAAGACCACACTGGTGACTGCACCGGTTGCATCTGTCACCGTCCAAGAATTTAACTTAACCGGATTTTTATCAAATTTAACACTCATATGCCCCAGCCCTTCTTGCCCGCGCAAATTCAACTGCAACACAAAAGTATTTGTATTATCGACCGTTTCAACAACATTAATATCCGCATTAACCAGATCTATATTTTTACGCACCAAAATCCCCGCAGGCGTACTGGTCAACGGCACGGTAGTTATCTGATCCAATGATTCATCAAAGAAATACAAATCCTGACCATCCGATATTAATTGCACCGGCATATTATCATAGTCCAATCGCACACGCCCCGGTCGCAGCATAGAAAAAGTACCCTTTTCCTGTTTACCATTGGCAGTCTGAATAAAACCACCCGTCAATCCCGTCACAGAATTCAAATACTTTTCCGCACGCGAAACCAATTTACCATCAACCGCAGCATTGGCATCAAACGCCAAGAACGCACACAGTGCAATCAGAATTTTTTTCATAATCTACTCTCCCTTAAACAGACTGATAACCTTGGCCTTGACATTTTCCAGATTATCATTGATTACGGCCCCCGCCGCCCTTTCGTGACCACCTCCACCCAGGGCCTCGGCAATATGATTTATTGGTTTGCCACGACTGCGCAAAGACACACCAATTTGATTTGACTTTTGCTCTTTCAACATGGCGATATATTCCACATCCTTGATAGACCCCAACAGATTTAACACCGTATCACCACGTCCATCAAGATACTTATAATCCTTGTGCGAAACTATTGCGACCGCCAATCGCCCTTTGTAATAAAATTCGGACCGCGCAACGACCCCCGATTCCATAATCACGGACTTTCTTGGTTTATTACGCAATATTTCAAGCGTTTCGCGCATATTCAACCCATCATCAACCAAATCCGCAATTATGCGCATCGCCTTGCTATCGCGCACAAACTTAAAGTTCCCCGTATCGGTAATTATTGAAATTGCCAGCAAAGTATTCACCGCCGCATCGGATTGCCAGTCCGCCATTTTCATAATTTCATACAAAATCTGGCCGGTTGCTGCCGCGTCCTCGTCATTAATACACAACGTGGCCACATATTCATCATTTTTATGGTGGTCCATTTCAACAATAAATTTTGCGCTATCTAACAGCGGTTGTGCACCCCCAATATGCCTTGGCGTTCCATAATCCAACACAATCACCAAATCATATACCTGGGTCAAATCAACGCGTTCATAATACTTAATCCAACTGCGCAAAGGCACAAAATCCAAGAAGTCCGGAATATTACCATCATAAACACACAATGGTCGCACCCCGTAATTAAGTTCAATTAATTTGGCCAATGCCAATACACTGCAAAACGAATCGCCATCGGGATTTTTGTGCCCCAAAATCGCAATATTTTTTGCAGCCTTAATTTTTTCTAAAAAAACTTTTACATTTTGTTCCATATTTTACACCGCGATATCTTCAAGGAAAAACTGAGCACTAACACGGCCGTTATATTCATTTTCCTTTAATTTGCCCAACATCATTATTTTAGTATTTGTATTCGCATCGTCCAGCAGAAAATCACCAAGTGGCGTTCCAACCAAATTAAATCCAACAAAGTTCAACTGCGATCCAACACTGGTTGCGATTGTCCCGCGCAGGTGTGACCCATTTCCCATAATTGCGGCATGCCTTAGCACCGCGCCCCGCAACACCAATGTTGGTTCGGGATTTCCCTGGCCAAAGGGTTCCAGTGCCGCCAACTGCCTTACCAAATGCATATTTGCCCCACTTGCATCCAGTTCTGCATCAACCACAATTTCCGGCGACAATTCTTGTCCATTTAATTGTTCTTTGACGGCCTGTTCCAAGAACTGGCAAAAACGTTCTTCGTTTTCAGCCGGCAGCGAAAATCCCGCCGCCGCCGCATGACCACCCCCCTCGCTAATAACACCTGCCGCCAGCGCATCATGTATAATCTTACCCAAATCGATTCCCGCAACCGAACGCCCAGACCCATTAATTATACCATCGGTCTTGGTCGCGACACAGGACGGCAAATTATATTTATCCTTTAATCGACCCGCGATAATCCCCATAACGCCACCATGCCAATTTTCGCCACACACAAACAAACTGCAATGACCGGATTCACAGCACTTCTTGGCCATTTCTGTGGCACGCAACATAATTGCATTCTGAATATCAATTCTTTCCTGATTCATTTCATGCAATTTATTTGCCAAATCATTTGCAATCAGTGGATTATCCGTCAACAGTAATTCCAACGCTGGCGCTGCCGAATCAAGACGCCCTGCCGCATTTAATCGCGGCCCCAGCGCAAAACCCGCCGCATATACGGACGGCTTTTTAATAGACGACACATCCATCAACACGCGAAGTCCAAGGTTCTGTCGCAAGCCCATTACCTTTAATCCCGTTGCAACAAACGCACGATTAAGCCCGACCAACGGCATCGTATCACATATGGTCCCCAGTGCCACCAAATCCATATAGTTCATCAGATTAATTTCTGACAATTTTTTTGTCATATCATCCGACAATTGGCGCGTTTTCAGTTCTCGATTTATCGCGACCAGTGTCAAAAACGCAACGCCCACACCCGCCAAATATGTGACACCGGATGTATCATCGACCCGTTTAGGATTAACCACCGCATCGGCATCCGGCAATACGCTATCGGGTGAATGATGGTCCGTCACAACAACACGCATTCCAATTTCTTTTGCATGACGAACCTCGTCAACGCCACTGATACCACAATCAACCGTTATTATCAGATTAACGCCGTCGCCCCCCAATTCATCAACCGCACCAATATTAAGTCCGTATCCTTCACCTTCACGCGTAGGCAGGTGCCAAACAACATTCGCCCCCAACGCCCGCAAATACTTTACGAACACGGCGGTTGATGTAATCCCGTCAACATCATAGTCACCATATATTGCAATTTTTTGATTTTGTTCAACGGCATCTGCCACGATACGCGCCGCCACATCCATGTCACGCAACACGGACGGATCCGGCATATATTCTTTGATACTGGGGTTCAAGAACTTTTCAATATCGGCATATGATTCAACACCACGATGCGCCAATATTTCATTCACTAAATTACCACTGCTATCAAAAACATCATACTCTGCCACCCATGCTTTTCCAAGCATGGACTTATCTACTATCTTTCTCACGCGCTACTCTTTTTTTTATTATCAAGAGTATTATAATCAAAAATTATTCAAATAGCAACGGCAGTATACTATCAAGAATTTTTCCTGTTGTTGGCACTGCATTCCACGCAGCCGTACGCCACCCCCAGGATTCCTTGGTTCCCTGTGGTTCATCCAAAACAATCAAAATAGTATATTGTGGTGCCTTGGCCGGGAACACCCCAACAAACGCGGTCACATTGCGTTTATTATCGATTTTACCATTGGTATATTTTTCCGCGGTTGATGTTTTACCACCGATTTCAATACCGGCAACACGGGCCTTTTTACCACTGGTTTCTTCGGCCACACGCAACATAATCGGGCGCAGTTTGGCCGATATTTCATCCGCCAACACGCGTTCCCCACGAACGACACCAACACTTCGTTTTTGCAGTGTCGGATAAATATAAATACCGCCATTTGTCACCGCATTAACAGCCAACATTAAATGCATCGGTGTCACGGCATACCCCTGACCAAACGCGACCGTTGCGCGTTCCACCGGCCCCCATTTTCGCTGGGGGATACTGTTTTCCGTGCGCCCAAATTCAAGGCTTAATGCCTTGTCCATATGCAACCGTTCAAAGAATTCTTTTTGTGCGCCATCGGGTAATTCCAGTGCAATTTGCGCACTGCCCACATTACAGGAATGCATCATTATTTCTTCTACATTAATACTTGGGCGTGGTGGCTTGAAACTGCGAATATCCTTGATATATTTTGCCACGCGCCCATGCTTGTCATATATCGGGAACGGTTTTGCCACATAGTATTCTTTGTTAACATCAATACCATTTTCCAATGCCAAGGCGGTATTAAATATTTTGAAAATAGACCCCAATTCATAAACACTGCGCATTGGCTTAAACAATCTGTTTGCCACTGGATCCGCATTTCTGTTTTCTGGGTCATAGTCCGGCAAAGACACCATTGCGATAATTTCACCGGTCCTTGAATTCATAAGCATACCCATCGCAGCCTTGGTCTGATACTTTTGCATGGCGATTGACAACTGTTCATAGAACACCGCCTGAATACGCGAATCGACCGACAATCGCAAAGGATCTTTATTTTCGGTTAAATAATCTTCGTATGTGCGCTCGGCCCCTTCCAGTCCATGCCCATCGGCACCAACAAATCCAACAACATGTGAAAACAATCTGCGCTTAGGATACTTTCTGGTTTGGATTTTTTCGATTTCCAAACCTTCTAGATGCGCATTTTTAATAATTTCGCGCTGTTTATCACTGGCATATTTTTTCACCCAGATAAAACTTTTTGATGAATTGACCAATTCCAACGCCTGGCCCAAAGAATATTCATACGGCAGTGCCTCGTGAATAGTTTGTGCGACGGCATCCCTGTCCTTTTCACGAACCGCCTTGTTTCGTAAAATGATATGCCCCGATTCGACATTCTTGGCCAATATATCACCATTTCTGTCCACGATATCGGCACGTTCCACATCCCATTCACCCGTCACACCACCCAAACGCGACCGGTCTGTTCCTTGAATCCCCAGTTGTAAAGTTCTGGCACCAAACAATACAAACATTGACAAGAACACGACATGCATTAATTGCAAACGCGAACGCGCTGCATTACCTGCCCGCCCTGTAAAACCATGCTTAAAAATATCCTTGCCAACTTCAAACATTATTGTTCCCTATCCTGTAATTCCGAAACAGATATTGCCTTATTAAAACTTATAACCTCGACCTTTTGGGAAACACTTGTCACCAGATTTCGCAAAATTTCTGGCCTCACATACGATGCAAAATTAGCCTGGGCAACGGCATATTCCTGCTGCGTATGAACAATATCGCGTCTGACACGATTAAGGGCACGATTCTGGGTACGAAAACACACCTGTAAACACACCGTCATCAGCAACACTAAACCCAATGACCACACACCAATTTGAAACATTTTCTCGTCATCCATCGCATCCCCACCTATTCACATCGGTATTTTATCATAAATTCTTGAAAAATCGAATCATAGAATCCAGACCATTTAATCGCCCCGCCCCAAGATTTATCCCCAGACTTGCAAACTCGGCCGCGATATCAATTTTTTGTATTTCCTGGGCCGTTTTACCATTTACCATCGCGGCCAGAATCGTTGCGATTCCACGCACCAGAACCGAATCGGCATTAACATAAAAATTATTCCCATCACGGCAAATTTGCACAAACGATGAACAACCTAAAATCTGTGTACATTCGGCCCCATCCGGCACACTTGGTGCACGCATCCCGATATCCATAACCATTTCAAGTCTGTCCGCGGGATTATCAAGCATCAACAAAAACTTTTTTATTTCTTCGTAATTCATACGCACTACCATCCCTCGTTCGTCAAATCCAATTCCACCCGCGCGGCATCCGACATACGCGACAAATCCCACGGCGGGTCCCACACCAAATCCACACGGACGGGCACATCCCCCACAATTGATTGCGTGGCAGTTCTGACCTGCTCTAACAATTCTTCCATCATGGGACATGTCGGACTGGTAAAGGTCATCTTAATCACCACGGCATCGTCACCAATATCAATATCATAAATCAATCCCATATCCCAGATATTAACCGGAATTTCTGGGTCGTATATGGTTTTCAGCCCTGCAATAATATCATCCTTACTAAACATCATTTTATAATATCTTTTATATATCCAACGACTGCTTTTACTTCTTCTATTGTATTATATGCCCCAACAGAAATCCTGATACTGCCTGACACACCCAACCTTTCATGAATCCATGTTGCGCACATATTTCCCACACGCACACATACATTACGTGCCCCCAGCAACACACCAAAATCCAACGGATGCATTCCATCAACAACAAAACTTAACACCGCGCCCGAACGCGCCGACAACAAACGAATCCCATGCACCCCAACCAATTGGTCATACATATATTTAATCAAATCAAGGTTTGGACGATTGTTTTCAATTTCATCAATCGCCACGCCCAGCCCAGCAATTTGTGTCAACGGCAAAGTCCCCGCTTCAAACTTTTCTGGCCCCGCAATCAACAATATATCATCGGGCAGCACACGCCGAACCATACCGCCACCAAATTTAGCCGGATTGAATTTTTCAGGACTTTTAACATACATAATTCCAACACCAGTATCCGCCCCTATTTTATGACCGGACCAGCAAACAAAATCCGCATCCCATTTTTTTACATCAATTTTATTATGCACAACATATTGGGCCGCATCCACAACCACGATTACATTTGGATTTTTTTCGCGCGCTATACGCACTATTTCCGGCACTTTTTGCGCCGCACCCATAACATTAGACATTGCAGTTAAAACCAAAACATCACCGCGTGGTATATTATCGACATCTATATTATATTCACCATCCAACGGACAAACTTCTATTTTTGCCCCACCCATCACAAACGGCAACCGCGCACTATGATGATCCAAATCAGACACCACCACAACCGTATCGGGTGTTAAATTCAGCATGCGTACAATTTGATTCATTCCATCGGTTGTACCATTGGTAAAAACAATCTGGGTCACATCAGCCCCCATAAAGCCGGCCACCTTGCCACGCACACGCGCCACCATATCATCCACCGCCACGGCACGCGCACAAACTCCACGCCCCGAATTCGCATACGAATCCCGCAAAAATTGGGTCTGGGCATCAACAACCGCACCGGATTTAAGATAACTTGCCGCGGCATCTAAGTATATGATTTTATTCATTTATGTTTTCTCTTGCATTTTACGCTGATTATAATACACTCTTGCCGAATATCAATCAAAAGTAAGGAGAAAAAGATGGCTTTGGAACATGCAAACGACACAACATTTGACACCATGATTGGTGGTGGCATAACATTGGTTGACTTCTGGGCATCTTGGTGCGGTCCATGCCGCATGTTTGGTCCGATTTTCGAAGAAGTTTCCGACCAGGTAAGCGATGTTAAATTTATTAAATTTGAAATAGATGAATCGAATCGACGCGCACCTGCAAAATATGGCATTCGCAGTATTCCCGCCGTATTGGCATTCAAAGATGGCGAATTGGTCGAAGCGCGCACAGGCCTGATGGATCAGGACACCCTGCTTATGTGGATTGAAGAGTTAAAGGGAAAAAATTAAAATGGCAAAGCAAAATTACAAGACTTTGGAATTACCGGCCAAGTACACGCCCAAAAAGTCTGAACCATACATGTGCCCGGAACAGCTGGCATACTTTTATCAACAGTTAAACACACAAAAAGAAGAACTTCTTAGCGAAAGTGATTCTGTGTTAAACGCGGTGCGTTTGGCGGACAAAACCGAATCCGCCGGTGTTGGTGACGAATCGGACAATGCGACATACAACCAGGATATAACCATGGATTTGCGCATATCCGCCCGCAACACTAAATTATTACAGAAAATAAATGCTGCATTGGACCGAATCGAAAATGGTTCATATGGATACAGCATTGTATCCGGCGAAGAAATCGGTATTCAACGCCTTATGGCACGTCCATTGGCAACCATGACGGTCGAAGAACAAGAAGAATACGAACAACGCCGTGGTTAACCACCCAAATAAAAAATCCCCCATTTGGGGATTTTTTATTTCTTTTTCACGGTCTTTTTCGCCGGGGATTTTTTTACCGACTTACCAGCGGCTGGTTTCTTGGGTGTTTCGTTTTTTATTTCTTTCTTAAACACATTAAGACCATCCGCCAAATTCTTCATCATTCCTGGAATCTTGTTTGAACCAAACAAAATCAGAACCAGTACAACAATAACAAGAATTTCCATCCAACCAAAGCGTCCAAACATATCTGTCTCCTTTAATTATTTTGCGACATAACAATCCAGCCCATCGGATTTTGCATTGCGGCAAAAACCATTCGCATCCGCCGATGTATTAAACGGAACACGCAAACGATATGTTGTTGTACCATTCTTTAACTGGGCCGCCAAAATAACAAACTGTTTACCGGCAAACAAACTTGGGTGTGATGCAACCATTTTGCGCTGTGCACTTTCTGACAACGCACGCGAGCTGTATGAGCCAAACTGCACATACCAATCCGCCACAGACTTCTGGACAACTGGCTTCTTGGCCGCAGGTTTCGGTGCCGCCACCTTAACCGCAGGCTTTGCCACGGCTTCTTGTTTTTTTGCCACAGGCTTTGGCGCCGCAGGTTTTGCAACTGGATTAAATGTCACTTCCTTGCGTTCTTCTACCACGCGCACAGGAATGCTTGCAACCGGAACCTCTGGCTTGGCTTCGGCCTTAGGTTTAGGCTCTGGCTTTGGCTGCTGCACAGGTGCCACTTGAACGGGCTGTGCCGGTGGCATAACATTCATATCCACAACCTCGCCCGCGCCATCTACTGTGACGACCGGCGCATCCAAATCAACCTCTATCGAAGAAGATGATTCATCCCCAATTGTGCGGATGATAATATAGGTCGCCAAAACAATTACCGCCAATCCAACGGACAACAACAGCCATGGCTTCTTGGGACGCGGTGCAACAAATGGCGCGGCATCCGGCAATGTATCCATAGAACCATTATCATCATCTAAATCCAACAAATCCAAGTTATTATCATCATTCATGACAAAATCCCCCCATAATGTGTTATGAACATTATATCATAAAAAACGCCAAAGACAAAATCCTTTGGCGTAAAAAATTATTTTGGCATTTGCCCGAAATTTGGCGGCACAATCAGTTTATGATTTTCCGCGACAATTGGTTCCACTTCGCACCTTTGCGCACATCCGGCCAGCACACACGGCGCCACCACCAATGCAACCAAGAACAAAACTTTTTTCATTTTATCCCCCTTTCTTTTATTTATCTTGGGACAGGTATTTTCCCCCTGTCCCAAGATATATTACAGCGGCATCTTGACACTATCTTGCATCATTTTTACAAAATCATCCAGTGACATAGATTCCTGCTTTTCAACCCCCAGACGACGTAAAGTCACCATTTTATCCGCGGCTTCTTTTTCACCAACCACCGCAATAATCGGTGTTTTGGCCAAGGACAGTTCACGAATCTTATAGTTCACTTTTTCATCACGCAAATCTGCACGTGTGTTTATACCGGCCGCACGCAATGCAGACACAACTTCATTTGCATAATCGGCATGCTTTTCGGAAATCGGTGCCACCACAACAGGCTCTGGCGATAACCACAGTGGCAAATTACCACCCCTTGATTCCAACAACACACCCATAAAGCGTTCGATTGACCCCAACAAAGCACGATGCAGCATAATTGGACGATGCTTTTCACCATCTTCACCAACATAAGACAAATCGAATCTTTCTGGCAAATTCATATCCAACTGCACAGTTCCACACTGCCATACGCGCCCCATAGAGTCTTTCAGATAATTATCAATCTTTGGACCATAGAACGCCGCATCACCTTCGGCAATTTCGTATTCGATTCCGTTTGCATCCAACGCGTGTTTCAACGCGCCTTCGGCTTTGTCCCAAACTTCATCAGAACCAATTCTGAACTCTGAATTCTTTCTGGTTGCCAACTTCATCGTGATTTTATCAAAACCAAATTTGTTATAAATATCTTTGATAAAGCGCAAGATTTTCACAACTTCCACTTCAAGTTGTTCTTCCGTACAGAAAATATGAGCGTCATCTTGGGTAAATTCGCGCACACGCATCAATCCAGATAAACCACCGGCTGCCTCGTAACGATTTACCTTGCCGAATTCAGCGACATACATAGGCAAATCTTTATAAGACTTAATACCGTGTCCAAACACCAACATACCACCTGGACAAGACATAGGTTTAATACAGAAAACCTTGCCGTCTTGTGTTTTACCAGAATAGTTATGTTCGCCATACTTTGCCCAGTGTCCACTGCGTTCCCACAAACATCTATCCATCACAGAAGGCGTAGAAATTTCCTGATATCCGGCCATTTCCTGACGAGTACGCAAATATTCAATCAACTTGCGATAGATTCTATATCGCTTGTCATGCCAGAACACAGACCCCGGCGCATATTCTGGTCCAAAATGGAACAAGTCCATATCTTTACCCAGTTTACGATTATCGCGTGCGGCGGCCTCTTCCTGCATTTTCAAGAATTGTTCCAATTCTTCCTTGGTTGCAAACGCATCAACATAGATACGCTGTAACATTTTATTTTTTGCGTCACCCTTCCAGTATGCACCTGCTACACTGCGAATTTTAAAGGAATCCCTTGGCAAATCCTTGGAAGTTTCCACATGTGGCCCACGACACAAATCAACAAAATCGCGGAAAGTATAGATAGACAATGCCTCGCCCGCGGCATCGTATTCGTTCAACCATTCCATTTTATATGGCTGAGCCGCAAAGATTTCTTTGGCTTCGCTCAACGAAACATTGCGCTGTTCAAAGCGACCATTTGATTTGATTAAATCGCGCATTTCCTTTTCTATTTTCGCAAAATCTTCTTCTGAAAAACGATATTCTGTATCAAAATCGTAATAGAACCCATTTTCAATTGCCGGTCCCCCTGCGAACTTAACATCTGGGTGTAATTTTTTTACCGCCGCCGCCATAACATGCGCCAGCGAATGACGAATAATTTCGATATCATATGACATAATAACTGTCCCTTGTGTTTATATTAATTTTTTACTGATTGATTATAAGAATTTAAGCGGCACACCGCAATAGAATTTACACCCCCAAAGGGGTTGTAGTTGTTGTAGTAAAGAATAAATCAAATAACTTCATACCTAGCATTTTATGCCCGAACATGGCAAAAGTCAACTATAAACAAGCCATATGACAAGTTTGTTGCCATTTGTATAATGACATATTCGAACTGCCCCCGATTACAAATCAGAAACAATGACTGAAAATCAATTCAATACTTCATTTATGTGATCTCTTTGTAATTTTTTAATATGGATATCTGGTATCTATCCTTCCTATTTTTCTGCCAACGGAACTACCGGATCAATACGAAAAATGCGTGATTTGCCACCTCCTATAAGATCATATTTCGTTTCGTTCACAACTTCTATAAAATTCTCTGGAAATTCTGACAACGCTGTAACATTTCGCCAGAACGCACGATTTAACACAGTCTTTTTATGATTGAAAGAACACCATTTACAATATTGTTTATAGTTACCCCATCTATCTATATGAAACTTTTTTGCAACCGGCTTAGCCCCCCATTTGTCCGGATCTTGCCGAACAGCTTTTATATAATCCAAAATTACAAGATTCTCTTCAGCAACCACGGAGGAATTTTGCATAACGGCATTATCTTTGCCCATCT
>JAZLDK010000046.1:0-5930 GCA_045614725.1 Candidatus Enterousia sp.
GAACAGGTTTGCTGGGATTGGACCGGATAGCTTGCTGCAGCCATAGAATGTGTCAGCGAACATACTTTCCGCTGGTGCGCCCTTAATTCCCGCGAACAGGTTTGCTGGGATTGGACCGGATAGCTTGCTGCAACCAGAGAATGTGCCGTCGAACATATCTTTAGCTGGTGCGTCCTTAATCCCCGCGAACAAGTTTTCTGGGATTTGACCAGTCAGGTTCCTGCAGCCATAGAATGTTTTAGCAAATATTGGCTGTTTATTGCCCAGGGTTGGGAATATTGCACCAAGACTTCCTTCAATCCTTGCTAACTTGTTGGAATAAAAGAAGGGAATAAGTATGGCCGCTTCATTGGTTGCGTAATCTGTGGCCCGACCGCCGATTATAATTTTGTATTCGCCGGGGGTCGAATAGTCACATGTAATTGTTTGGGCGTCGATTGTGTCTTTTTTTATTTTTTGTACTTCGGATTCATCGCCACAATCAACGGTAAAATTACCCGCCGCAGTGATGTCGAATTCAAATTTGTCAGTATCCGAAGTGGTTGTCGCGACAAAGTTTTTGTTCATGTCTGTCAATATCGTACTGCCGATAATGCTGTCTATAAATTCTGTGCATATTTCGTGTGTCACAGCATTGTTATGTTGTGTATAGTTTATACATGTTTGTGCCAAATTACCAAGTGTGTATTTGTTATCCGTGATTTGGTTTTCTAAAAAGAATACAAAGTCACTGTTATAAAGTGCCGGGTGTTGTTGAACAGTATCGTATATATGCGAAAATGGTACTGGTTGATTTATGGTTTCTGGGGTGTCTGCGTGTGATAGGGATGGCACGATTGCCAGTACGACAGCCAGGATGTTTTTTGTTTTTGTATTCATTTTATTTCAGGGCCCCCTCGCATGCGTCTGCAACTGTTGATGCGCGTTTGATTACGCTTATCTGGGTTGCGTTAAATATTGTTGCTGCACCACTGGCAACGGTTGCACCACCCGCCAATATGTTTGATGCTTTGTTTAGGTTTTTTTCACGTTCTGTTCCCGACAGGTGGTTTTCATCGGTATTGGCCAATGCGGATGTAATTGTACCCGCAGCACCTGTCGCCGCACCAACCACACTGGATGCGAACGCGCCAGTTGCGCGATTGTCAATCTTGCTTAAATCAACCGTTGACCATTCGTCACATACGCGTACGATGGTTTCTATACGGCCCAAATCTTCTTCGGAAGCTGTGCGTGATATACGCGCCTGACCATATGCCGCGGACAATTCTTTAACCGATGCCAAACATTCGGATACCTGTTCAGACAGGCTGCCACGTGCCTTTTTCATATTCACACCACCAACGGCCGCGCCAGCGATATTGGTTGCCGTTGTTGCAGCCAATGTGCCGGTACGAATATCGCCCAATGTGTGGCCAGATGTGCCCGCATCAGTTCCCTGACGGTATTCTTGTAAATCTGGCCTCCAGTCTGTGACGAATTGTGTGTTGCTTGGTTGTAGGTTCGCCATCCAGTAGGAAAAATCTTTTTTTTGTCTGTAGGTCAGGACGGCAATTTTATCACTTGGGGTTGTGTGTTTGTTTTTTAGTTCCTGCCATTTCTCGGCATATGGGGTTAATGTCATGGCAATCGCATCTTTTTTGGCCTTTACTATGCCGGTAACTGTTGCAGCACCACCGGTCAGGGTTCCTGTGGCGGATACGATCGTGCCAATGCCAGCCAGTGTTTTCATGGTGTTTAATTCTTCGGAAATTCCGCCACATGATGTGCGGACTTTCGATAATGCAGTCTCTATATCAACTGCAGAATGTGCGGAAGACACAAGCCCCATCAAAGCAAATACAACAAATGCAGTGCGCATTTTGATTCCCTCTCTTAGTGGTTTGATTTTATCGGGTGTATTATATCATATTTTTGTGTGAATTTTTACATATTTTTACATGCGAAAAAAATTCTACTTGCATTAAAAAAAGAAAATGTCTATAATCCACGGCGCATTGGGGCATAGTTTAATGGTAGAACTCCGGACTCTGACTCCACATATGCTACACAACAAAAAATCCCAGTTTTCCGCACAACACAGCCTGGATTTTGGGCAAAAATGGCCGTTTAACATTTGTGCATATCACCGCATACAGGCTGGTTTAAGCTGGTCCGTATATAGTTTCAGTTTTACATATTTTTTACACAGGATTTTTGGTAATTTTAGGGTGTTTTTTACTTGATGCTTTATAGTTTTTATTTTCTTGAACTATGAAGTATCAGGGATGTTAATGATGAGAGGTATGATTTTTCTAGAAAGTAAATAATTTGTGTGGATCAATCTGGTAATATTTTCTATTATCAAGTTAAAGGAAAGGAATACGTGATTGCTATACCCGCCAGATTGCCGGATTATATTGATTGCAAACCTGTCTTGAAATGGGCTGGTGGCAAGGGGCAGTTATTGGACCAAATCGAACCTAAATTGCCATTAAAACTGAAAATGGGTGGCATCAAACGCTATATTGAACCGTTTGTTGGTGGCGGTGCCGTATTCTTTGACATCTATAATAAATACCAAATCCAAGAAGCATATTTGTTCGATATCAATCCTGAATTGGTTATTCTGTACAATGTTATCAAGCATAATGTTGATGATTTGATTGTTGAATTAACCAAATTACAGACTGAATATCGATTGACCGAAAATCAAAAAGAATACTATTACGCACGTCGTGATGAATATAATGAATTCGACAAAGATATTGATGCGAATGCCTATCGTACCGGTTTTGTTCGCCGTGCGGCATTAACGATATTCTTGAACCGGACTTGCTTTAATGGCCTGTTCCGTGTGAACAGCAAGAATAAGTTCAATGTTCCAATGGGCAAATATACAAACCCACGCATATTGGATGAAGAAAACCTGCGTAATGTGTCTGACGCCTTGCAGATTGCAACCATTATTCAGGGCGACTTTGGCGATACATCAAAGTATGTGACGGATGATACATTTATATACTACGACCCTCCATACCGCCCAATTCGTGAAACTTCGTCATTTAATTCGTATGCGGTTGGCGACTTTGACGACAATGAACAAATCAGACTAAAGAATGTTTTTGACGCCTGTCATCAAATGGGGGCTTTGCAGATGTTAAGTAATTCCCACCCAACGAACTATGTTGATGACCCGTTCTTTGACGACCTGTACCAAGATTATAAGATAAATCGCATTATGGCCAAGCGACTGATAAACTCCAAGGCGGACGGTCGTGATGCAATTCGGGAACTTTTGATTACAAATTATGAATAAGAAACAGTATCGACTTTATTGTGAAGATTGCCTGAAAAAGTTAGCCGAAATCCCCGAAAACACTTTTGACATGATTTTTGCGGACCCACCATACATGCTGTCCAACGGTGGTATCACCTGCCAGAACGGTTGTGTTGTTTCTGTGAACAAAGGCGATTGGGATAAATCGCATGGCCTTAGTGAAGATTTCGAATTTCATAAAAAGTGGCTGTGTGCCTGTCATCGTGTCTTAAAACCAAATGGAACATTGTGGGTCAGTGGTACATATCACAGCATTTATTCATGCGGCTATGCGATGCAGTTATTAGGTTTTCATATCTTGAACGACATTACTTGGTTTAAGCCAAATGCCAGCCCGAATATGTCTTGTCGCTATTTTACAGCCAGCCACGAAACATTGCTGTGGGCCAGAAAGAATAAGAAATCTAAGCACACTTTCAACTATGAAGCGATGAAGAACGGTAATTTCCCAAAAGACTTTATTAAAAAGCCGGGCTGTCAAATGCGAAGCGTTTGGGCGATTGGCACACCAACCAAAGCCGAAAAAATACACGGGAAGCATCCAACACAGAAACCATTAGAATTATTGGAACGCATAGTCTTGGCATCAACCAATCCTGGCGATTTAATTTTGGACCCGTTTATGGGCAGTGGCACAACCGGTGTCGCCGCACTGAAACATGGCCGCCGCTTTGTTGGCATAGACATGGAATCACAATTTGTTGAATTGGCTGAAAAAAGATTATATGATGCATCTGAAAAGAAGGATTAAAAAATGAAAGCAAATGGTATTGGTGGTGCAAACACTAAAACAGGATTAGTTTTTGAAGGTAAAACAGACTTGCGTACATTCCTGTGTAGTCAGCCGGGATATGATTGTGTTGATGACAAACGTGGCTGGGTTTCTGTTTTGTATCAAGATAAAGAAGTAGCATCTATTTTCAAGAAAACGGCATTATATAAATTCTTGGAATACCGTGGCGTTGATTGGAAAACAATATTGTCAAAACGCTTGTTACCAGATGATTCTATCTATGTAGTTATCAATAACACATTTTTTATCATAGAATGTAAATTTCAACAGGTTGCAGGTTCTGTTGATGAAAAATTACAAACTTGTGACTTTAAGAAAAAACAATATAAGAAATTGCTGGCGCAGTTAAATATGGAAGTTGAATACATTTATTTGTTAAGTGACTGGTTCAAACAGCCATGTTATCAGGATGTCTTGGATTACATTATATCGGTTGGATGCTCATATTATTTTGAATACATACCACTACAGAAATTTGGTTTGCCGGTGCCGAAATAAAATTTAATAAAAATACATAAAGGGGATGCAAGCATGCCAGAAAGTCAAACTGTTTATATGCCAATGAGTTTAGCGGGCATTGTGGATAATTTTGGTTTAGGGGTAAGGGATGGTGTATGGTATGCATTGTTTGAGGCCTTATCTAACTCCATACAATCCATTTATTTAAATAATGTTGAGTCGGGGGTAATAAACTTAGTGATTCAACGTAATAATGAAATGAATTTAGAAAATGCAGTTAGCGAAATAAATAATATCATAATAACAGATAACGGTGTAGGATTTAATGAGCTTAATTTTTCAAATTTTAAACGTGGATATACTACATCTAAGGATGGTTGTAAGGGGATTGGGCGCATAAGTTTTTTAAAGGTTTTTGAAAAGGCTGTTATTTCAAGTGTGTACGTTGGTGAGGATGGGAATAAATATAAATTAGAATTCGATTTTAGCACCACAACTGATTTGGAAAAAGTTACCCCTGTTAAAATTTCTTCTCTTGAACCTATTAAAACACAAATTGTTTTAACGAAGTGCAAACAGTCTTATAAAAAATGGTCAAGAAAAGGTATTAACGATATAAAATCTATGATACAAGAACATTTTTACCCTATGTTGCGAACGGTATTTAAAAAATCAGATATAGATATAAAAATTTATGATGAAAATAGTTCAAGCGTCACCATAAACAAAAATTCTTTTAAAGAAGATTTAGAACAAGAAGAACATCTTGTTATAAGTCATTGTGGTATAAACTATGAATTTAATGTTGCGCATATAAAAACTAAATTAACCAAACAAAATATGATACATTATTGTGCTGGCGATAGGGTTGTAAAATCAGAACAAATTGAGGATTTGAGGAAGCAACCAGTGGAAGCTGATTTTTATTACAATGCGTATGTATCCTCGCCTTTTTTTGAACTTAATGTTAATCAAACTCGTGGGGATTTTTCGATTTTAGATAGCGATTCAATGGATTTATCCTGGGATATAATAAATGAGAATTTGAGTTCTAATCGAAAATCATTTTTAGCTGCTACTTATGAAAGAATTGAAAAGGATTTAAATGATTCTATAAATGATTTTATGAACAACAATCCTGAATTTTCATATATTCGAAAGAATAAGGATGGTGTTTTACAGAAAATTCCATTTGATGTGACAAAAGATAAAATAGCAAAATATATTCAGAATATACACAATTCGAATATAGAAGCAACTAGATATCAAACAGAAAAATTTTTAGCCAAGCTTTCTGATACTACAAAAAATGAAATAAAACGAGAAGATATACAAACGTTCTTAGAAAGTTTAAGAGAA
>JAZLDK010000047.1:0-1192 GCA_045614725.1 Candidatus Enterousia sp.
CGACTGGGCGGAAACAAAGCCCGGAACACCGAGGACATCATCATAGACACCGATAGCCAAGAAATAACAGAAACACAAGAATCAGACGAAATAGAGATAGACGTATGAAACTGAAACTGCCGATTTATTGCAAAGACGTAAATAAAAAAATCCTGGAATGCATCCCGGAAATGATTAAACGTCTCAACGACCCAACACTGGCACCATACGTCATATTGACCGAGGGCAGCCGATACAGCGGAAAATCGCAAGGCTGGGGACGAATAACCGCAGGCCTGATAAACAAGGGCGCACTGATGACCGTACTGCTCGGCGCACCAACAGAAAGCGGAATGATGTCCGGGTTCGCAGGCCTGATTAAAGACCTGACAAACGGCGACTATAAAATCGGCGATGCCAAAAGCCTTTCACAGATAACAGACACACCGGCCAAAATCGAAATGATAGGATTCCACGCATCACGCGGCGATGCAGCAAAGGACTTGAATACACCACACGACCTTGTGATCATGGACGAAATGGGCGGATGGGGCGAAAAAGAGGGTTTGGATGCAATGAAAACCCTATTCCGTGACCGAAACGCGCGAATCATAATCATCATAGGAAACAAACTGCCACAATGGCTGGTCGAATGGGGGGAAACACTGGGCGAAAACAGCAACCACTTCCGAATCGATTACTGGGAAAACAAAGCCCTGCCATCATACCTGTACGACCAACTGGAAACAGAACGCAAAATGCACCCGGCAATGTGGAAAGCAAAAACCCTGTTTGCAGCAGACGAAATAGACGGCCTGCCAATCATATCCGCAACCGCCCTTGATATGATATTCGAAAAACACACAAACGGAACAATACCACCAGCGCAATTCAAATGCATATCCGTGGACGTAGGGGGCGAACTGGGCGACAAACACTGCATCGTCGGCCTGTGGCAGACCAAAGGCAAAGTCATATTCTGGGACGTGGCCAAAGAATACAACGAAAACTATCCAATACTGTCCCACGACGTGCAGACAGAACGCGTAAAAATAGGCGCATCGCACGAAATATGGGATGCAGACGGTGTCGGCCACGCAGCACTGGACTTCCGCTGTCCGCGCGAATTACGCATACAATCAAACATCATACAATTCCATGGTGGCGGCAAACCAAACAACACGGCCTTCTTCACCGCACGCACCGAGGGATA
>JAZLDK010000048.1:0-2380 GCA_045614725.1 Candidatus Enterousia sp.
GGATTATGCGGCCCGCATTTCCAGGCCCGGACCCCTTTTCGAGCAAATCTTCCTCAATTTCGGCCTTCATGGCATCCGTCGGGATGCCGTTGTTGAAATTCACGATCACGGACGGGTTGAACCCGTTTTCCAATGAATTGAGGTGGTAATCGTCCACCATCCGTTCGATTTCACACGCCTTTACACTCGCGGCATAGACGGGCATGGGGTACACCTGTGAATGGGTGGTTTTCACATACAGGACCGACGATGCGTTCCGGTTCCGTTCTTCGTCCGACAGGGTGGCCCACCGTTCCGCGATGTCATACCGGAACGCCGGGTAAATGATCGCATCCTTGCGGCCCCGTTCGGCCCATTTCTCGGAATAATAAAACACATCGCATTCCTTGTTCATGCGGAGGAACCGGATGTCCAAATAATAGACTTCGGACACCCGCCCGGCGAAATCGCGGATGATCTGCAATGCGAAACCGCCGTAGGTTTCGTAATCGCGGGCCAGGTCCTCCACCTGTTCGGCGATCATGTCCCCGCGGGCGTTCATCTGGCCCGGTTTCCATTCCGGATGCCACGGGCGGATCGTCACATTGTCCCCCGCGATGAAATCCACCGTGCCGTTGATGATCGAACGCAAGGTGGGAACCGTCTTTGTCAATTCCAGGAGGTAATCCGGATATGCGTTCCCGTCCCCCCATTCGATGAAATCCTTTCCCCGGACGGGCGTTTCCTTTGGCGAAACGATGTTCCGTTCCAGGTACGGATCGAGGGCCGCAAATGCGACATTCGCCCGGATGTTGTTATTGTCCGTTGTACTGTTCATAAGTTATTTCTTTGTTGTATTGTTCCGCATCCGTGGTGCCGTCACGAACGACCATCACCCCCGTGGACACCTGTTCGCCGTCCGCCCGGAGGATGTATTCGTATTCGCCGGACGGGGTGCCTTCCGGCAATGTAACGGCCATCGCGTAACACAGGCGGTGCAATTTCAAATCCAACATCGTCACATTCAACACGATGTCCAGGCCGATCGTGGAACGGGCGGACATCTGCAATGTTCCGGACAGGTCGGTGTCCCGCGGGATGTAAACCACCTGTGATTCGTTTGTGTTGTTCAAGTAGATCATTTCGTTGTCAAATATCGTTTTGCCATTTTTCGTAAAAACAAAACACCCCGATCCATGCGGACGGGGTGAAATGCGGTTCGGGTTTCAGTCGCGGGCCGTTACTCCGGGACGGTCCCGGTGAACGGGAACGGGAGTTCGGCGGATTCGTCCCGGAGGGTGATGGAATATCCGTTCCGATCGCCACGGGCGGTTCCGGTGAGGCCGTCACCCGCGTTGATCGTGACCGGGTAATCGTGTCCGAGATACCACATCTTGCCGTTGTTGTCCTCCACGATGGCAACGAGGTTGCCCTGTGCCATTGCGACGATTTCCAGGCGTTTCGCGGTGTCCATCCTGTTGAACACCATGAGCAGATCGGTTTCCACATAGGACGAACCGTTTTCGGCGTTCACGGCGTAATTGGAAGACATGGACCCGGTGTTCCGCGGAAATTCGTATTTCTTGAATTTTTCGGAATTAGACAGGGTGATCCCGGTAATGGCCCCGGAGGATTCCGTCAGCGAGGCCACATTGTCGTAGTTGGCAAGCCACACGGTTTTGATGCCGCCGTTGCTTCCCAGGCAATCGCGGGTGATTCCCGCAAGGGTTTGAGTGCAAGCCATATATTTTTCGTTTTAGGGCGTTAAAAAATGGAGGGTGGGTGTCGGCCCACCCTCCGGGTTTCATGCGATTGTCGCGTGTTTATCGCGGTTTACTCGCCGGGATCGGCGGGGGCGGCACACGGGCAAGCACCCATCGGGACGGGGGCATCGTCCATCGCACCGAGGACCACCTGGTCACCGAAATGGTATGCGACACCGGAGGCCCATTTCACCTCGTATTTGAACAGGCGATCGTCCTGGCTCCACCACAGGTCCACATCCTCGTTGTCGTTCTCCATGTCGGTGCCGTACACCAGGTTTTCGGCGAAGGTTCCGACGATGGCCTTCGTGTTGGCGAGGCCGGGGGTCTTGATCACGCGGACATCGGTGCCGGGGAGAAGGATTTCCTCCGGGTTCGCGTTGCCCATGTCGTAGTGATAGTAATTGAGGACAACCAGGTCATTGAGGAGGGCACGGAAAATGGCCGGGTCCACGAAAATGGCACCGCCCCGTTCCAGGGTTTCCTCCGGCATGGCGAAATACACGGTCTTGACGGCGGTGTATGCATCGGCGATGCCCGTGAGGGTGGCGGGAACGACATCGGCATCCGCGGACATCTGCGTGAGGAAACCGTCAATGAGGTCTGAACCGGAGGTGTCACCCGTCCAAATGAGGACC